>JAJTDQ010000053.1 GCA_021300505.1 Cryomorphaceae bacterium
TGATTCAAAGAAAGCAGGTTACATCAACACAGGGACATGGGCTTCAGGTGCGATCAAGGAAGCAAAGAAAGTTGGGATTGATGTCAATGTATTTGCCTCTTCAGAAGATAAAAAATTCTCGTACATACCAAAAAACTATACTGTACCTTCGGATGCTGACTTCATACATTTCACCTCAAACAATACCATTTACGGTACGCAGTTTCATGCTTTTCCCAAAACAGATTTGCCTTTGGTTTGCGATATGTCATCTGATATCTTTTCGAAGGAGATAAATGTTGCTGATTTTGATTTAATCTATGCAGGTGCTCAAAAAAATCTAGGTCCTGCTGGCGCTACATTGTACATTGTGAAAGATGATGTTCTAGGCAAGTCAACTTCGCCATTTATGCCCACATACTTGGATCTTAAACAACACGTTGATAAAGAGTCAATGCTGAACACACCTCCAGTATTCAGCGTTTATGTTGCCATGTTGAACTTACGCAATATAATCGAAAATGGCGGAGTAAAAGCAATGGAGCAAAGAAACAATGCCAAAGCTGCACTTCTATATAATGAGATTGATTCAAACCCTCTTTTCAATGGCACCGTTGCGCGCGAGGATCGTTCTAAAATGAATGTAACATTTACGCTAAACAATGAAACGCATCAAGCAGCCTTCGATCAATTGTGGAAATCTGCAGACATCGTAGGTTTGCCAGGTCACCGTTCGACAGGAGGTTACCGTGCGTCAATGTACAACGCCTTGCCGATTGAAAGTGTTCAAGTTTTGGTAGATGTAATGCGCGAGTTTACGCGAACAAACGGCTAATTGAATCTAATATATTGACTATGAAAATATTGGCAAACGACGGGATCTCCGCCTTGGGAAAATCACTTTTAGAAGATGCAGGATTTACTGTAATTACAGAAAAAGTGGCACAAGATGATTTGGCAAAAGCTGTGAATGAACAAGGTATTGAAATGATTTTGGTGCGCAGCGCAACGACAGTGCGTAAAGAAGTCATTGACGCTTGTCCAGGTGTTAAATTAATCGGTCGTGGTGGTGTCGGTATGGACAACATCGATGTTGCCTATGCGCGTGAAAAAGGGATTCAAGTGATTAATACTCCTGCTTCGTCTTCTCAATCAGTAGCTGAATTGGTGATGGGTCATCTTTTTGCCTTGTCGCGCTTCCTAAATGACTCCTACAAACAGATGGAATCTGGGGATTTTTCGACGTTGAAGAAGAATTATGCGAAGGGCGTTGAACTTCGTGGTAAAACGCTTGGAATCATCGGTTTTGGACGAATCGGACAAAGCATTGCCTCCTATGCCCTAGGTTGTGGAATGAATGTCATTGCCATTGATAAAAAAGCAACGCCGGTTGCTGTGCAAATCCCACTAGGAAATGGAGCATCCGCATCTGTTGAAATTACACCTAGCACTTCACTTTCTGATGTGTTGGGCGACATGGATTACATTTCTATTCACGTGCCAAAACAAGCAGATGGATCCGCAGTAATTATGGCTGAACAGTTTGCACAAATGAAAAAAGGTGTTCGGCTTGTGAATGCCGCACGTGGTGGTGTCATCAATGAAGATGATTTACTCGCTGCCTTGGAAAGCGGACAAGTTGCAGGATGCGCATTGGATGTTTTTGAAAATGAACCAAATCCACGAAAAGACTTGTTATCTCACCCTAAAATTGCATGTACACCTCACATTGGTGCTGCAACGGTTGAGGCACAAGACCGCATCGGAGAAGAACTTGCCTCACTCATTATTTCTACATTCGGCAAACAAAATTAAGCCGAACTTATACTGAATTCTGATGGCTCGAATTTCTCCATTCAAGGCAATACGACCTGTACGTGACAAAGTACATCTTGTAGCTACGCGTCCCTACTATTCCTACAAGCAAAATGTATTGAAGGCGAAATTGGAAGATAATCCTTTTACTCTTCTTCGCATCATCAATCCTGAGTTTGCAAGTGAAAAGCACACTGCACCAAACTCTCCTGAACGCTTTGAATTGGTAAAGGAAAAGTATGCAGAATTCATTGAAGAAGGGATTCTGTTTCAAGACACCGAAGAACATCTTTATATATACCGTCAGACGAAAGTTCACCAACTACTTGGATATCGTGGGCTACAATGCGGAACCGGTATTACTTGCACATCCGCACCATGAAGGCGTACAGCAGCTATTGAATGAATGCACATCCGTAAGGTCTGAATATGAATTTACTACGACAGACCGTATCAAACATGAACTTTGGGTGGTGAATCAGGAATTAACACCGAAATTGCGCGATGCCTTTTTAGAAATTCCTGTGACCTACATTGCAGATGGACACCATCGCTCTGCTTCATCTGCTGGTTTAAAAAAGCAACGCACATTAAACGGAAAATCGGCATTCCCGAATGAAGACTATTTCTTGGCATTTTTCATCGATGAAGAGGTGCTTCAAATCCTAGAATTCAATAGAATTGTGAAAACACTGAACGGACTCACACCAGAAGAATTTGTTGCGAAATTAGCTCTTTCGTTTGATGTCCTGCCAACGAGCACTTTTCAAAAACCTGAACACGAGCATCTTATATCCATGTGTCTAGAAGGGAATTGGTACAGCTTGAAATGCCATAACAACATCATAGATGAAAATCATCCCGTGCACTGCTTGGATGCAGAAATCTTAACTCAGTATGTACTCAACCCGATTTTAGGGATCAATGATTTAAAAACGGACGAAAATATTGAGTTTATAAGTGGTGCAGAGCCCATCAGTAAAATGGAAGAGAAAATTGCATCCTCGAAATTCAGAGTGGCATTCGTTCTTTATCCTGTAGCCATGGAAGAAGTGAAACGTGTAGCGGACAACCACATGATTATGCCTCCGAAATCGACTTGGGTAGAACCTAAACTGCGAAGTGGACTTACTATATATAATATCAACGAATGAGTATTGCAGAGCGTATTGAATCCATTCGGAAGGAACTAAATGAATCCGTGACCCTTGTTGCTGT
Organism: Cryomorphaceae bacterium; assembly: GCA_021300505.1. Classification (GTDB taxonomy): domain Bacteria; phylum Bacteroidota; class Bacteroidia; order Flavobacteriales_D; family Crocinitomicaceae; genus M0103. Next base: position 3,013 of record JAJTDQ010000053.1, read on the forward strand.
ATCTAAAACAAAACCTGTCGAGGCCATTTTAGACGCCTACGCTGCTGGACAGCTTGAATTTGGAGAGAATAAAGTGCAAGAATTGGTGGGGAAATATGAACTCCTTCCAAAGGACATTCATTGGCATTTGATTGGTCACCTACAAAGCAACAAGGTGAAATATATTGCCCCTTTTGTTCACTTAATTCACTCGGTAGATAGCTTAAAGTTATTGTCCGAAATCAACAAACAAGCGCTCAAATGCAACCGAGTTATTGATTGCCTGCTTCAATTTCATGTGGCTTCTGAAGAAACAAAATTTGGATTGAACGAGACAGAAGCAACTGAATTATTGAATTCAGAAGAGTATAAGTCTATGAAGAACATCCGTATCGTTGGGATTATGGGTATGGCATCATTTACCGATCATTTAGACTTGATCCACAAAGAATTCCAATCCTTGAAATCCACTTTCGAAGTCCTTAAAACATCACATTTCCATGAAGATGATTTCTTCAAGGAAATATCAATGGGCATGAGCGGAGACTACAGCATTGCGGTATCGGAAGGCAGTACGATGATTCGCGTGGGAAGCACAATTTTTGGATCACGATGAAAGGCCTCTTTTTTTCTATTGCCCTTTTTTCATCTACATTTAGTTTTGGCCAAAGTTACATAGACTCCATCGATGAAATTCGAATCATGCACATGGTTGAATTGATGGACACCACTTCAGGAGTTCTAAATCGCTCCGAAATCAATCATTTTCAAGGCTTATCCTATTTTGATGTGGATACCAACTACCGCATTCAAGTGAAGTTCACGAAGGATATTGGCAAGCGCTTCAAGATGATTACTTCTACTGAACGTCGGCCTGTTTATCGCCGTTTTGGATATGTTGACTTTTCCATTCACGACACTGTTTGTCGCTTAACAGTCTATCAAAATATGGAATTGAGCGGTTTCTTTCATTTTGCGATGCGCAAAGAAAACAAGGATTATTTGTTTATCCCATTCCGGGATGCCTCTTCAGGAAAAGAAACCTATGGCGGAGGTCGTTTTTTAGATGCACGAATTCCGCAGTCTGATAGCATCATTTTAGATTTTAATTTGAACTACAATCCATACTGTGCTTATTCGGAACGTTATTCTTGTCCAATCCCACCGCAAGAAAATACTTTAAACGTATCTATTCCTGCAGGTGAAAAAGTTCCTGTAGGGTATCAAGAACACCACTGATTTTTCCTCTCCGCGAATAAGTCGCATTAAAAACTGATATCGATCATTTATTCAGAGGAATGATTGAAAGACCTTTGAGTGAACCAATAAATCACTCTACCATGAAAAGGAAAAATTTATTCTATGCATTTTTAGCCTTCTTTGTCACCTTAAGTGCGATTAGCATCTCTGTTTATTCGTGTGAAAAGGAGTCTATTGCTCCAGGTGACAATCAACTGATGAAGTTTGAAAATCTTCAAGAACCCGAATTACCAACGGGGCCAGCAATCTGTGGCAGTTACCAAGAACGTGATGAATAAAGGATTTTACATGAACGACTTATCCGCAAATGTATCCAAACGGTTTGAGGATATACCTCGTGACGATCAAGGAAATCCGATTGTTCGTCTTTTTAATCACATGATCGACGGTAATGTGCTGTCCAATATTAGAATTATGCGTATTTCGTTGGATGAAATGACGTCAACCTCAATTATCACCGTAGTTGCTCAAGTTCGTCAACAGGTGTACAACAACCAATTTCCTGTTAAGACAAAACGAGCATGGATTGATGGTCGCGAATATGGAACAACGATTGTCGGACGTGTCTTCACCTATAACAAAGGTATTTGCCTCACCAATGACGCGGTCAGTGTACCCGATTAAATGGGGTAAATTATAGGAAAGGCCGGCAGGAATGTCGGCCTTTTTTATTTTGTAGTTTGAGATAAGTTTCTGAACTTTAAAAACTATGTCTAAACGGTACATTTATCTTATGGGGCTAATCACGCTCCTCGCCTTTCCCCTGCCGTCCATGCTCTGGATGCATTATTTTGAAGGGATGGATTACGCCGATTTCTTTCAAGTGAAAAACTTCAAGTCGATTCCAATTTTGTACGGGCTTGAATTTGGAATTGTATATGCCTACATTGCCATACTTCTTTTGAAGGCGCCCATCTTTGATCGCATTCCTTTAAAATTTGAGCATGCAATCAAAGCAATGAATTTGAATTATATTGATGGTTTTTTCCTTTCTCTTTGCGCGGGTGTTGGTGAAGAGATCTTGTTTCGATCTGGGATGCAATACTATGCAGGAATTTGGATTACCTCTTTGTTTTTCATTGCCATACATGGGTATTTCAGTATTAAAAAGCCGCTCATGTCCTTGTATGGTATGGTCGTTCTCCCCTTCATTTTGATCATCTCCATTGGCTTTAATCATTTCGGTTTGTGGTTCAGCATATCTGCACATTTCGCCTACGACATTGTACTCATGTATGCGATCATTAGCGATAAGAGCTCGTCATCGACGAATAATCGTTAGTATTCCCGTCTGTCTTACAATGAAACAAGTCGGTAATAGCGTATATTGATCCACCTCGAGGACTTCCAACATTCTTATTTTGCACAAGACTTCTGGCACATCCGTCATTTGACCAGCACCGGCCATGTATATTTCTTTTAATCCAGTAATATCTGACAACGATTCTGGTAAGGCCAGTATATTATTCCGATTGAGGTATATGAATTGTAATTTTTGGCATTCTCCAATCGACGTTGGGAGGCTATCGAGAAAATTGTATTTCAATTGAAGCATTTGAAGATTTTTCAATTGACCAAGGGTGCTCGGCAAGGATCTCAATTCGTTTTGGTTGAGGATCAATTGTTCCAACGCCTCGAGTTCTCCGATTTCTTTTGGGAGCTGTTCTATTTCATTGTATTGAGCAGAAAGAATACGCAACTTTTTCAACTTTCCAATCTCAGGCGGCAAGGTTTTCAAGTCATTTCTTCCGAGATACAACTCCTCTAAATTGACCAATTCACCAATACGGTAACTCAGTGAATCGAGGGAATTCCCATACAAGCGAAGTACCTTTGTATTTGTATCTTCAAAAACCCAACTTGGTATTGAGTCAAGTCCTTTTTTGTTCAAATCTTCAAGATCTGCGCCGTATTGAATACTATCAACGACCGCGCAAGAACTCATGCCTATGAGCAGAATAAATGAAAAGAAAACAGCACGGATAGCCATGAAAAAATTACTTGACAGCGAATTTATTGCATTTTATTGTTGAAGCAAAGCCACTTGTTCCTATATTCGTACGTCTTATTGACAACTAGCATCAAATTAATCTAAATTGACATGAAAACTTTCAAAATGTTCATCACCGCAAGCGTACTTTTCTTAGGAATGTCTATTGCGAATGCTCAGTCGGCAACACCTGAAGTTCGTGCAAATGCATACACAGTTGCCTTGACAACTGTTTTATCATTGACTGCAGATCAGGTTGTTAAAATGGAAGAGATTAATTTAGGTATCGCCATGAAAAATGACGGTATTCGTTCGAGCACCAATTTCTCTGAGGAACAAAAATCAGATATTCTGATAAGCAACAACGCTGCTCGTTTGGAGCGATACGGATGGTTTTTGTCACCTACTCAAATGCAAGCACTTCAAGTGTATGAAGCTGAAATGGCAGCCAACGGCGAATCAAACAATCTATAAGTAAAACTCAGGGGTTGGTCTTCAACTGCGCTGAAAATACTTTCTTGAACTTTTCTACCTTCGGTCGAACAACTGCTTGACAGTATAGGTTACCAGGGTTATTTGCGTAATAATCGTGGTGATAATCTTCGGCTCGGAAAAAGTTAGTCATTGGTGTAATCTCTGTAACAATTGCCTTTTCCCACACCTTCTCTTCGTTTAACTTAGATTTGTACGCCTCAGCACTTTCTTTCTGCTCTTCGTTGTGGTAAAAAACTACCGAGCGGTATTGCGTACCGACATCATTACCTTGACGATTCAATTGAGTGGGATCATGAACAAACCAGAATACCCTTAAGATTTCATCAAAAGATACTCGTTCATCATCGAAGACAACGCGTGCCACTTCTGCATGTCCCGTAGTTTCATTGCACACATCCTTGTAAGTTGGAAATTCAACGTGTCCACCCGCATATCCAGGGTAAACATCAATTACACCTTCTAAATCCTTGTAACAGGCTTCAATGCACCAAAAACATCCTGCTCCCAACGTTGCTTCTTGAATCATATTTTTCGTTTCTTATTAAACACCTCAATGCGAAGGTATGTTCTAATCTTGACATTTTAAGCACTTCACTCATCAGGACTGATTTCTTAAGCTTACCTTTGCGCCATGTTTGAGCGATATAGTCGCAATTTTTGGATTGTTTGTATAGGTATGTTTTTGTTCATGACGAGTTTTAATCTCATCATGCCTGAATTGAATACCTTCATCACACTACTTGATGGCGCAGAATACAAAGGACTGATCATCACCATTTTTACGATTTCAGCTGGACTTGCTCGTCCCTTCTCAGGGAAACTATCTGACACTATTGGACGAAAAAAAGTAATCTTCTTTGGTTTGGTAATTTGCTTTGTCACCTCTTTGCTCTATCCACTATCTTATTCAATTTGGTTTTTCTTAGCCTTGCGTTTCATACATGGATTCAGCGTTGGTTTTTCACCCACTGGAGCTACAGCGCTCATCACAGATATCCTTCCTGAAGAAAAACGTGGTCAAGGTATGGGGATTTGGGGCACATTCATTTCATTAGGAATTGGTGTTGGCCAATCTCTGGGGTCGCTTATTGGAGATACTTTAGGATTAACCAACTTATTCTTCATTTCAGCATCAATCGCTGTGCTATCGGGAATACTCATGTATTATGTAGAAGAAACCTTAGAGAAACAGGAAGCTTTCAAACCGAAGTTACTCCTGCTCAAATGGCAAGATGTTTTCGAGCCTAGTGTTCTTCCCGCCGCCATGGTAATGGCCTTGTCGGCAGTATGCTCCGGAATTATCTTTGTTGTCACACCGGATATGTCAGAATACTTGGGAATAACCAATAAAGGATGGTTTTTCGGAATTTACGTCATCGCTACCATTGTCATCCGACTTTTTTCATCTTCCCTATCCGATCGGATTGGTCGACGACAAACTTTGCTTATTGGCTTTGGTTTTCTAACAATTAGCATGTTTCTTTTAGGGGCTGCAGACAGTATATTCTCCTATGGAGTAGCCGCAATTGTTTTCGGTGTTGCTACAGGAATTTCAAGTCCAACTCTTTTTGCTTGGACAGCAGATTTAAGTCACCCCGAACGTCGTGGCGTGGGCTCAGGCACCATGTTCATTGCCCTCGAAATTGGAATCATGACGGGGTCTGCACTCACATTATTCAGTTATGATAATTCAATTGCAAGTGTTAAGACAACCTTCTTGATTGCCGCTGGATTTGCAATAACATCGATGCTCTATCTTACTTGGCACTTATTCCGACGTCAAAAAACCTCGTGATGTTTGCCTAAGTATTTTCTTACGAGATAATGAGCAAGGTAAATCATTGGCGTCAAAGACAAAGCAATGAGCAACTTTAAGAAGTAATTCGTAGGCGCAATAGAAAGAAAATCATTGAAACTGATTGATCCTGGCAGCACAAACCCAATATACAATACCACAATAGAATCGATCAGTTGCGAAACAACTGTACTTCCTGTGCTTCTCAACCAAATGTATTTGTTCCCTGTGCGTTTCTTAATGCGTTCGAAGAGTACAGCATCTAAAAGTTGAGAAATCAAGAAGGCCGCTATACTTCCTACGATGACCAATTGAGCTTGTCCAAAAACCTTTGTAAACTCCGCGTCGCCCGCTAGATTGGAACCAGGTATTTCTTTCGCTGGAATTTTCAAGGCAAAACCAACCACAATGAAGCAATAAGCAATCAGAATCGCTGTAATCCAAGACAAACGACGAACAGCTTTCTGACCATAAAACTCATTCAAAATATCCGTTAAAATAAAGACAATAGGCCAAGGTAGAACCCCAACGATCGTCGTAAATGGCCCAAATTTTATGTCTCCAAGTGAAAACGAAACAGGTATTTCAATCAGCTTGTTACTGATGAGTTCCGCCGTTACAGCATTGGTAATGAATAGTCCAGCAAGAAAAACGAACAACCATTGGCGTCGCTGATTGCTAAAAACACTTGTTTGGGCATTCTCCATTCTTCAAAACTTTGGCTGAAGATAGAACAAAAAAGATGAAATGTGGTTCGTTAACGCTCTTGACCGTAGTCTAATCGCTTGGCTTTTATAAACCGAGAAATGTAGTATTTACTCGTTTTGAAATTGTTGATCATCACCCCACCTGTTGCGGAATGGATAAACAAAATCGCATCAGGTCTTACTTCTGTGACCATGGCAACGTGACCAACCTGTGTTGAATTGATATTGCTTCCTTTGAAAAACAATAAATCACCAGGTTGGATGTCTGCCAACTTTACTGTTTCACCCAATTCAGCCATTCCATAACTCGAGTGGATGAGATTGAAACCAAAATTTCCAAAGACGTACGAGATGAATCCTGAACAGTCAAATCCTGATGGTGTTGTACCCGCATAACGGTAAGGGGTGCCTAAGAATTTTTTAGCAAAAGAGATAATTTGATCTACCTGTTCACTATTTTTCTTAATGGTGTCAGCTAGATTGCCCGTCGTTTGGTTTAAATCTAATTCATTTCCAACGGATTGAGCAAATGAATTTAAACTCAAGAAACAAAAGAGCACCAATAAATATTTTACTGTGAGCGTTCTGCACTGCATAATGGGTGCAAAATTATAATTATTTTCGGGACCATGAAAACAATACATCCAAGATGATTGATCCTTCAACACTGACAAAACTCTATTATACCATCGGCGAAGTGGCCGATATGTTTGATGTAAATACCTCGCTAATACGATTTTGGGAGAAGGAATTTGGTTTTGTTCAGCCCAAGAAAAACAAGAAAGGAAACCGAATGTTTACCCCTAAGGACATTGTCAATTTTAACAAGATTTATCAACTCGTTAAGACCAACGGCTATACATTGGATGGAGCAAAACGCGCACTAAAGAGTAAAGCACCAATTGAGAAATCAGTTGAAAATGCGCCTCAGTTGAGCGAAAACGAAGAATTAATTCAACGCCTAGAGGACGTTAAAAAGCGCCTAATCGCCCTGAAAAATTAAGACTTTATTCCTTTCATGAACGGGATAAATCTCGGAACTCTGCGCTGGTATTCACTGTACTCAGGATATTTATTTGCAGAAATATCTTCAGAGAAATCTGAACTTCCTTTGAATAAAATAATGAGAAGGACACATCCTGCTACCGACCAGTTGATCCACTCGCCCGTTGCCGTAACGCTGAAGAAATAAAACACTACCCATATGGCCTGCTCACACGCGTAATTAGGGTGGCGCACAATAGACCACAAGCCTGTCGAAACGAAGCCTTTTTCGTACTGTTCCAACGGCAACCCTTCCTTCAAACGACGATGCTTTTCAGTCTGAAAATCATACTGTTGCTGATCAGCAATAAATTCGATAATCACCAACGTAATATATATACCTGCCAAGGCGTAATCCGCAATCCCTAGAGGATTGGTATTGTCAGCAAGGCTTGCCAAGATCGGAAGCGTGAATAAGAAAATCAATACATTTTGGTAAGCAGAGATAAATAACAGATTGAATATCATCCATACAAATCGATTATTGAACCCTGGCCGTTTGCGTAAAATCTCCCAACGATAATCCTCTTCTCCAGCCCAAAAACGCCATGTGTAGGCACCGCGACGCGCAAAGTTGAAGGTTAATCGCGATCCCCAGATAGAAACTAAAATTGCCATGAGCACCATGCGTTCATTCATTCCTCCTTCAATCGTCATGTACCAGACATATCCGATCGGAACAATACTCCAAAGTTTATCTACCTGGGAATTATTTTTTGAGAGTTCGCCAATTAAAAAACAATAGGCAATAACTCCACTCACGATCAAAGAAGCACCAAATAACACATGGTTCTGAACCTCATTCAACGGGGTGCCGAAATAGAAAGACACAAAAGGAACTACGATAACGGTAAAAATCAATAAAATAATAGTAATTAACATGTTAGTCTATTTTAGCGCAAGTAAATATTTAAGTCCATTTTTTATTTCATCCGTGGAATATTCCACATTCCAAGTACAATTTCCAATTCCCTTCAATGCACAACCAAGAATTTTGTTCGTTGAATTTTTCTTGTCATTTTGCATCAACAAAATTAATGAATCAAATGACTCTGCATCCAATACTGGGATATCAAACCATCGACACACCGTTGTGGAAATCTCCAACAATTCATTTTGAGTTAAAAATCCTTTGGCAAAAGAGATTTGGGATTCTACCACCATTCCAAGTGCCACGCAGTGACCATGAGAAAGCACTAAGGAATCCAAATAAAACCCTTCAAGTGCATGACCTACGGTATGTCCAAAATTTAAATTTCTACGTTGACCATTGTCCAATGGATCATCCAAAACAGCCTGACATTTTACAGCTTGAGAATTTGCGATGCGTCTGGCATCTTTCATCTCATCCAAAGTTATAATAGCTTTCAAATCACCCCACATGTCAACAGATGAAATCAAGGCATGTTTTAGCATTTCAGCAAATCCGTTTAAAATCTCCTGATCCGGTAATGTCTCCAAAAATCCTTGATCTGCATAGATACGGAGAGGCAATTTAAATACCCCCAATTGATTTTTATAAATGCCCAAGTCAATCGCAGTTTTCCCCCCAATTGAAGCATCAACCATTCCTAAAAGTGTTGTAGGTATCTGAATGAAATCTACTCCCCTTTTGTACACAGCAGCAATAAAGCCCCCCATATCTGTGACAACACCACCACCCAGATTGATGATTAAATCATTTCGTCCAACACCATATTCTGTTAGGGCTTCCCATACTTGAAAACAAACCTCTAGCACCTTGTTCTCCTCACCTACAGGCAACAACATCACCTCGGCTTCTGCAAGTTGATCGAAGGAGGTCAATAAATACTCCAAACAATAATCATGGGTATTTTCATCCACCATAATTACAATTCTAGATGTCGAATAATTGTCATTTAGAAATGACTGAAAACTCGAGTCCATCAATGATCCATTCTCAATTTGACAGGCCCTTAATAGTTGTTCTGAATTCATTTTTACTTCCGTAGGTTGACAAATGTAAGGAAAGAGTAGAAAGGAAGGAGTTTTGTTTCTGCAAAGCATTAAATTTGTTGCATGTTGACATTCGATAACACTGAAATCGCCTTTGGCAGCAAAACAAACGGAGATTTACGCCGAGCGTATATTCTATTCCGGTTGGTTGGCAATCCGCGTCTTGTACGCTTTGGCAAATGGTTTACTAACTTTTGCTTTCGCTACAGAATTCCCATTCGTGGAATGGTGAAGAAGACCATTTTTAAACAATTTTGTGGAGGGGAAACCATTAAAGAATGTGATCATGCGATTGCTCAACTTGGAAAATTCGGCATTGGTACTATTCTAGACTATTCCGTTGAAGGAAAAACAAGTGAAGCTGATTTCGATGCAACAGTAAATGAGATTATTGATACGATTCACCGCGCTGCAAACGACAATCATGTACCTTTCGCCGTATTCAAGATAACAGGAATTGCTCGATTTGGGGTTTTGGAATCTGCAAACAATGGTCTAGACAACTTAACTGAACAACAACTTGCAGATTTAGAAATTGTTACGGCTAGAATCAAACGAATTTGTCAAGCCGCATTTGATGCGCAGGTTCCACTTTTTATCGATGCTGAAGAAACCTGGATCCAAAATACGATTGATTCTATTACCCACGATATGATGCGCCTTTTTAATCGTAAGAAAGCAATTGTATTCAATACCGTTCAAATGTATCGTCATGATCGATTGGCCTTTGTGAAGACTTATTTAGAGGTTGCCAAGCAAGAACAATTTCATTACGGAATTAAATTGGTGAGAGGGGCATACATGGAAAAGGAACGTGAACGAGCTCAAGAAAAAGGATACCCATCGCCCATTCAACCCAACAAAGCACAATGCGACCAAGACTTTAATGCTGCAGTTGAACACATTTTAGAGAATATTTACATCGCTGCTTTATGTTCTGGTTCACACAACGAAGACAGTGCACATGTGTTGGCGAAAACGATGAAAAAATTAGGAATTGATAAAACTGATCAACGTGTTTGGTGTGCTCAATTGTTAGGTATGAGTGACCACATTTCTTACAATATGGCTCATGCGGGATACAATGTTGCCAAATATGTTCCTTATGGTCCAGTGGAAGAGGTTATGCCTTACTTGATTCGTCGTGCAAATGAAAACACTTCTGTAGCTGGACAAACGGGTCGTGAACTTTCTTTATTGATCAAAGAACGTAATCGGCGAAAGCAGGCAAAGTGAAGATTTATTCGAAGTATATTGAGGAAGCTGTAGAACAATTGTCCTCACTCCCAGGAATTGGAAAGAAAACAGCCTTACGTTTGGTATTGAACATCCTACGTCGTGACAACGATGCTGTAGAATTGTTTTCGAATGCTTTCACCGACATGAAGAAGCATGTTCAAGAATGCAAGGTCTGTGGCAATATTTCCGATCAAATTTTATGTGAAATCTGTTCAGATGAGCGGCGCAATCATGCTCAAATCTGTGTAGTTGAAGATATACGTGATGTGATGGCCATTGAATCTACGGGAACTTTCAAAGGTGTGTATCATGTACTTGGTGGGATCATATCTCCAATGGACGGCATCGGTCCTGCAGATTTGAACATTCAATCATTAATTAACCGAGCCTCATTGGATGCTGTAAGTGAAATAATTTTCGCTTTGAGTCCAACAATGGAAGGTGACACAACAAATTTTTATCTCTACAAGAAGCTAGGTGGATCGGGGATTTTAATCACGGCATTATCCCGAGGCGTTGCTGTAGGAACTGAATTGCAATATGCTGACGAGCTAACCTTGGGACGTTC
>JAJTDQ010000054.1 GCA_021300505.1 Cryomorphaceae bacterium
GTTGTGACCGAAGGTTCTGAAACACCGTGTTGTGTATTTCCAGCTGTCGTTCCAACGCCATACACAGAGAAAGGCATTCCCCAATTTCCGACATCCGTAGACAATTCTGTTACATTCCAATAATGCACCAAACCACTATCTGCTTGAGATTTCAACAGTACGCGAAATCCAGTGTTCGTGCATCTTACACGCAAGCGCATTTGAGGTCTCCCATTTTGTGGATGAGCTGCGTCGGCAGAGATGTTGTACCACACTGTATCGGCATTAACAACCAAAAATGTATCGATATATGACGTTGTAGTTAGCGTCGAATAATAAGGACTTTCATTTACCAGTGTTCCTGATGAATTGTACACCTGAATGCCTGAACTAAATTGTTTAGTTGGTTCGCCCCACATGTGAATACTCTGTCCCCACATGTTTGGATTGGATGCATAGGAGTAGAACTCAATCCGTGATCGCAACACATCAGCATTAAACTGCTTGCTCAAATGAAAATTCACATTTCCATTATTTCCTCCTGAATTGCAGAATACGACGCCAAGGTCTGAATAATTATCAATTGCCTGACTTAACAATGAATTCCCATCTAGCGTTCCAAAATGGTACAATCCCCAACTCATATTGATCACCAAGCGTTTTCCTTCACTTAAAGATTTTTGATACATCCATTCCCACGCATCAAAGACAGCTCCTTCATCCACTAAGAAAGTAGCAAAAAGATATTGTGCTTCAAAAGCAACACCGCGGTATGCCGTTCCTGCCCCACCTCCGCCAGCAATGCCCGCGACATGCGATCCGTGAGTGGCATAGCTGTAGATATTTGCCGTATCAGCCCCTGCCGCAATGAACTCTGGTTGAGATGAATACTCTGTTCCATAACCAAACCCCACTGGTGCTGGGCCGCTTGTTTTAAACTGATCCCATGCAGCTAAAATTCGCGTGTTTTGCATCAGCGTATCATAGAACATTGGCGAAGAATAATCAAATCCCCAGTCAGTAATCCCGATTAACACATTTTTCCCCGTGTATCCTTGAGGTAAACCAATGCCTTGATGAACGCTATCCGCATGTACATCTTTGACAGCTTTGTCTAACGACTGTTTAATTTTTCCGGACAATTGAAGTTGAGTAATTCCAACTAAAGACATATTCGGAGTCAATAACGAAACAGGAATTTTCAAACTCACTACATCGTTGACCACAGCACCAATGATGATTCCTTGGGCTGTTAATGTGCTTTTTGAAAATCCATCATTCTTTTTTCCTAAAAACGAGGCATAATCAATCCCATTCATGGTGTACACAGCAAATCGCTCTTTGATTAGCACAGAAGCAACACCTTTATTGGCTTGAACATCTTTCAGAATCAACTGAATATCAGCGCGAGAATTTGCAGGAAGCTCGGTTTGACCAAACAAAATGGTCGTAGCAATTGTTACAAAGAGGGTTAGATGTATTTTCATTTTTGCAGGTTTCGACATAAAGATAACAAAATCATTTTGAAGAAAAGGCATTGAAAAACTCCTCAAAAAATAATTTTGGGAGAATAAAAAAATAAACTAACTTTCACTTACAAAATTGATTCTATGTACAACGAAATCAGCGCAGGAGTAGGTATTCAGGTTGAAACGACATTTCGCCCAGACCTTTCGGATCTTGTTGAAGGAACTTATTTTTTCAACTACCGAATCACCATTGTGAACACCAATGATTTCTCTATTCAGCTACTACATCGGGAATGGCACATTTTTGACTCATTGCGTTTACACGAATATGTGAGTGGAGCAGGTGTTGTTGGAGAGCAGCCTATTTTACATTCAGGTCAACAATTCTCTTATGTTTCAGGTTGCCAACTCTTTTCAGAAATTGGAAAAATGGAAGGATATTACACTTTCCTGAACATGCAAAACGGCACACTCTTCAAATCCAAAATCCCGCGGTTCGACCTCGTTTATCACGGGAAAATGAACTAGTATAAGGTTTAAAGACCTCCTGAAAATTACGAGTTACTAATTACGAGTTATTAGTAACAAATTTCGGAATTCCCTACGGCATTTAATTGTCAATTGTCCCCAATATCAATTTATTACAGCCTTCACGAAGTACAATTAAGTCTATTGTCCTTTGTCTTGTGTCACTTGTCCAATATGGCATCAAATTCCGGAAGGGATCAAATTCTTAATTGCCTCCGGAATCAAATCCTTGTAACCCAAGAAATAACTACTTTTACAAAAAATTTTTATCATGTCAAATGCCATTTTCCATGTGCCGGTAGCGAAGAATGAACCTGTTAAAGGTTACGCGCCGGGTTCACCAGAACGCGAGAGTTTATTGCGTAAATACCGCGAAATGTATGAACAAGAACCGATCGATGTGCCAATGTACATTGGTGGTAAAGAGGTGAGAACTGAACAAAAGCAGGCAATGACAGCACCCCATGAGCATGCAAAAGTTCTTGGACATTTTAACATGGGTGACGCATCAAATGTTCGTTCAGCAATCGACTGTGCAATGGCCGCTCGTGAAAAATGGTCTGCTCTTCCTTGGGAAGAGCGTGCAGCAATCTTCTTGAAGGCTGCAGATTTATTGGCTGGACCATTCCGCGATAAAATGAACGCATCAACGATGTTGGCGCAATCGAAAAACGTTTTCCAAGCAGAAATTGATGCAGCATGTGAGTTGATTGACTTCTTCCGCTTCAATGTGCAATACATGACCCAGATTTATAAGGAACAACCTGAATCTTTGCCAGGAATGTGGAACCGCTTGGAGTACCGCCCATTGGAAGGATTTGTGTTCGCTATTACTCCATTCAACTTTACATCTATCGCTGCTAACCTTTGTGCAGCACCAGCAATGATGGGAAATGTCGTGGTATGGAAACCCGCTGAATCCCAAGTGTATTCTGCACAAGTGATTATGGAGCTTTTCAAAGCCGCTGGCGTGCCTGACGGTGTCATCAATATGATTACAGTGGATGGTCCCGTTGCAGGTGAAGTGATTTTCTCAGACAAGAATTTTGCAGGATTACATTTCACTGGTTCAACAGCTGTGTTTAAAAACCTTTGGAAACAAATTGGAAATAACCTTGACCATTTCCGCACCTATCCACGGATCGTTGGTGAAACGGGTGGTAAGGACTTTATCATGGTTCACTGCAGCATCGAGAGCTTATGTTCCTTCGAACATCTGGCCTGAAGTGAAACGCATCTATGTTGAACAAGTGAACTCGTTCAAACTTGGAAGCCCAGAGGACACGAGCAACTTTGTGAACGCTGTAATTGATGGACGTGCCTTTGATAAAATCGCTGGTTATATCGACTACTGTAAAACACAGTCTGATGCTGAAATCATTACAGGTGGAAGCTACGACAAATCAAAAGGGTATTTCATTGAACCTACGACAATTGTTACAAGCAATCCGAAATTCAGAACCATGTGCGAAGAGATCTTCGGACCTGTTTTGACAATTTATGTGTACGATGAACATGCCTTTGAGGAAACATTGGAAATGCTCGATCAAACATCAGAATACGCCTTGACAGGTTCAATTCTTTCAAACGACCGTTATGCCATTCAATTGGCTACCAAGAAATTGGAAAACGCAGCTGGGAACTTCTACATCAATGACAAGCCTACAGGGGCAGTTGTTGGTCAGCAACCATTTGGAGGTGCTAGAGGTTCGGGGACCAATGACAAAGCAGGTGCAGCTATGAACTTGTTACGTTGGGTTTCTGCACGTACAATCAAGGAAACGTTTGTACCGCCAACAGATTACCGCTACCCATTCCTTGGATAACATCTCATTAAGCGCCCTTCGGGGCGTTTTTCATTGTCCTAACATTTCAGCACCAACATGTTTTCTTCACCATTCAAAAGTATTTCCCTCGTTGCTGTTTTCGTGATTGCCTCAATTTTTGTCGCGCAACGTTTTCGCTATAGCCACAACAATGATGTCAATGGATACAATGCCACAAGTTGGGATGCACTCGGGTATTACATGTACCTACCTGCGACATTCATTTACGACGATGTCAAAGAACTCAAATGGTTTGGAAAAATCGACTCGACCTATCACGTTTCTGGTGGGTGGTTTTATCAAGCAATGCCTTTGGAAAATGGCCAATACACATTCAAGTATTTGTCAGGCGTGGCGATTATGGAAAGCCCCTTCTTTGCACTCGGACACCTATCAGCAAAAATTAGTGGTGCACCTCAGGACGGATTTTCAGCACCCTATCAGTACGCGATTATGTTTGGTGCCTTGTTTTGGTTTTTTGTCGGACTATTTTTCCTCAGAAAAGTGCTACTTCACTATTTCAATGAACAAATCACGGCCATCACCTTGTTACTTCTTTGCCTTTGCTCGAACCTCATCCAATATGTTTCTGTTGATGGTGCCATGAGTCATGCGTATATTTTCCCTTTATACTCCTTGATTCTATGGCTGACCATTCGCTGGCACAACAGCCCGCGATGGAATACCGCGTTGTTGCTGGGTTTACTTTCTGGTCTTGCTGTCATTTCCCGACCTACGGAATTGATTCTCATCTTCATTCCCATCCTTTGGATTTGGGATAAGGAAAAGCATGGACTAAGCAAATTTCAGTTTTTAAAGAAAAATCCACTGCACCTGGCAGCGGTGATTGGTGGTGGCATCATTGGGATTTTGCCACAGCTATTGTATTGGAAATACAGCACAGGAAGTTTTGTGTTTGATGTGGGAAGCAAATGGTTCTTCCTCAATCCATGGTGGCGCGTTTTATTTGGACATGAAAAAGGATGGTTTTTCTATACGCCTATTGCCCTCGCTATGGTTGCTGGATTCTTTTTCATGAAAAAACACCCATTCCGAAAAGCTGTTTTGACCTTTTGCTTACTGAATATTTGGATCGTCATCTCATGGTCCGATTGGCGTTATGGCGCAAGTTACTCCACCAGAGCATTGACGCAAAGTTACCCCGTTTTCGCATTGGCTTTGGCCTGTATGGTAGACAAAACAATGGCATTCGACCGATTGAAATGGAGCATTCCCATAATTGGTATTGCCTTGATTGTATTGAATTTCTATCAGATGGAAATCTACAATCAAGGGATTTTGGAGAACTTTTCACCATTGATACGCATCTTTCATTAAAATATACAAACCAAGTAGAAAACTAAATCTGTACATTTACCCAAAAAACTGAACCATGAAATACCTTGCAGCTCCTTTGCTTTTGCTCTTTTTATTCAGTTCTTGCGCTAAGAAAAAAGCCGAACAACAAGCCATTACGGATGAACAAATTATTCAACAATACATTGCCGATAACGGATTAACCGCTGTAAAAGCAAGTTCAGGGTTGTATGTGGTCATTGAAAATCCAGGTACGGGCGCATCTTGTAATAGTTTTTCAACGGTGAAGGTAGCTTACACAGGATATTTTACGAATGGTGAAATTTTCGATTCGAGCGTACCTGCGGGCATAGAGTTCTCTTTGCAATCGGTAATCTCTGGATGGACATCGGGTATCCCCTATTTTAAAGAAGGTGGATATGGTAAATTGTTGATTCCATCTGCTTTAGGTTATGGACCAAGCGGAAGTGGCTCAATTCCACCAAATACAGTGTTGATTTTTGACGTGAAATTGATTCAAGTACTTTAGAGAATTACCGCAAACACTTGAAGTAATCGTAAGGCTCTAGACAATCGTTGCACTGGTAATGCGCTTTGCATGCCGTACTTCCAAATAATGAAATCATTCGCGTATTCGATGAACCGCATTTCGGGCAAGGAACAACCGTTGGCTTAGCGAACAACACCATTTTGTCTGGCTCATTCTCCGGTGGTGCAATGCCATATTCACGCAACTTGTTTTTTCCTTCTTCTGTAATCCAATCGGTCGTCCATGCTGGGGATAAAGTCAGGTCAACAGTGCACATGTCAACACCCTTTTCCTTCAATTTTTCAATGATTTGATCTTCGATCATTTTCATGGCAGGACATCCGCTATAGGTCGGAGTAATCACGATATGTGCATTCGTCCCATCTGTTTCAACCGAACGAATGACTCCCAAATCTACCACGGTCAATACAGGAATTTCAGGGTCTGAAACCTCCTCAAGCCAGCGCCAGATATCAGAGGTCGTTACCATTCCATGTTTGGATAAGCGCGCTGCATATACTGCATTTCCGCCAAAATATAGCCAAGGTGTTCAGAATGCATTCCTTTGCGACCACCTTCCTGTTTCCAATTGTTTGTAGGAATCGTCAATGTTGCCTCATCAAAAACATGGTTTACCGTTTTCTCCCACTGCTCACGCAGTTCGGATAAATCAGGTAAAATTCCAGCGTTGCGCATCTCATCATCCACAGCATCAGCATAGAACAACTCATTGGTATAGCGCCACAAAGTGTTCAGTGATTCTTGAATTCGGTTATGTGATTCTTCCGTTCCATCACCCAATCGAATGACCCATTCAGAAGAGTGTTTCAAGTGGTATTTCGTTTCCTTCAAAGATTTTTCAGCGATCGCTGCAATCATTTCATCCGAACTTGATTGCAAGCGTTCAAACAAAATAGTTCTGTAAGCGTCGAACAAAAACTGACGCATCATTGTCATCCCGAAGTCGCCATTTGGCTGCTCCACGAGCAATAGATTGCGGTATTGACGGTCAAAACGTAGAAATGCCAAATCATCACCAGTCTTGCCCTCACCTTGCAATGCTGCAGCGTGGTTGAGAAGACTTGTCGCCTGACCAATTAAGTCCAAGGCAATGTTTGTCATTGCGATATCCTCTTCAAGTATGGGACCATGACCACACCATTCAGACAAGCGATGACCGAGAATTAAACTATCGTCAGCGATGCGCAAAACGAAATCAACATGTGCTTCATTCATCTTACTTGGCAATTACATGTGAGATATACCATCTGGCACATCATAAAACGTTGGATGACGGTAGATTTTAGAATCTGCAGGTTCGAAAAACTCTTGTGATTCAGATGGATCAGAGGCAAACACATTGTTTGATTCAACCACCCAAATACTGATTCCTTCTGAACGTCGCGTGTACACATCGCGGGCATTTTCGAGTGCCATTTCAGCATCCGCAGCACGCAGACTTCCAACATGTTTATGATTCAAGCCTTGTTTACCACGAATAAACACTTCCCACAATGGCCATTCCTTACTTGACATTTCCATCCAATTTTAATTCTTATGCTGACTTTCGGGCTGCACGCTTTTGCGCAAAAGCAGTCGCTGCTTCACGTACCCATTGTCCTTCTTCTTTTGCTTTTCTGCGCGTGTCAATGCGGTCCTTGTTACACGGCCCATTGCCTTTCACAACCTCCCAAAATTCTGCCCAATTGATTTCGCCGTATTCATAATGTCCAGTTTCTTCATTGAATTTCAAATCAGCATCTGGAACAGTCAATCCAATCATTTCCGCTTGAGGAACAGTGACGTCCACAAATTGTTGTCTCAATTCATCATTCGTTGAACGTTTAATTTTCCATTTCATGGATTGGAAAAGATTCCTCCTTACAAACACGCACCATTGCACGTGCATACGGACCATAGGAACAACGGCATAAAGGCACTTGATTCATGATTGCTGCTCCATCCACTAGCCAACCGATGGCACCCATATCGGCCCAAGTCAATGTTGGATAATTGAAGATCGACGAATATTTTGCTTTTCCACTGTGCAAATCATCGATGGTTTCCTCACGGTCAGCACCCAATGTTTCAGCAGCTGAATACAAGTACAAACCGTGACCGGCTTCATCTTGAACTTTAGCCAAAAGGACAGCTTTGCGACGAAGATTTGGTGCACGTGTAATCCAATTTCCTTCAGGCAACATCCCAACAATTTCTGAATGTGCATGCTGAGAAATCTGTCGAATCAGCGTATCTCGGTAGTCATCCGGCATCCAATCCTTTGGTTCAATCTTGATGTCCTGATCGATTTTCTCTTGAAATCTACGTTCCAACTCTGTAATGTTCACCTCTTTCATCGCTCTTTGGCTTAGTTAGACAAATGTAATTAAAAGTACCCATTCGAATGAACAACTAAGGAGAAAAGGTGTTCATGAATAAAGCGAAATATTTACGTCCTTGACGACTCATTTGCTACAGAAGTATGACCCTTGCATGAAACGAAATCACTACCTTCCAATGTACGGCGCGAAACAGAAGACACCGTTTCTATCGCATTTGAGGTTCCAGAAAATCTGAAATCAGATTACTATTTTCTTGCAGGACAGTACCTTACCTTGAAAACAACGATTGAAGGTGAAGAAGTACGTCGATCGTATTCCTTGTGTTCGGCACCTCACGAAAATGAATGGAGAGTAGCCATTAAACAAGTAGAAGGTGGAAAATTTTCGACCTATGCGAACACGAACATTCAAAGTGGTCAAACTATGGATGTGATGACGCCTGCAGGAAATTTCTGTGTCACACCGGACGATGATAACAACCAGACATTTGTGCTTTTTGCAGCGGGAAGTGGCATTACACCAATTCTTTCTATTGCAAAAACGATACTTCAGCAAGAATCAAAAAGCTCCATTCACCTATTTTTTGGAAACAAGGGTTTTAGCAGCATTATTTTCCGTGAAGAAATTGAAGCATTGAAAAACAACTACATGGACCGTTTCCGGGTTGTTCATATCTTATCTAGAGAAAGCCTAGGAAATGACATTCAAAAAGGACGAATAACCTCAGAAAAATGTGACCGTTTGTTTCAAGCATTCCTGAAAAATGAGGACATCAAAGGTGTTTATTCTTGTGGTCCTGAAGAAATGATTTTAGGTGTAAAGGAAAGCATGATGCGCAATGGCGTTTCAAAAGATGCAATTCATTTTGAGTTGTTTGGAACATCCACCGCAAAGAAGCCAACTTCTGAAGGTTCAAACACACCTGTAGTTGATTCCAATGTGACCATCATTTTGGATGGCGATTCAATTGATATTTCTTTAACTTCCTCGGGAGAGAGCATTTTGGATGCTGCACAAAAGGCTGGTGCTGATTTGCCTTTCGCCTGTAAAGGTGGTGTTTGTTGCACATGTAAAGCGAAAATCATAGAAGGATCTGCGAGTATGGACGTGAACTATGCACTTGAAAAAGATGAGGTTGAAGCAGGATATATTTTGACATGTCAAGCACATCCAACCAGTGAAAAATTAATTGTATCATTTGACGAATAAATTATGGGGTTATTTTCCATCTTCAAGAAAGACAAAACACAGCATCGCGGATTTCATGCGCTGAGCGTAAAGTCCATTGAGCGTTTGACATCAAACTCAAGTAAAATCATTTTTGATGTTCCTTCCACTATTGAAGCATCCTTTAAATTCATTCCTGGTCAATACATTACCTTGTTGATCAATCATGGAGGAAAAGAGGAGCGCCGTTCCTACTCGTTATGCAATGGAGCAGAAGAATCATTAGCGATTGCTGTGAAAGAAGTGCCCAACGGAACGATTTCCGTTTGGTTAAATCGTGAACTCAAAGTTGGTGATGAAATTCAAGTCAGCGAACCACAAGGAAACTTCAATTTAAATACTTCGGCAAAGAATGTAGTGGCCATCGCAGCAGGAAGCGGAATTACGCCAATCATGTCCATCGCAAAGCAACTTCAATCCACAGGTGGAAACATGCAGTTGTTTTACGGAAACAGAACCGAAGCAGATATTCTTTTTAAAACTGAACTTGACGGTTTGAATGCAGTAAAAGGTCACTATGCATTGAGCGGTGAAACGAAAGATGGATTTCTTTCAGGACGCATTGATAAAGCACAGATTACTTCAGTCATCAAGCAAGACTTGGACATGCTGAAAGCAGATGCCTTCTTTATCTGTGGACCAGAGCAAATGATCATGGAAGCAAAGGAAACACTCGAGTTTTTCGGGGTGAATGCCTCAAAAATTCATTTTGAATTGTTCACTACGCCGGTACTTATGGCGCAAGAAAGTGTTCAAGTTCAAGCAAATTATTCTGGCGAGAGTAAAGTTAAAGTGATTCTTGATGGCGAAGTGGTAAACTTCACACTAAACACCAAGGGTAAATCATTGTTGGAATCGATTGAAAACGCGGGAATGGATGCACCCTATTCTTGTAAAGGGGGCGTTTGTTGCTCATGCAAAGCGAAGGTGATTAAAGGTTCCGCCAAGATGGATTTAAACTACGCTCTGACCGATCAAGAAGTGGCGAAGGGTTACATATTAACGTGTCAATCGCATCCAACAAGTGAAGAATTAACCATTTCTTTCGATGAGTAATAAAACCATTGTTGTTGTTGGTGCCAGCCGTGGTATTGGAAAGGCACTTGTTGAAATTTTTGCTTCAAATTCGGAAAACCGTGTGATTGCCTTATCTCGGGACCTCGAGAAAATGGAGGATATCTTCAACGGTTACAGCAACGTCATCACCTTTCCTTTTGATTTACTTCATAACGTGCTTAGTGAGGCGAAAACCATTTTTGAAGGAATTGAGAACATCGATATCTTGATCAACAATGCGGGTAAGTTGGTGAACAAACCATTTCCAGAAATCACACACCGCGATTTAATGGAATGTTACCAAGTCAATGTGATTGGTGTGATGGAAACTGTTCAAGCCGCTGTTCCTAAAATGAATCATGGCGGACATATCGTGAATATAAGTTCCATGGGAGGATTCCAGGGGAGTGTAAAATTCGCTGGTTTGAGCGCCTACTCCACCTCAAAAGCAGCCTTGTGTAGTTTTACGGAATTGTTTGCTGAAGAGTATAAGGAAAGTAACATCAAAATGAATTGCTTGTGCTTGGGTGCCGCTCAGACAGAAATGTTGGAAGAGGCATTTCCTGGGTATCAAGCGCCAATTAGTGCGGAAAAGATGGCGGAATTTATCGCTAATTTTGCGTTGACTGGTGACCAATGGTTCAATGGAAAGATCATCCCTGTATCGTTGAGCACACCATGAAGAAAATACTTCCAAAACAGTTAACCAGATAATTCAAATAAAATGAGTCAAAAAATCTACAGTGGGAATTCAACAAGCTATTCTGATTGTCAATTCACGGCGACTGGTAATAAAGTATATAGAGGAAATTCTACAAGTTACTCGGACTGCTTATATACAATCGACGGATACAAAATTTACTCAGGAAATTCTACGAGTTACTCGGATTGTATATTTACAATAAGTGGTGATAAAATTTATCGTGGAAATTCTACAAGCTACTCTGACTGTTTATACACCATAAACGGAAACAAAGTATACCGTGGTAATTCGACGAGCTATTCGGATTGTATTTTTACCTTCGATAGCAACAAAATTTATCAGGGAAACTCAACTAGTTATTCCGACTGTGTAGCAACTATTGACGGAATGTTTAAGTATTGGCTCCTGACAATTTTAGTTGGGCCTTACTAAGAGCGGTCAAGTGCTAATCCATACAAAGTAAAAATACCCTGTTACTTTTTCAAATATCCCCATTTATTGTCCAAAATTAGAAGCTTGAATTCGCAACGGAAACATATCAAACAGCTTAGCGAGCCCGAAATTATCGAACTAGCGAAGACGGATCAAAAGTACTTTGGTGAGTTATACAACACCTACTTCCAGCCCATATTCCGTTTTGTTTTTAAACGCTTGGGAGGAAATGAAGAGGTCGCCAATGACCTGACGCAACAAACCTTTATTAAGGCAATGGCGAACATTGCGAAATATGAAGACAGAGGATTGCTGTTTTCAAGTTGGTTATATCGCATTGCGCAAAATGAAGTTTCCATGTTCTTCAGAGCTCAAAAGAACGGCTATACCGTGGAGATTGAAGACTGGCGAATGAAGGATCTTTGTACCGAAGGAAATATCCTCGGGTATATGACGCAAGAGGATCAAGAAAAATTAATTGGACTTCTGAATGAAATGGAACAAGAACATTTGGATTTGATTGAGCTTCGTTTTTTCCAAGAAATGAGTTTTAAAGAAATCGCAGACATATACAGTATCACAGAAGCAAATGCAAAGATGAGAGTCTATCGCATTCTTGAAAAGCTTAAAAATAAATGGACCGCATCGCTATGAGAAAATTCAGCATTAAGCAAGATGATCGGCCGATAGAGCCAACGATGGAGCAAATCCAACGCAATCAAGATTTCAGCAAATTGTACCACGACTACGAGCGCTTGACGAAACGTGGAAAGAAACCAATTTACCGCGACCCAAAACTTTACCTCCTCATGGTATTGATCGGAATAATTGCATTGGTGCTTTTCTTTGAAGGGTAAATTTATTTTGGAGTTCAAACATCAAGACTTTAGGATATCGAGATTTTAAGATATCAAGATTAGATTAACCTTCCATTTGATCAGTATGAAAATGCAATAGAATTCGAAGAAAGATTAAGTCTTGAAGCGAAGCGGTCTTTCGTCTTATAGTCAGCCGTGGCTGACAGGTCTTTTGTCTAATTACAAATCACTACATCGCAGAGAGTCGCACTACTTTCAGAGATTTTCATTAGTTTTAAGTTCACTTGGCGATGGAATGAAACTTAGAATTCTACTTATTGGATTGGTTGTACTGCTGAAACTTAGCGTTTCACTGGCTCAAGACATCCATTGGTCACAATTCAATGATATTCCCATGTTTCAGAATCCTGGTCACGCAGGACATTTTGACGGAGACTACCGCTTTGTAGGGAATTACCGCGATCAATGGCGTAGCGTCACTGTACCATTCAGTACAATTTCGATGTCTGCCGACATGCACCTACCAAACTACCGGAATCTCGGTGTGGGTCTACTCTTTTTTCACGATGCGGTGGGTGACGGTAACCTTCAAACCACCGAACTTCAGGCAAATGTTTCTTATCTGTTGAAGCTAACTTCCGATTCAAGCCATATACTTCGTGGAGGGATGAATTTCGGAATGAATCACCGACAAATCAATTGGAATCAGCTGTATTTTGACAACCAATTCAATGGAATTCAATTCGACCCAAACCTCCCTACGAATGAGTTGTTTCAAACAGACAGAAAAACGAATCTCTCTGTTGGAGCGGGTGTTTTGTATGAATACTTGATCAACAAGCGAGAAAAAATCACTGCAGGAATTGGGGTATACAACTTGAATCGTCCAAATCAAGGATTCTACACTTCTGTGATTCCTCGCGACATTCGCTATAACTTTTTTGTCAAAGGTATTTACGCCATAGATTCTGACTGGGACTTGATTCCCTCATTCAACCTATCCATTCAAGGGAAATACCGGGAATTTGTCGCTGGGTCATCGTTGAAATACACGTTAATCAACAAACGAGGAGATTACAAGGCCTTGTATGCTGGAATTTGGTACCGCACAGCTGATGCGGCATATGTCAGTGTTGGTATGGATTATCAAAGTTGGTTTGTTGGTTTGAGTTATGATATCAACTTTTCAAAATTGGTTCCTGCGAGTAACATGCGCGGAGGATTCGAAATTGCCACGCGCTATATCCTGAGCCGATTTAAACCTAAAAAGATGCAACACCGCGTATGTCCAGATTTCATTTAATACTGGTTTTTGTGTGCGCATCCTTCGGGATTTCAGCGCAATCGCGACTCGCGCAATACTTAAAAGCTGCGGAGGATAAATACCGCAATGGTGATTATTATTATTCCGTAGAGTTGTATGAAATGGCCATGGAGCTTGATTCCAATTCCGTTGAAACCTTGTGGAATTACGCTGAAGCCTTGCGGGCATTTAAGGATTACCGGAAAGCAGAATATTACTACGAGAAAGTCTATGACCGCGAAGAAGCAATGCTCTACCCCATGTCGATCATCAACCTTGGACTTATGCAAAAGTGCAATGGGAAATATGAGGAGGCACTGGAGACATTCAAGAAAGCAAAGAAAAAGTTCGCGAAGGATCGAAAAGAATACCCTTACCTCAAAGCAAAGCGAGAGATGGAATCGTGCCTGTGGGCTAAATCGGCAGTAAAAGACACAGCCAATCTCATCTTTTCGCGATTACCAGAAACTGTCAATACACCCAATTCAGAGTTTGGACATACCATTTCAGAAGGGACGTTTATTTTCTCCTCTTTGAGGGCCGATTCTATTGGTTCGGGAGAAGAAGTCTATACCAAGAGTTACAAAACACGCTTGTACAAGTCAGCTATTGATTCTGGCGCGCTAGCTCAATCCCAGCGTATTGATGACCTATTTTTTAATGGATTTAGTACGGGGAATGGTACATTTTCACTCGATGGAAAACGATTTTACTTCAGTTTGTGTACCGATGAGGGATACAATTACAGTTGTAAAATCATGGTTTCGCGTTTTGAAAATGGAAAATGGACAGCTGCAGATTCTCTTGGAGAGATCATTAATGTTTCTGGTAGCAACACCTCTATGCCTGCGATAGGGATGATGGATGGTCAAGAAGTGTGAAGGAGGAGAAGGAGGTATGGACATTTGGTTTTCGGCTATAAAAAACGGAAATGAATATGCCAAGCCAAGAGCCATTAAAACAATAAATTCACTAGATAATGAACTTTCCCCGTGGTGGGACCAGCGCACAAACACGCTTTATTTTTCTTCTTCTTGGCACGATGGATTTGGTGGATATGATGTGTTTGCCGTTAACTATAATACTCAGTTTGGTGAACCAAAAAATGTTGGAATCCCCATGAATAGCCCAGCGAATGACCTCTATTACTTTAAAATTGGCGATACCAGTTATTTTTCCAGTAATCGTCTCGGCGTGCTGTACAGTAAAAATCCAACCTGTTGCAGTGATATATTTACTGCGGCTCCACCGGTAATCATTGAAGAACCATCTCTTAAAGAGACATTAGAAGATTTAAACAAACGGTTACCTGTGACTTTATACTTCCACAATGACTGTCCGGACCCAAAAACACTTGACACCATAACTCAGGTGAACTATATCGCGAGTTACGACGACTACCGTAAGTTGTTGCCTGAATATCAAAAAGAATATTCACATGGATTGAATGGAGTAAAAGCCGAAGACGCGCGTGAAGACATCGAGAGTTTTTTCATCGAATATGTGGACCAAGGAGTAAAAGATCTCTACTTATTCAGAGACCTATTGTTGGATGAATTAAAAAAAGGAGCACGGATTAAAGTCACTGTTCAAGGCTTTGCGAGTCCATTGCACAAAACTGCTTACAACGTCAATTTAACCAAGCGAAGAATTTCTTCCTTCATGAATTATTTGCGTGCCTTCGACAATGGCGTGTTTATCCCCTATTTGGATGGAACTGCAGAAAATGGTGGTTTTGTCATCTTTGTACAGGTCCCATTTGGAGAATATACCGCCAATCAATTGACGAGCGACAACATTAACGACCAACGCAACTCCGTTTATTCAAGAGCAGCCGCAATCGAGAGAAAGATTGAAATTCAAAGTGTTGAATCTATACAAGAAGATAGTTTAGCATTTTACACTGAACTCTCACCAACATCCATGGATCTTGACAATACCATTGTCCTTGTTCGTATGATTAACGACATTGCAGCACATTCAGAAACAATCATTCAATTTTCTAGCGTTAAAGAACTACCAAAAGGACTCTTCTCCACTCCTGTACGCATCTATTTCAAAGGATATGCTTCGCCAATTACTATTCGTGTATTAGGTGAAGGCTTATAGTTTGGATGCATCCGCGCGAATTGATACCTTTGCAGGCAAATCAACGAATAGAATGAGTAAAATACCGGTTAAGCGTCCTCGATTAATGTTCATTGACATGGCACGTTCCATCGCCATTATTCTGATGCTTGAAGGACACTTCGTAGATCAAACCTTGGGTTCGCGCTTTCGTAGTCCAGATCCTCACTTTGTAAATCCTTATTTTTTCTGGTACGACTGCTGGCACATCATACGCGGATACACATCGCCTATGTTCTTAACCATGACGGGATTGATCTTCGTGTATTTGTTGTATGCGAATAAAGGAGAGCCATTCTTTGGAAATGAACGCGTAAAAAAAGGATTTAAACGCGTGGCCGAATTGTTATTTTGGGGATATGTATTGATGCCAAAAGGATTTCACATTTTACAATGTATCGGTTTTGGGATCATGGGGTTGTTGTTGACCTATGGCTTGTACCGCTTAGTTAAAGTGATTCCATTGTGGGTGTATTACTTCGTTGTCTCCCTTGTAATTTTCTCTTTTTGGGCACCCCTAAACTCCATCCGAAACGAAGCCGGAGTAATTCCCTGGCCTTATGGATGGCCTGATTTTCTTCAAAATATGATCCATGCACCATCACACCGTTCGATGTTTCCACTTGCACCACATATTGGATACACCTTCTTTGGTGCGGGTATAGGCGTTTTATTGCATACCGCATGGCTGAACAAAACCAAATGGAATATCCCAGCATTTTTATTTATATCTGGACTTTTATTGTTCTTCTATTCAACCCAATTTTTGTATTTCGTTCACCATTTGATGTCGCACACCTTTGGATTCGGAATTCAGAACCTTGCGAGCGGAAATTGGCTATTTGAAAATTTGGGAATGATCCTCATTGTTTTGGGTATTTTGTCATTGATTGAGAAACTCTTCACCATTAAAGAGAATCTATTTATTCGAATGGGGAGAAATACCCTCCCTGTTTTTGTGGTTCATATGATTATTCTTTATGGTGCTATCATTCATTTTGGAATTGCTAAATTTATTTCACGTGACATGAATCCATTGAATCCTTACGAAGCCGCAATTGGTGCTGCACTATTTATTGCAACGTTTGCGATTATGGTGCATTATATAAAGCCTTTAACAGCCTTTTACGACAAAATTCTTGGGATTATTTTCCCTATCCGTAAACGATTTGCTAAGGAGAGTAAAAAATAAAATCACGATGAAACATCTACTTTTTCTATTATTAATCATTTTGAATTTTGGAGCATTCACCCAAAATAAGAATGTTTTGTTTATTGGAAATAGTTATACTCACTACAACAACATGCCGAAGCTTTTTGAACGTATTGCAAAGGCAAACAATCAAACCGTCTACGCCGATTCAATTGCGGTAAGTGGGAGTACTTTAAAGCAACACGCAGAACGTCCATCGACCTATGCAAAAATGAAGAAAAAACCATGGAACATCGTCGTTATACAAGGTTTCAGTCGAGAGTTTGCACAAGATTCGAGTGTTATCATGACCGAAACGATACCCTATGTTCGTCAACTTATTGACTCTGTGCGAACGTTCAGTCCTTGTGCCCAGATTTATTTTTACATGACTTGGGGATACAAGGAGGGCTTTGTAGAACAAGAAGAAAACAACACCTACGACAAGATGCAAGCGCGCATCCTTAATGGGTACAAACTTCTGCAAAATGAATTTGGTTATCCAATTGTCCCTGTCGGACTGGTTTGGAAAGATATTCGCGAGAATCACCCTGAGATCAATTTATACGAAGAGGACAATCAACACCCGAACTTCAATGGAAGTTATACGATTGCAACTACATTTTACACCGCATTTTTCAATAAAACATCCAACGGTGAATTCTCCCCTCTTAAGTTAAACCAAAGTTGGAAACCAACTCTAATATCAACAGCAAGTAAGATCATACGCGACAATTACAGTTACTTTAAGTTGGATAGTTTAATGCATCCAATGCCTGCAGTACCTCCAATTATGGACTTTACGATTCGCGAACATTGGACCAATATCAGTATTCAAAATAAAACCAAATACTACAATTCGATCATGTGGGATTTTGGTGATGGAAGTGTTTCAAAGAAATACCATCCAAAGCATTACTATGAAAAGAATGGAACATACACGGTTACATTGACCGTAGTCCGCGATTGCCATGAATTTGTACTCACAAAGAAAATAACGGTTTCGCATTCCGATAAATATGCGACATCAAATCCCAAGAAGAAAAAGAGCTAATTCATGGCAGACCTTCAATCAAAACAAGCCACCGGACGCCTTTTTTTTATTGACGTAACGCGATCTATTTCGATTTTATTGATGCTTGAAGGGCACTTCATTGTGATGTGGCTCGACCAACAATTTAAGGATAAAGACGAATGGGCATATTCGATTTTTGCTGGCATTCGTGGAAATACTGCACCATTATTTCTTACCATTACCGGTGTTGTATTCATGTATTTGCTTGAACGGAAAGGAAGTGAAGTCTACAATTCGGAACGCGTAAAGAAAGGATTAATTCGTGTTGCCACCCTGTTAGGATGGGCCTATTTGGTTCAAATTAATTTCAGAACAATAGCAAAAAACACAGGAACGTGGACAGAGGAATGGAAAGCATTTACCCAAGAATGTCATTACAACCCCTTTAGTTATTTCACACACCTCGTTGGTGATCGTTTCTATACCTTTCACATTTTACATTGCATTGCAATTGGGTTGTTATTAACCATTGGTATCTATGTGCTAGCCCATGTCATAAAGAAAATGCACTATGTTCCGCACCTACTGCTTGGTTCTGCTATAGCGTGTATTTTCATGCAACCCTTAATTGTTCAATATTACGACACGCACACGCATCTTCCCTTTCTACCTGATATCCTCAACAATTTCTTTGGGGGTGAACACAGTGTATTCGGTATTTTTCCATTTTGTGGATATGTACTTGGTGGTGCATTCATAGGATCGTTGATTGCCCGTGGATTTGATGCCACCTCAAAACATGGATTAAGAACTTTGCTCATTGCAGCTATCTCATTGATTATCATTCAGGCCCTCTTCCGATTCTCCTTTGATGCCGTTTTAAGTCATTTTATGGATAAGCCAATTCGTTTCTTCCGTTTGATGGATTCCTTCTTTTTGCGCTTTTCCCTGTCCTTAGTTCTCGTCATGGGAGTAATTCTTGCTACACGCAATAAAACATCAATTAATAAGACTTTACTGGCCGTAGGTCAAAACACCTTACCGATCTTTATAGTGCACTTACTCGTGCTCTATGGGGCTGTGAGTGGATTTGGACTTGACACCATCCTAACCACGGTGAATCCACAAGACTTGGAAGAATATAGACAGCCGTGGATTACAATTTTCTTTGCTGTTCTGTTTATCGGTGTATTTGTCTTTTTTGCCGCTAGGATTGATCAACTCACTGAGTTGTACAGAAAGTTTTGCAACACCTTGTTCTTCCAACCCAAAAGTAAATCACCTCTCACCAATTTTAAAGCGATGAGTGGAATGTTGGTTATCGGATGTATTCTCTATCAGGTTATTTCAAGGATATAGAAGCCTTGATCTTTTCTGCGGCAACAGCCAACTCGTCCAAAGCTGGGTTCAATTTCGGCCCCGTAAAATTCATGTCTGCAATCGAATCCATTGGCACCAAATGAATATGTGCATGCGGCACCTCTAAACCGATTACTGTCAACCCTACTTTCTTGCATGGATATGATGTTTTAATACCCGCCGCCACAGAAGTGGCGAATTTCATCATCTGAGCCATTTGTTCTGCGTCGATATCAAAGAAGTAATCGATCTCGGTTTTAGGAATTACCAGAGTATGTCCCATGCGTAATGGGTTTATGTCTAAAAAGGCTAAAAACAAATCATTTTCTGCCACTTTAAATGCAGGAATGTCACCTGCGATAATCTTCGAAAAAATGGTACTCATGATTTATCGGGAAATTTCCACGACTTCAAACTTGATGATTCCGTTTGGAGTTTGCACGTCGGCTATGTCACCTTGCTTCTTCCCAAGTAAACCTTTTCCAATAGGAGAATCAATTGATATCTTTTTAACTTTTAAATCTGCTTCATTTTCAGCGACAAGTGTGTATTCCATTTCCATACCATTTGCCACATTGCGAATTTTTACTTTTGAGAGTATCAGTACCTTAGACGTATCAATATTTGTTTCATCAATCAATCTTGCATTTGCGATAATCGCTTCAAGTTTTGAAATTTTCATTTCCAATAAACCTTGAGCTTCCTTCGCTGCATCGTACTCCGCATTTTCAGATAGGTCACCTTTATCTCGTGCTTCAGCGATTTGTTCAGAAATTGCAGGACGTTGTACCGTTTTCATTTGGTGAAGTTCTTCCTTCAGTTTATTCAAACCTTCCTCTGTGTAGTAACTAATCTGTGACATAAATATCGTCTTGTGATGGTATTAAACAAAAACAAGAGAGCCACAGGGGCTCTCTTGGTATTTCAAAAAATTAAATTCTTTAAATTATTTCAAATCAATTGTAGCACCGATTGTGTGAATGATTCCGAAGATTCCTGCAAAACGTGCACAGTATTCGATACCCAATGCTGTTTTGTTTTCACCCACAAGTGCATCAAGTGAAAAACCAGCTGTAGGTCCTACCAATGCATTTGAACGGTTTTCAGCAGAAAGGATATTTCTTTCGTATACAAAACCTCCACGAAGGTTGAAAGCTACTTTCTCACCAACCATCCCATAATCCAATCCCAAACGGAATTGATCGTATGAGAATGAGTTTGCTGTAAATCCAAGTGCAAGAGTCAACTTGTGCTGTGCGGCAGAGGATTCTGTACTTGTTCCAATAGCTGGTTTTGATTTAGGACCACCCAAAAGGAAGTCATAAGAACCACCTATAGAAAGCAAAGAAGGCATTTCAAAAGAAGCTGAACGTTCTTCCAAAGACGCGGTGAAACCTGTGCTCAAATAGTCTACCTGTTGAGCTAGACCATCGCCTTTGTAGTTCATTACAGGTCCAACGTTTTTCAGCGCGATACCAAATTTGATTTGGTCTCTTTCACCTGTTACGTAGCGAATACCCGCATCGATTGCTACACCTGAAGACTTCAAGTTGGAAATACTAGATGAGATCACTTTGAAGTTGATACCTCCATAAATCGATTGTGAGAACGCACGTGCATAGCCTACATTAAAGATGTTTGCACGCGGAGAGAAGAAACCGATATTTCCTTCTGGGTTCGCAACTGTCGTAATTGGAATATCACCGTAGTTTAATGACTGAACACTTACAGCAATCACATCCGTTTCAGAAATACGTTGAGCGATACCTGCACTATTCATTGCGATACCAGCAGAACCCATCCAGTTGCTGTAGTTGAACTTGATTTGTGTTTTGTCTGTAAATGCAAGACCTGCGATATTTATGTAAGTCGCTTCCAAACCGTTAACGCTTGATATTCCTGCATCACCAAATGCTGCACTGCGTGCCCATGGATTTACTAACAAGTGCGATGCACCTGCAGAACCCACACGGTCTTCATTACCCGCCATTGCGATCATACTGAACGCCATTGCTCCGCCGAAAAGGATGTTCTTCATATTCATTGTTGAACTTTTCATTTCACTTTTTCTTTTAAATCAATTAAGTACCTTGTAAGTCTACTTGACGCATACCTCCGAAGAATTTAAGTATTACCTCACCTGCTCCTGGTACTTCAACATGGATTAAGTATACTCCACCTGCGACTGGAATTCCTTTCCAGTTATTCAAATCCCAGTCAAGAGATGTTATTGGACTGTCCTTCTTGAAAGTGCGAATCAACTTACCGTTCGAGCTGTAGATTTTCACCGTACAGCGTTCAGGTAGGTTTGTGATTTTCACTCGTGTATCCAAACGCGTACGTTCGTATTCAGAGAACGCATAGTATGGATTAGGCACAACGTTAATCAAACTTAATGCATCCGTTAAGGCTTCAGCACTAGCTGTTTCGGTAAAGATATCATCCATTGACCATGAGTACATTGGCTTACCATTGTTCTCACCTGACCCAACGAAGTTTTTGTATTCCTTATTGATTCGCAAACGAATTTTAACGTCAGTTGACAATAAGTCTTGACCCGGTGTTAACATTGGATATGCCACCCATGTTAAGCTTCCGTACAATTCACGTTTTGCAGCCGAGTTATTATTCGTTACAACATCCAAATATTTTTGGTAAACTGCATTTGTTGCATTGTTCTCGCCTTCAGAAGGTATATATGCAGGGAAGTCATATCCGGATACATAACTATTAATCGTAGCTTGTTTGTAGCTAAACACATAGAAAGGTTGACATCCTCCCAACAATGGCGAACCAACACCGTTCACAAAACGATCAGTTGGGTTCCAAATCATGTCTGCACCATTTTCAGCACCTAAGAAAGAACACTCACCAAATGCCATGTACAAGCGTGCACCTGATTCAAGATCAATAGCATAACCAGGGAACCATCCCATACCAGTACCTGTTCCATCAGGATTACCTTCTTTATCTACACTTTGACTAGCACGTAAAGCACCTGGTTGAGCACCTCCAACATTCAATGCTGCTTCGCGACCAAGTTCTACAACTGGACAACGCGTCCACTTAGATTTGTCGTCTGTTAGAACGATATCTACACTTGGTAAGAAAGAAATCGATGCATTGCTCTTCGCTGAACCAGGACTTGTCAAGTTGTAGTAAGCCATAGGCATGTAACTGGACTGATATCCCACTAAGCGATGTGGAGCAATTCCACCTTCCAAGATTTTAGCGAATTTCTTATCATTATCTTGACCAGACTCATCCTTATAATTACAAGGATTCAAGTAGTCTACCCCATCAGGCAAACAATCCGTATCTGGATCTGGAGAATAATCTCCGGATCGCACCCAGTTTGTTGGGAAGAACGCATCGTTGTCGGATACTGGAGTCAACCATTGCTTAGAAGAATCTTCATATTCAATCGTTGCATCAATCATATCTGTCACTTTCACTGAAGCGTTACCAGAAGCACCAAAATATTTCTCTTGATAAATTTGCACCGAAATACCCCATTGCGGAATAATTTGTTCATTATCACGATCAATTGCAGATTCAGAGCTTACAGAGTCCAGGATTTCACCATCTTTTTTGTCATATCGGTAAATTACCCAACTTGCCGTATCTGCTGCGTTTGTAGATGTTGGCGCATAGTCACGGAATTTACATTCGAAGTAACCATTCACCAAGTTCAATGGATCAACCACTTTTACATTGATTGGTCCGGCACCAAGGTCATATGTTGGATTCTCCATGAAACCTTGTGTAAGAATCGTATTTGTTGTCAAATCATCAAATTCTAGTGCACGGTTACCGTTTCCATATCCATCAATTCGCGTAATTTTTGGTGATGAACCGTATTCAATACGCTGAACAGTACCATCTGCTTCTGGAGCTGGATCGTGAGGAATCGCGGGGATTGCAGCAATCGCCGTTCCGTCATAATTCAAACGTGAAGAAATGTATGGTATCTTTTGGCCATCCAAGAACAATGGATCATTTGGATCGTATTTCTTGAACTGGTTGTATGCGTATGCAATCGCAACATAGTAATATGTTTTGTGATTAATCAAACGACGGTCACCTGACGCAAACGCATCTTCAGTCAACTTGAAAGAGTGTTTAATTCCCTCGTCTGCTCCATCCACTTTTTCAACTGGA
Organism: Cryomorphaceae bacterium; assembly: GCA_021300505.1. GTDB lineage: Bacteria > Bacteroidota > Bacteroidia > Flavobacteriales_D > Crocinitomicaceae > M0103. The sequence goes on from JAJTDQ010000054.1 coordinate 23,384, forward strand.
ACAGCAAAACCAAGCTCTTCATCAAACTCGAAGTTAATCAAACGTGATACACCATTCTTGATATCTGTTTGTGCAACCAAACGCGCTTTACTTGGATCGTTGATATCCGCAACCGATACATCAACAGCTTTCAACTGATAGATTTGGTATCCTTCAAAGCGGTAGAAACGATCAACTGTTGGATCTGTAATGTTGATTTCATCCTTTTCTTCGTACCCCTCTTGATAATTGTTCGAAGAAGATGGGTTCTCAATCATCAAGATCAACTCATTCTTCAACTCTTGAATTGTCAATTTAGGCGCATCTGGAGGAGATAGAATCTTGAAACAAGCATCGAACAACGCTTGTGCTTTTGTATCTGCACGCTTCATTGCGTTCACAGAAGAGAACAAATCTCCGTCTGTTCCACGACCAAATACAATACCAACAGTAATGTTATTTACCGCACCTGGCTTCAATGTAAATGGACCAGCAGACTGCACGAAACGACGGTCACCTTTAGGATTGTTGTTCGTAGCCTCATCCCAACCATTTGGGAAAGTTGATGACATGTCTGTACCACCAGTTGACCAGTTGATTGGATCTGAGTCACCTGGGAACATGTAATCAGATGGCACTGTAGTTACGCCGCTTGAACCTTCGTAACCCAAACCTCCAAAGAACATTTCAGAACCATTGGCCCAACTTCCACTCATAAAGTTGTAATATTCAGAAGCAGATGACGGGTCATTGTATGGATACTGAGATGTGGACGTGTAGTACGTAAAACGACGCATACCAAAACGTTCGTTATCGACAATACCATCAGAGTAACCGATACCAATTCCTTTGTAAACAATACCTTTTCCTGCAAGTGCCTGAACAACAGAAGGAACAATCAGTGAATCCAAAGCCTCATCGAAGAAAGGACCTACGTTATCAATACCATCCGCATCTTGGTAAGGTCCTTCAAAGAAGTCACATCCAACAGCTGGAGGGTTTTCACCATAACCTAGTTTTCCTGCATTGATCTCATCGAAAAGGTCACCATTGTACATGTATCCCAAACCTCTAGATACGTCACAGCCTGTGTAATCATCAGAGAAGTTACCAATATCAGCATCTAGATATTGAGAGAAATAGGTATTGAACAAGGTTTGCGTTCCACGGTTGATCAATTCGTAGTTGTAGAACGTCATTCTATTCACTTCGTCATTCGTAGCAAAAGCAAATGCTTGAGCACGAATTTCCATTCCGATTGGATCACCATTCGTTTCTGTGTGAATGTTTCCTTTATCATTAAAAACCCACCAGTGCGTTTCATCACCAAATAAAGATACACGACGGTCGATACCACATTCGATATCATCACGACCTAAGATATCATCATACCAAGGGTGGTCACCATCGTCTAACGCGTTGTACACACCATCTTGATTTCTATCGTAGAAAGGAGCTAAATAATAATCTTGACCTAACGATACATCACCATGTGCTGGCCAGTTCTCGATACGGTTCAATTCATCCGCAGTTGGATCAGTGATATCATCACATCCTTCTGGTTGAGGTGTAATGTTGTTACATTCCCACC
>JAJTDQ010000055.1 GCA_021300505.1 Cryomorphaceae bacterium
GAACCGCAGAGCCGCAGAAGTTTTGAATTCGGTTTAACGTACAATGAAAAAAAATACGAATAGGAAATTTTCAATTCTATTCTCTGCGCCTCTGCGGTAAAAAGATACACAGTTAGCTTAATTCAAGGAACATGATATTTTTATGAACCGCAGAGTCGTAGAGGTCAGGAGTTTGTGAATTTCGTTTGATCTGTAAATGAAACAATCTATTCCGAGAAGATTTAATTCATTCTCAGCGCCTCTGCGGTAAAAAGATACACAGTTAGCTTAATTTAAAGAACACGAGATTTTTAAGATCCAAAGATCCATTGAGGTTTTGAATTCGTTCAATGGTCAATAAAAATGAAAAATATGGAAGTCAATGATTTAACAAAAACAATAATAGGAGCAGCAATTGAGGTTCATAGAACTCTAGGACCAGGATTACTTGAATCAACGTATGAAGCCTGTTTGTTTTATGAATTGGAGCAAATGGGAATTTTTGTTGAAAGACAAGTTGAACTCCCCGTGAAGTACAAAAATGTTAGGGTAGAAATCGGTTATAAAATTGATTTATTGGTAGAAAATCAAGTCATTATTGAAGTGAAATCAGTAAAAGAATTGCTTCCAGTACATTTGGCTCAAATTATTACCTACTTGAAAATCTCCAATAAATCCAAAGGATTGCTCATGAATTTTAATGAAGCAAAATTGATCGATGGTGTAAAACGAATTAGTAATGACAGGTAATGCCTGTTGGGTAATTACGACATTACTTCTTTGGACTTGCTATCTAGCGAAATCTCCAAGGCCATTATCATTGCACACATCCCCCAAATAGGCACAGCGGCTTTGTCGGTGTCGAGGAAATTGTTCAATACACCATGTACAAAATAGGTGGTCAATGAAAGAATCATCGCTATCAATAGAACGCGGATTTCTTTGTCTTCGGCAGGCCAACGGTTGTAGAGCGTGATAGCTTTATAAAATATCGCGGCAATAATAAGGCAAATCGAGAGTAAACCAATCAAGCCCATTTCAGCCAGTGGCCCTAAAAATTCGCTATGTGCATTTCCAAGGTTTCCGAAGTCCTCAAACATGGCAATCGCGCATGACCAACGATTGATCCGCTCAAGGTTGGAAGCATCCGTAGACACGTTTGTGGCACTTTGAAGTCGTTCGCCAAATTCTTCCGTTGTATGCTCCGACTTATTGCGCTCAAGCTCCATCTGAATTGAATCCCAAGAGAAAAAGAGCACAGCACCTGCAAAAGCGGCCACAGCGGCGAGGATGCTGAATTTCACGTTAAAGCGAATCAGTGCCCATACCCCCAAGGCTGCAATGATGCTCAGCCACGCCGCACGCGTATAGGAAAAATACAAGCCAAGCAAAGATATACCCATAAAGGCAAGTAGGGTTGCTTGAATGAGTGGCGTATGTTTCTTTGAGAAATAAAGTCCAAAAATAAGAGGAATCACTAAAGCTACAATCGCTCCATAGATGGTATGATCTTTAAAAAATGGCCACATCACCCAGTGACTTTCCTTTTCTCCAAAGCGGTATCCGGCATGCACGATAAGTGTGTAGGTGATGGCGACAATCATCCCAATGGAAAAAAGCCAGAAGAATCGTGAGATATTGATTTTATCTCGAAACACATACGTGCCAAGTAAGAGCATGGGGATGAGAAACCACAGACGCGCCAAAAGAAACTTTAAACTGGCCACGGGATCGGAACTGGAAATCGAAGTGACGAATACCCAAAATAGGTAGAAGGAAATAGCCCAAATGAGTGGATTTTTCCAAAGGGCTTTCGGAACGATTGGTCGCTGAATCTGCATGAGAATCAACAGCAACATGAAACCAAATAATAGTGGTTCTGTCGGAATGAAAAGACCGAAACTCTGCGTGTACTCCTCAATATTGATAGACAATGGAGTAAAAAGTGCCAAGCTTAGAAACGCCCATTCTGTTTGATAGATGGCGTAATAAACAGCAATCAGCGCAAAGGGAAATAGTGTATACCAAATCTGATCCTGCCAGATGAAATAGCATGAAAGCACCGCATACGCGATTCCAGCCAGCAATAAACCGAGATTTCGGCGTACGTATTCCACGTTATCCCAGTTTCTTCAACTCGTTGATTCGCTCCTTGATGAGCAAGGCAAAGACCATGAAAACAAATGAACCTATGGTCGCTAACAAGACAATAATCATGCGCTTCGGCTTGTCCTTTTTATCTGCAACTACGGCACGTTCAACGATAAACTTATGGTTGAAGTCTGTGTTTGCATCCGATTCTGCTTGTTCATACGACACCATGAACTCTTCAAGCTTCATGATTTTTTCGTTCCGTATGAATTCCAATCCGTCGAAGTCTGAACCATATTTCAAGTTCACATCGATGGTTTTCTTGATTTCAGCTTTTTCCGCAGCGCTCTTCGAATCGACATAGGCTTGGAAAAGATTTGTACGGCCCTCCAAGGAAACAACACCAAGTTCTGCCAATGAATCCAATTTCGCCAAGACAAACTCACGGTCATCTTCCATTTGTTCCTTTTTCCGCTTGTTGATTTCAAAAGCTGGAAGGGTACGTTCACGGATCATTTCGTTTTTAACGGTATCGATGAGGTCCACAATCTTATTCGCCATATCTGCAGCAAGTTGTGGCTCACGGTCGAGCACGTCAATTTGAATTGAACCATAACGCGTACGAACAAACAGGAAGTGGTCGTTGTATTTTTCAATCAATTTGAAGTGCTTGTTTGGGTCACTTGGCGAGATGTTGTAGTGCTTCATCAAATCGAACTGCTCCACGATTTTGTCGCGAATTCGCGATGATTGTAAGATTTGAACGAGTTGTTCCGCTTGTTCTTCCTCACCAAAATCCATCGACGCAGCTTTTGCATTTCGTTGTTCAGAGAATGAAACGGTACTTGTAGCTGCAGGGAAGACAACTGCAGTTGAACGGTAAACAGGTGTTAAGAGTAAAGAAACGACAATGGCACAAACCATTACGATTCCTGTCGTGATCATTAAAATCTTGCGTTTCTTCCAGATAAACACCAACAAGTTTTGGCGTTCTTTTTCGAGTTCACTGATCGTGTCGCTCATGCTTCTTATTTTAGATTGGCGAAGTTAGTATATTCCTTTTTTAAGTCGTGCATTTAACTCAAATCAAGCACTTTTATTTTAATGATTGAGGAATGATTTACAGTTTTTCGCTGAAAGCAAGGCGAATTCTTGAGATATCAATCAATCGGAAAACAAAAAGGAAGAGTAAACCAGCAGCACATTCAAGGACGAACGTCCACATGTTCACGGGCAGAAAGAAATAAAGAATCAACATGCCGGCCAGTAATGCACCAAACTTCAATACGGTTTGAAGGGCTTGATGAGGTGGTAGGATTTTGTGCACGCGTATGATTTGACAGATTGCCATGAAAGACTGGGTAGAAAGTGTGGAAATAGCCGCCCCTTCAGCCCCATAATGCGGAATGACAATAAAGTTTAATCCTACATTTATGGCAATACCAAAGACTGAGATGATATTCAAAAATTTTAAGTCACCTTTTGCCGTGAGAAAGGTACCGTAGACCAAGGTGATGGTCATTGCTACAAAGCTCCACATGAGTAGAATAAATGCAGGGGCCGATTCCTTGATGTCATCCGTGTAAATCCAACCAAGGATGAGCAAAGACAAGTGCGTCGCAATAAACCCAATGACAATGGCTCCCCCCATCAAAAGATCTCGCGCACTTTCTAATAAAAATCCTGTATCCTTCGATTTTTCTTTGATCATCCGTGAAAATACAGGCAACAAAAGTGTGGCGAAGAGCATCCCAAACATGTACAACGTGTCGAGTAATCGGAAGCCTTTGGCATAAATCCCCGCTTCGTAGGGACCTTTCGTATGTATCCTTTCCAGCATGATTGAATCCGTGCGGGAATACAACATCATAAGCAACACAAGCAGTGCAAATGGAAGACTTTGACGAATAATGGCATAAGAAAATGCCCATTTGAACTTTAATTTTGGCCATCCAATATGCCGAATAAGCAAAGAAAAGCCAACGATGAGCGTTAAGGCATAGGCAATTGTTTGTGACCAAATCAGCCATTCAATTTTGAAAAAATAATCAGTCGTGGTAAGCAATAAATACCCACACATCACAATGAGCAGAAACTTGTCAAGTACAGAGATTACTGCGTCTGTTCGGAAGAGATGTAGTCCGCCAAGATGACTTCGAACGTATAGAATAAGTGTGTTTAGAAACTGATTAAAAATCAGGATTCCTAGAATAGACAGCGCACCATCGCGGTAGCCAATAGCTAATCCAAAGCCTAGTGTAATGATTACATACACTGCAAAAAGCACAAGACGAAGACCTATGATTTTTCCTAAATACGAAGGAACGATGTGGGGGTATTGAGCGACATTGCGTGTCGTGTAGTTGTTGATTCCTAAATCCATCACGATATTGAAGAGGTAGGACAGGTTGAGCAAGGAGAAATAGAGCCCGTAGGTATCAGAACCTAAGCGATTTTGAACTGCCGCATCAATACCAAAGATTGCTACTGGTTTAATCAGTACATTCAGTAGGATGATAATCAGAAGGTCAATAAGGAGTTTCTTCTTCATGCGCAGCAATAACGCAACAATGTAAGATTAATTGGGCAGAAAGATAAAATTCTGATTGGTATGTATGTGCGCAAGGAAAGGTGTCAATTCCCCGCTAACGACCACAAAGGGTGAATAGTTGAAGTGTTGCATCAATTCCATGCACCGTGTGCGATTGTCGTTGTTCCACAGTTCAGTGTAAATCACTGGGTGATTTGTTTCGATCACACGAGTCCCACCTTTCAAGGCGAAATATTCGAAGTTTTCGACGTCGATTTTAATGCCTTGGATCTTTTGCCCATTGATTAAGTTATCAATGGTATTCAATGGTACCTGAAACTCTTCACCATCGTTCCACTCTGTAATTGATTCGTGTTTGACGTGACTCAATCCCTGCATGCGTGTTTTTCCCTGGTGCGGCAAAATCATCTTTACGTTGCCCTCTTCTTCACCAACAGCCGTTTCATAAACAGTCACTTTTGTTAGCCCAAAATGCTTGATGATGCGCTTCAACACGGAGATATTGTCAGGAATAGGTTCGATGGCATGTATCGCAGAATTAGGAAGGTTTTTTGAAAGATGAACCGTCATGATTCCTAGGTTAGCACCGATGTCCAAAACATCCCCATCGCCATCTTTTAGTAGCGTAAGGAAGTGGAAGAAATCCTTTTCGTTGGCATCAGTTCTTAAGGTGCGAATCTTCATCAATGCGAATACATACAGATAGGTTCGAAAACCCATTACACGTTGCAGTATATATTTGATGCTATTCTTCACCTTGACAAAAACGGTGCAAAGGTAGTAAAGTTGACGAGAACAGCACGCACTCAATGGCGAAGCCTGTTGCTTATTTCACCACAAGCTTAAAACCTTTTCCATGTACATTCATGATTTCGATCGCTGGATCTTCCTTCAACAATTTGCGAAGTTTCGCGATATACACATCCATGCTACGTCCATTGAAGTAATTGTCGTCACCCCAAATCAAACGTAACGTGGCATTACGATCAAGGATTTCGTTTTCATTTTTCACCAAAAGGTGCAATAGCTCGTTCTCTTTTGTTGTCAGTTTTTTAGGACCATCACTAAGGTGAAGCACACGTGATTCTGGTTCATAGTGAATAGTGCCGATGCTCAGTGACTCACTTTCAGCGGCCGTATTTGGTTCAATACGACGCAAAATCGCAGTGATTCTCGCTAACAATTCCTCCATTGAAAAAGGCTTGGTCAGGTAATCGTCCGCACCGATGTTGAAGCCTTCGAGCTTATCTTCCTTCATCGATTTTGCCGTTAAAAACAGAATTGGAATTTTCTTGTCCGTTTCGCGAATTTCTTTAGCCAAGGTAAAACCATCCATCTCAGGCATCATCACATCGAAAATGCAGAAGTCGATATCTCCTTCTCCAAAAATTCGGAAGGCAATCTTTCCATTTTCAGCCAACACAGCATCAAACCCTTTATTCACTAAAAAGGTGTGTAGCAAACGCCCAAGATTTTCATCATCTTCAGCAAGTAGGATTTTTGTCTTTTTTGTCATGTGTGTGTTGAATTGTGAGGGTGAATTCTGATCCATCTCCAAATTTACTTTTTACGCCTATCGTCCAACCGTGCAAGTCAGCAATGGCCTTTACATAACTGAGTCCTAGGCCAAAGCCCTTGACATTGTGTAAATTACCAGTTGGAACGCGGAAAAGCTTATCGAAGATTTTATTTAAATGTTCTTTTTTAATACCAATACCAGCATCTTTAACGCTCAGTATTACTTTCTTATTTTCTAATCCAAGTTTTATATGCACTAGTGGATTTTTCTCGCTGTATTTGATCGCGTTGTCCACAAGGTTACTGATGAGGTTGGTCAAATGCATTTTATCGGCATCCACGGTGATCAACTCTGAAGGTAACTCAAGCACAATTTTTCCTCCACTATTTTGAATCCGTAGCTTGGCGTTTTGAGCCACATCGTGAATCACTTCTTGAAGAATAATGGATTCCTTGTTCAATTTCAGCTGTCCTTTATCGGTCACGGCACTTTGCAGGATGCGTTCTACCAGAACACCTAGTCGCTTGTTTTCATCGCTGATCATTCGGACATAGGGCTTCATGTCAGCGGCACCTCCACTCACCATATCATCATCCTCCATCGCTTCACAGGCCAAAGAAATCGTCGAAATAGGCGTTTTAAACTCATGGGTCATATTGGAAATGAAGTCGTTTTTCATCTCTGACAATTTATTCTGCGTAAGGATGGTTTTAAACATGAACATCAGCGCCACAATAATGAGCATCATCAAGGTTAAACTGATCACCAATGGACCCCACATCTCTGTGAAGAGGAAGGCATTTTTTTCTGGAAACCAAACGTGTAAGTAAAGGTCGTCGTCAAGGATGTTGCTTGGGAAAAGTATTGTTTTACCGGTTTTTAAGGTGTCGAGTTTGTTGCTGTATGTGGCGGGCGCATGTGCAAACTTGATGGGCATCCCATATTCATCGGCTACCATGAACTTGTACTTTTTGGGCAGATCATCATTGCCTAACTCCGTGCGAATAACGGAATCAAGAAATGCTGGATCAACACGTTTTGAGGCAGCTTCGTACACATTGTTTCGGAAGGCTTCAACCATCATGTCGTTGAAAAACTTTGCTTTTTTGAATACTTGTTGAAGTACCCGCTGGTCCAACTGAATGGCAATCTTTAACGAATCGTTCGTCGGTATTTGCTTTCGCTGTTTATCAAACAAATCGCGCAGCTGCCGCACATCTCGGGCTAGGACCTTTTGTTCGGTCGTCACACCAGAGATTGAATCGTAAGCCTTGCCCTTTATGACCAAATAATGTTGCATTTCCCCGCGCTCAAAAATAGAGGTGTCGCGGATGGAAATGGATTCTTGCGTGCTCAGTAGTGACTTGAATTCTTCCTTGAGAATTTTCTTGTATTGGCCGCTAAAATCACGATTGACAATGTGCATATAACGACGAATGTCTTCCGCTTTTTCATGTCGAATGGCGATACGTTCAAGGGAGGAAGATAAATTCAGAGAAAACTGATTCGATTTTCGGTCATACAGCTGGGCCATTTGAAATGCTTGAATTACAAGCAAAGCCAGCAAGGCAATGACCACAGACAAGATGATAAGATTGACACGAATTTTCCTCAATTCACAAGTTTTTAACGAATGTAAGCACCCCGTTCGGTGTGTCGTTGGGGCTTAACTTTTTTTAACAGCCAAGGCAATGTATGGAAATTCACAGTTTAAAGGCTGATAAAAACTCCATGAATAGACGATTTTAATTGGTTCATCGTTGTACATTCGTGCGAATGTCTTTTAGAAAAGGTCAAGTAGTGTTTTTTTTCTTTGTCGTGCTGGTGCAGTTCGCATCAGGACAAACTACTTCCTTGCGCGAGAAAATTTTGCCGACACCGAAAGATGCCCTCCGGTTGGATACACTGTCCATCTATCCTGCATCTTTTGAAGTGTGGTGTGGAAATGAAAAAATGTCGTCCTTGAGTTACCATCTCGATTATGCGACTTCCGTTTTTTCAATGATCGATTCCTGCTCGGACAGTATAAAGCTGCGGTATCGAGTCTTGCCCATGGACCTTTCTAAAACCTATTTCCGCAGAGACACATCCATGATTTATACGGAAAAGAAGGGTGATCGTGAGTTGTTCATGATGCAGAATGAAGTAAGTGTCCAGGATGTATTTGGCGGTTCAGGGCTAACAAAGTCAGGAAGTATTTCACGTGGCGTTTCATTCGGGAATAACCAAGATTTGGGTGTAAATTCAACCTTAAACCTGGAGCTTTCCGGTGATATCACGCCAAATTTGAAGTTGCTGGCCTCAGTTTCCGATGACAATCTTCCCATTCAACCCGATGGAAATACCAACAAGTTGAGGGAATTTGATCAGGTGTTTATTCAAATCTACAATAACCGGCTCAAAATCGTGGCGGGTGACTTTTGGCTCAATCGACCGACAGGATATTTCATGACGTATAAAAAACGTGCACAGGGACTTACCGTCAATTACCGCTGGACAACAGACACGGCGAAGGTATGGCGCACCCAGGTGAGTGGTGCACTTTCCAAAGGTAAATTTGCCCGACAAATCATTCAGGGCGTGGAAGGAAATCAAGGGCCGTATCGCTTAAAAGGAAATGAAAATGAACCTTTTATTATTGTGCTTGCGGGAACGGAGCGTGTGTACATTGATGGAAAACTGCTCGAAAGAGGACAGGAATTCGACTATGTCATTAACTACAATTCCTCGGAGTTGGTGTTTACCTCACGAAATCTAATTACCAAAGACACGAGGATTGTGGTCGAGTTCCAATATTCAGATCAGAATTATGCGCGCTCCTTGGTACAGACGTCGACAACCTTTAATTCCAAGAAATTGGACTTCTGGTTGAATGCGTATTCTGAGCAAGATGCCAAAAATCAAACATTACAACAGGAATTAAGCACGCAGGAAAGGATACTTTTGTCGAGCATTGGTGATAGCTTAGATTTGGCGCGAACCAACAGTATTGATTCAGTTGGATTTGTGGATAACCAGGTATTGTACAAAATGGTCACTATTCTCGGGTATGACTCCGTTTTGGTCTACTCCGTTCAGCCCGATTCAGCCATTTACCGCGCAACATTCACCTTTGTAGGCGCAGGAAAGGGGAACTATATTTTCAGCAATTTCAATGCATTGGGTCGGGTGTATGAATGGGTGCCTCCAATTGGTGGCGTCCCGCAAGGGGATTATGCACCATCGCGTGTGATCATTACCCCGAAACGGAAACAAATGGTGACTTCAGGATTTGTTTACCGCATCAATCCCCGACTAAGAATCGAATCAGAGTTTGCGTATTCTTCCAATGACTTGAATACCTTCTCTACCATAGATGCAAAAGATGACCAAAGTGTAGCCAATCGTTCGCGACTCATTGGGACAATTCCCTTGAGTCGTGATTCATTGCAGTCCTGGCAACTCGAAGCAAAGGCGGAGCTTGAAACCCTCGATCGCAACTTTAGCCCAATCGAGCAATACCGTGCTGTTGAGTTTGACCGTGATTGGAACACCCGCAACAAACTCTACACTGGAAATCAGGTGGCAACTTCAATCGGTGGAAATATCAAGCACCGAACCTATGGAAATATCAATCTTGAAGGACAGCAGTTCTTAATCGGTTCAGATTTCTTTGGATTGCGGGCTGCAACGGATGGAAAATGGAACCAAAAAGGATTTCATGCCAAATGGGATGGAAGCTATTTGTCTTCATCCGCAGCAACGAAAAACGAGTTCGTCCGCCATCGGGTGGATGTGTCGCAAGATATTGGTTGGTTCAAGTTGGGTTATCGCGATGACCACGAATTGAATCAGTTTTCGGGAGGAACGGTAAAATTGGATCCTTCGAGTTATCAGTTTTTTGACTATCAATTTTACTTGTCTAACAGTGACTCTATAAAGAATTCCTATAAGATTTTTTACCGTGAGCGCTTTGATCAACGGTCGGATAGTTCTATGTTGAGAAATGCAGCGAAGGCAGTGACTGCGGGGGGTGAAATACGTTTGACAGAATTAAAAAATCAATCCTTAAATATTATCACTAGTTACCGTGAATTGCGGGTGATCGATGCACAGTTGATGCCTCAAACACCTGAAAACACTTTATTGGGAAGAGTAGATTATGAGTTGCGTTTGTTCAAAGGTGCGTTGACCTGGAATACCTTTTACGAGGTGGGATCAGGTCTCGAACAAAAACGTGAATTTCTTTATATTCAGGTAAACGATGGTCAAGGAATTTATACGTGGATTGACTACAATAATGATGGCATCAAGGATTTGAATGAGTTTGAAATCGCTCAGTTTGTCGATCAAGCAAGTTATATCCGAGTTTTCACGCCGAGCAGTAACTATGTAAAGACGTATTCCAATGAGAGCTTCGAGCGCGCATCAATCGAAAAACCAATTTCTTTGATGGTGCCGATGCATTCAATCCCTTTGCGGGAGGAATCAGTGACACCAGTTTGATTGCGTCCAACTCGAATATTCGAAATACGGTATTTTTTAATCGAACCTCTAGTATTTTTAGCGCGGAATACACCTTTCAGGATTTAGTGTCCAAGTCATTGCTGGCTACAGGATTTGATTCGAAGGCCAACCGCTACCACGAACTTTCATTCCGTTGGAACATTCAAAAGGTGTTTTCCATTGAGTCGAAAGGGCAGGTTGGAACCAAGGACACACGCGCCGATTACACCGCAGGAAGGAATTATTCCTTGTCTTATTATTTCATTCAGCCGAGTTTGATTTATCAGCCTACGACAGCATTTCGCATTACCTTGGATGGTCGAATTTCAGACAAACAAAATGCAATAGAACTGGGAGGAGAGCGGTCGTCTCTGATGGAGATTGGAACAACGTTTAAGTACAACCAACAGGACAAGGGAAGTCTTCAAGGAGGGGTGAAAATGGTACGGATCAATTACACTGGCAATCAAAATTCAGCACTTGGCTTTGAGATGCTCGAGGCCTTGAAACCTGGCGTAAATTTCACATGGAATGTAGGATACCAGCGTTCTGTATCGAAAAATCTACAGTTGAACCTTCAATACAATGGGCGTAAATCGGAGAACAGCCGCATAATTCATTCAGGTGGTATGGAGATCCGCGCATTCTTTTAGTGATATTGGCTTGATTCTTGTCAAAGACACCACAAATCAAAAGAAATGAGTCATCTACTTCTACTTACCAAGCAACTAAGCAAAGTCACGTTTGTATTATTTGCATTGACCATCATCTTAAGTTCATGTGAGCGCCATTTACCAAAGTCGAAGCCCGAGTTGAAGCAACAAACAGCTAAATCAGAGGGTGCCGAAACAAATCGAGATAAGGAAGAAAAAGCGCTACCTGAAGCAAAGCAAAAGCCCAAAGAAAAAATTATTCCTCCAGTAGTATGTCCTTACCCAGAGCCGGATCCCTACCCAGAGCCTTATCCTTTTCCAGAACCTCCCGGTCCTGTTCTTCCGGGAGGACCTTGTCCTACGTTTAATGAAACCCCGTATGATGCTTTTCAAGTCGATGTACAACCCGAATATCCGGGAGGCGTGAAGGCATTGATGAACTTCATTGATTCCAACTTGGTTTATCCAGCTGATGCGGTAGAAAATGAAATTGTTGGGCGGGTATTTGTGCGTTTTACCGTGTTGAAGAATGGCGAGACAACGGATTTTAAAATGCTTCGAGGCTTGACTCCATCTATCGATCGCGAGGTAATTCGGGTGCTGAAAAGCATGGAAAAATGGCAGCCAGGGGTGCTGAAAAATGAAGCTGTTGATGTGTATTTTACTCTTCCTGTGAAGCTCTCGCTCGACTAAGATTCTTATCGAAGAAATAAGTCACAGGCTACACCATCCGACAAGGTAATTTCTGGAACATAGAGTTCTTCACAAGGGATACCTTTAACAAGTTCTAGAAACAAATCCACTGCGGGAACAAGTACATCGGCACGATCAGAATTCAAATCAAAGCGCGACATCCTCTCCTCTATGGTCATATTGACCATTTCACTTCTTAAGTCTTGCAATTCGGGAATTTGCAAAGGATCCACTTCGCTATGCCCTAAGATTTTATGAATGCGTCTGATGTTACCACCCGTCGCGAAGACGGTATAGTTGAGGTCTTTTGGAATGTTGTTTTCCATCCATTCAGCCATTTCTTCTCGAATGGTATTTGTGAATCCTTGAGCCAAGATGCGTACTGTTCCTACATTGAAGGAATAGCTTGGACCATTTTCCCCATTCAGAAACGTACTCACTTCGGTACTTCCTCCTCCCACATCAATCATGATGCATGAGTCCGTTTGGGTTTTCGCTAGGGTTAGAATGCCAGCGCGAATTAAGCCTGCTTCTTCCTCTCCGGTGATAATGTCAATCTTTACACTGGTAGTTTCTTCAATATGAAGGGCGACATCTCTTCCATTTTCAGCATCTCGAAATGCAGAGGTAGCGACAGAACGCAAAGTTTCAACCTGCCACTCAGCGGCCATAAAATGTAATGTTTCGATTGCAGCGCGAAGGTTACTCGTTTTCTCTTCAGAAATATTTCCTGTATTGAAAACATCCTGACCGAGACGACTCGGGAAACGGTGTGAAAATAGACAATCCAACATGATTTTTGAATCATTTCGGGCAATGTCATAGACGTGCAAACGCACCGCATTGCTACCAATATCGATGGCACCAAGTCTCATCAGTCGAGGATTATTTTTTCCTGAAGAAAATTTTAATCGGCACCCCACAGAAGTCAAATTTCTCGCGCAAACGATTCTCTAGGAAGCGCTTGTAGGAATCAGGAATATACTGTGGTAGGTTACAGAAGAACGCAAATGCAGGCGAGTGTGTCGGCAACTGTTGCACATATTTAATGCGAATGTACTTCCCTTTAATCGCTGGTGGCGGTGTCGCTTGGATGATGTCCAACATGACCTCGTTCAACACTGAAGTGGAGATTTTCTTGGTTCTGTTTTCATGCACCAACATCGTTGCTTCAAGTGCCTTATGGATCCTCTGTTTTGTCAACGTTGAGGTAAAGATGATCGGAACATCATTGAATGG
>JAJTDQ010000056.1 GCA_021300505.1 Cryomorphaceae bacterium
AACAAGCGTAAGGACCTTAAGCGAAACTGAACGAATTGACGAAATTGCGCGCTTGATGAGTGGTGAACAAATAACCGATTCGGCACGAGAAAATGCCAAAGCTTTAATGAATTAATCGTGCAGCCGTTTTACCTCAGTTTTCCAATACCTGAACTTCGTCCTGAATTAAATCATTCGAAAGGTATAGCGTTTCTTGGTAGTTGCTTTTCTGATGAAATCGCCGCAAAAGCGATCAATGCTGGATTTCAGACAGTTTCAAATCCTGTAGGTACGGTATTTCACCCTTTGGCTTTAGCACGTTTTCTTTCGGATTGTTTCATCGAGCAGCCAAATGAACGTCTTGAATCCATTGAGGATAGATTTATTTCTTGGGACGCTGCATCAAAATTTTGCGAGGGAAATAGGTGGGGGCTACTCACTAAATTAAGAGAAACACGTATAGCGTTCAAACAAGCATTGAGTTCATCATCGCATCTTTTCATCACCTTTGGCACGGCCTGGGGTTATATCTTGAATGAAGATGGAATCATTGTGTCAAACTGCCATAAGGCGCCAGCACATTTCTTTACCAAATCACTGACTGATTCAGAAGAAATTGTAGGTGTTTGGTTGTCGCTTATCGATGAAATGAAACGACTTCGACAAATTTGTGCAAAAACGAAATCCGTATATTTCCCATCCTACGAAATCGTTATCGATGAGTTGCGCGACTATCGATTCTTTAAACAGGATAGGATTCATCCGTCAGAAGAGGCGGTGGAATATGTTTGGAATCGTCTTTTAGAGTCATCCTGTACCAATGAAACAAAAGGACTGATTGAAGAAATTGTGCGTTACCGTAAACTACAATCTCATAAACCGATGGGGAATGATCATTCGAAACACGATGCGAAGTTGGCTGAAAAATTAAATGCAATTCGCCTAAAGTTTCCCTCCTTTACGAGATAATAAAAGGGCTTTCGCCCTTTCAATTAGTTCAATCTGATCACCGTACTCTTATAGTCGGGCTGTTCACCTTGTAATGGATTCATGATTCGAACAATCCAAACAAATGGTTTTTGAGCATCAACCAACTGACCATTTCTCTTGTCAATACCATTCCAACCTTCAGATGCATCACTTGTTTCATAAACAATCGCTCCGTTGCTTGGGTCAATAATTGTCAATTTGAAATCCACGTTGCGAACTTTCAATGCATATGGCATGAAGGTCGATTTACGCGGATCCGTAGAAGTTGAGGTGAATGTATTTGTTGCCAAAAGATTGTAGTCTTCATCGATGCGAATCGATTTTACCACCAATGCCTCACAACCATTCGATTCATTCTTAACAGTCAATTCCACATCATGATTTCCTTTGGAGAAGAAATGCGCTTTCACGTTGTTTCCACTAAAAGCTTGGTTTCCATTGATTAACCAAGAATATGTTGCATCTTCGCCTGCAGTTGCTGACAATAATGTTGTTGGCACACCTTGGTCGTATTTATCTGACAGATCGATTTGGAAATCAGCGCGAGGTGACGGTTTAACGGTGAAATAAGAGGAACTAACGATGTCCTCTTTCACCGTGTAAGAAACAGAATAAACACCCGTGTTTTTAGGAGTGAATGTCAATGTTTTACCTGCAGCAATGGTATATTGATCATCATTCAAACCAATCGTTAAAGCAACTTGATTTGTATTTTCAATGGTAATAGATTCGTTGGCACAAATTGAGGCCACTACTGGAATTTTTATAGAAGCCCCAGATTGATCTACATCATTAGATGTTTCTTCTGTTACAATACGTTCAATATCAATCCCACCATTTTCAATTAGTTGTGCGGCAAGAGATGTAGATGTCGTTTCTTGATTGTCTACTTGAGCAACAAATACTTGTTCGAAAAGGTCAGGAGTTTTCGTCTCTACAGTTTGTTCAGCTTCTTGTTGTGGTGTGGAGTTCTCTGTGTTTTGTTCTGATTCAACAGTTTTTTCTTGCTCAGTTTTGACTGTTTGAGTGTTTTCTTTTTTAGTGTTTTTAGCACCGTCATTATTTAGGAGGTACAATGTAGAGATACCAACTGCTACAACCACAGCAGCACCACCAATCAACCATTTGAGAACATTAGAGCTCGTTTGAACGGGCATAGTCTTATCCATACGCGCACTCATGGATGTCCATGCAGTAGCATCGTAAGGCATTTCATGGTCCTTTAAACTCTCTTTTATTCTATTTTCTATACTCTCCTTCATGTCAATCAATGTTCATGAATTGTTGGTTTAATATTTTTTGAAGATTCATTTTCGCTTTCGCTAAATTGGATTTCGATGTTCCTTCACTGATTCCGAGCATTTCCGCAATTTCCTTGTGGGAATATTCTTCCAAAACATAGAGGTTGAAAACAGTGCGGTAGGCAGGAGATAATTTTTGAATTGCCTCCATGGCCATTTCAGCTTTTATTTCACCCAGTTCTATGGTTTCTTTTTCCTCCATCGGATTTTCACCTCCGATTTTAAAGTCATTGTCATTGTCAGTGAGAATAGGATCGTTTGTATAGCGCATACAAACCACCATCATTTTTCCATAAAAAAGTTTAAAGATCGCCTCTTGTGACCGTCTGTCATTTCGAAGGCAACCTTCAATAATCTCCTTTAATTGTTCTTTGTTCTCCACATTCGATTCGTTACTAAAACGATGCATTTAACGCGCGGTTGCCTTGGAATAAATATTTTATCGACAATAGCGTAATTTTCCCCACAAAATAAGCGAAAATATTGGCATTTGTGCTAAATTCGTCATCGTTAGTAGATACAATAAAAATCGTATAAAATGAAGGTAACTGTAGTTGGCGCCGGAAACGTAGGTGCTACGTGTGCAGATGTTCTCGCACACAGAGAAATTGCAAATGAAATCGTACTTCTTGATATCAAAGAAGGTGTTGCTGAAGGAAAAGCATTGGATATTTGGCAAACAGCGCCAATCAATCTATATGATTCTCGTACAGTTGGCTCAACGAATGATTATTCAAAAACAGCTGATTCTGATGTTGTTGTCATCACTTCAGGTTTGCCAAGAAAACCAGGAATGTCGAGAGATGACTTGATCGCTACCAATGCAGGAATCGTGAAAACGGTAACTGAAAATGTGGTCAAATATTCACCGAATGCCATCATCATCGTGGTTTCAAACCCATTGGACGTGATGACGTACTGTGCATATTTGAATGCGAAAATTGATTCTAAGCGCGTTTTTGGAATGGCAGGTGTGTTGGATACGGCACGTTACCGCGCATTCCTTGCAACAGAGTTGAATGTTTCTCCAAAAGATATCCAAGCGGTGTTGATGGGTGGTCATGGTGATACTATGGTTCCACTACCTCGCTATACAACGGTTGCTGGTATTCCTGTGACAGAAATGATTGGTGAAGAGAAATTGAACGAAATCATCGAGCGCACGAAATTTGGCGGTGGTGAAATCGTGAAACTTCTCGGAACATCAGCGTGGTACGCACCAGGTGCAGCTGCTGCTCAAATGGTTGAAGCGATTGTTCGTGACCAAAAACGTATCTTCCCTGTATGTGCATGGTTGGACGGAGAATACGGAATGAAAGATATCTATCTCGGTGTTCCTGTAGTTCTTGGAAAAAATGGAATTGAAAAAATCATTGAACTGGATTTGAATGATGCCGAAAAAGCATTGCTACAAGAGTCCGCTGTTGCTGTGAAGTCAGTAATGGACGTTCTCGACAATATGAATGCTGCGAATGCATAATTCGACCATGAAATTGAGAAAAGGCCCTTCGAAAGTTGGGCTTTTTTTTTGGGCAAATGGACAAATGACAATGGACAAAAGACTGTGTGCCTTTCACGGGTTGAAAATTAATTAAGGAATGAAGAAATGATTTTCGTCTTAAAATCCTAGCATCTTGAAGTCTCAAGTCTTTTGTCTCTTGACACCAAGTCTTTTGTCTCTTGTCCTCAAGTCTTTTGTCTCTTGTCCCTCCTACGGTAGCTCATAAGCCCCCAAATCCGGTGTACTCAAACTCCTCGAAATACCGAGAATATCCGTTGGTATCCAAAAGGATGCATTTCCTTCATTATTCAGTGGGGAGCTGATGGGGAACGTAAAGTCATTGATATCAATGTCAGTAAATAAAGGATCTAAGTTCCATTGAATGCCCGAGTAGTAGTTTTCCGTGGCTGGATTTTCACGTTTAATGACGCAATTTCGAATATCAAAATTTAAGGTGATTGCGTCATCTGGAATCGTGTCAAAAACAATTTCACTTGAAAGATTGCCCCAAATGACGCTATTAATTATTCGTCCTTCGTTGATTGAACCGATATTGGTTACACCATTTGCGTAGTCGTTGTAGTAGTTGCTGATGCCAACGGCAGGAGTGGAGGCATCGCCATTACCATAGCCTAATAAATGACAGAAATTAAAGAAGAAATCGCCGCCCTCTAATACGAGTAGAGCGTGATTGCCGTTTTTTGAAATCACACAATTCTCAGCTTTCACTTTGGCGCCTGAATAGATGAATGCACCGTAACGTGCACAATTTGTGATTGTGGAATTGGTCATGGTTAAAGTGTAGCCAGAATTCCCAGGATCTTCAGAGTATAGGTGCACTCCAGATGTTCCATTTTTTATAATCGCGTAATCGATCGTGGATGGCCTGGCTTCTTGGAAATAAATACCATAATATTGTCCAGCAACATCATCATAAATGCTTTCCAGTCGGTCTCCCTGTAAGGTTACTTCATTTCCCAATGTGCCATTGATGTTCAAGGTACTTTTGTACACATACAAGATGGCGTTTTTGTGAAGATAGATGTCCGTTCCAGCTTGAATGTTCAGAGTTTTTGCTGAATCCACAGCAGCATAGCCATAAATCACATGAGGCTTGTCATTGGGCCAAGTTCCTTCGTTTAGGTCTTTGTAATGAAAATAAGCATCTTGACCCCAAACAGCTAGTTTTACAAATTGATCGACACCATTGGTTCTAAATCGAATCGAATCTTCGATGATTAACGGGAGGTTTTGACCATTCACGCCAAGGGTAACTTCAACAAAAGCAAAAAGACTATCTTGACTTTCAATATCGATGTCATTTACCTTTGTTCCCTGAATTCCATCAATGTTCATTCGAAACGGCGAATCTGTTCCCCCCATCAATTCTATTTCATCAATGTGGATGGTGCGTTTGTCATTGTTGTAGATTTTGAACTGCTGGGTTGTGGAACCAATTGTTGTAAAGACGGTATCAAAGACAACAGTATCAGCAGAAAAGGATAAGTTTTTTTTGGATAAAAGAACAGATTTATTGCAACTTTGCATTGTCGTAGACAGCATAAAAAGCGCAAAAAACATTAAGAGGGGTAAAAGTCCTTTTTTCATTCTGATTTCGAAACAAAAGTAACGAAAAGTCTGCTGAATTATTTTATTTGTGTTTGCGTTTGATTTTTCAAAAGTTTGTGTAAATTTGCAAACCCTAATCGGGACTAGATTCAAAAATAAAGAAAATGAAAAAAGATATTCACCCAGACAATTACAGATTGGTTGTTTTTAAGGACATGACAAACGATTATGCATTCATTTGTCCTTCTTGCGCTACTTCAAGTGAAACAATTTCATGGGAAGATGGTAATGAGTATCCCCTTGTAAAATTGGATATCTCTCACAAGTCGCATCCATTCTTTACTGGTATTGTACAATTCGTGGATACCGCGGGTCGTATCGACAAATTCAAAAACCGTTATGGTCGTCACATGAAGTGATTCCATATAGAATACGTAGAGCCTCTTGATGTTTCAAGGGGCTTTTTTTTTGAGTTTTATTTGAGATTTTTAAACCGACCTTATCATTATCTTTGAATCGTGAAATTCATTGCTTCAATAGTTTTAATCGGAATCATTTGCTTTGGTGGATTCAACCAGGCATTTGCCGCACGCATTGATAAAGGGTTTGAAGCACTTAATCAATACGATTACTTTAAGGCCAAGGATCTTTTTCAAAAGTCATTGAAACGACAAACATCACCTGCCGCTTATGGGCTAGCAACTATTTTCTTAAGAAGAGATAACCCATTTCATAACCTAGACAGTGCGTATCGATTTGTAATGCGTTCGTATTCTACGATTAGCCAATTGAATGTTAAGCAATTGCAAAAAATGGCAACTTGGGGCTTTTCAGAAAGGTCAGTGATAGAATTGAGACAGAAAATATCAACCGAATTTTTCAAAAAGGCAGAAATTGAAAATACGGCTTTAGGGTATCAAAAATTCATGAATGATCATACATGGGCGGACGAAATGAATTTAGCAAGATACCGGCGTGATTCACTTGCTTATTTAGACGCAAAGTCCATTGGAAGTTCCATGGCATTTGAAATATATCGTGATAACTATGTGGGCAGTGAATTTTCCCAATTGGCGTTAGAGGATTACTACCTAGCGCGATACAACGAAGTGACAGTGAGCCATTCTCTAGAATCTTATCGGTCTTTTTTATCTTGTTGTATTGATAATCCATATGCACCAATTGCAGAAGATAGTGTTTACTCTAGAAGCACGCGTTCCAATTCCTTGGAGGATTTCTTCGGCTTCGTTCGATCCAACGCCAATAACAAGAATACGAATGAAGCTTGGAAAAAAATATATCAATTGTACATGATAGATTTTACAGCTCAGCGACTTGCTCAATTTAAAATTGATTTCCCGGATTATCCTTTTACAACTACTCTCGAACTAGAACAAAATTTATTGAATACAAGTTTGTTTCCATTCAAAGACCATAAATCCTTTGGTTTCAATACATATTTGCCAAAATCAAGGGTTGTTTTAATGCCTGAGATCTGGTAATCGTCTATGGCTTTCAACATGCGCTCAATGGCTTTCTCACGTGTTGGTCCCCAAGTTACAAGCTTTGCAATCATTGGGTCATAATAAATCGGAATGTCCATGCCCTCCAAAAAGGCATCATCCACACGAACGTGATTTCCGGAAGGAATGCGGTATCGTTTTAATGTCCCAATATCAGGTGTAAATCCATTTAAGGTATCCTCCGCATACACGCGCACTTCAATCGCATGTCCATGAATCGTAAGTTCATCTTGCAACTTAGGTAAACGCTCTCCTCGTGCAACGCGTACTTGCCATTCTACGAGGTCCAAACCTGTAATTTCTTCCGTCACTGGATGTTCTACTTGAAGGCGGGTATTCATTTCCAAGAAGTAAAAGTTCATGTCGGCATCCACCAAAAACTCTACTGTCCCTGCTCCTTCGTAGTTACATGCTTTACACACAGCAACTGCAGATTCACCCATCTTCTGGCGTAATTCTGGCGTTAGAATCGCGCTTGGCGCTTCCTCAACCACTTTTTGGTGTCGACGTTGAATCGAACATTCACGTTCAAACAAATAGACAGCATTTCCATGCTGATCCGCAAACACCTGAATTTCTATGTGGCGTGGTTTATTGACAAACTTTTCAATAAAAACGGCATCATCACCAAAAGATGATCGTGCTTCATTTTGAGCCATGCGCATTTGCTCAATGAAATCCTCTGAACATTCAACAAGGCGCATTCCTTTACCGCCACCACCAGCGGAAGCTTTGATCAAGATAGGATAACCAACTTCTTCTGCAATTTTAATTGCTTCATTGACATCTGTAATAGCGCTATCTACACCAGGAACCAATGGAACATTATAACTTTTTACAGCTTGCTTAGCACTCAATTTATCTCCCATTACATCCATTGATTCGGGTGAAGGGCCGATAAGTTTCATTCCGGCGTCTTTCACTTTTCGAGCAAAGTCAGCATTCTCAGAAAGGAAGCCATAACCTGGATGAATACCGTCGACGTTCAACGCTTTGCAATAGTGCAAAATCACATCTTGACGCAAATAACTTTCCGATGAAGGGCTTGGTCCCACATAAACGGCTTCATCCGCTTCCAACACATGTGGTGCTGATTTGTCGGCATCAGAATAAATGGCGACTGTGGCGATGTTCATACGTTTCAAAGTGCGAATGACGCGACGCGCAATCTCTCCACGGTTGGCTATCAGGACTTTTTTCATAGGTCAAATGTCGGATTTTCAAGGGTAAAAATAGAGATAATATCAAGAATTATGGTCTTTGCGAATGCGAAGAATTGACCCACTATCACCAACTGCAGGAACAGGAGTTTGTCGTCGTTTTCGCTTGATCGGGAATCGCTTGTTTTCTTTTGAGCGGAAGATATCGAGGAAATACTGTCCAATTTTAAAGTTTCTCCAAGTATCAAAATCTTCTTGGTAATGTAAACCTGCCCCTTGGCTATATGGCCCGAGGTTCTTGTCTTGTATAATACTGTAATCGTTGGACTCATTGAATACATTGATTCGGAATGTTCCACTTTCGTTGATGAGGTATTCTAAACTCACATCACCAATGAGTGCACTTTGTCCTTGTTGTTGCTGTGCACCTGAACTATTCTCCACACCAAAGGAACCTGTAAAAATCAATCGATCACCGATAAATCCTTTCTTGATTCCAAATTCAAACGAACTTTCTCCGGTGTTTTGGTCGGCATCCAAGTTCACGTTCATCTTGTAATCCTTCGATACCTTATCGAGGATGGAGTTGATTTGGTTGGAGGCAAGATCCATGGCTGTTGAACTTCCTGATGCTGCGGAACCTCTGAGTGGTTGAAATTTCTTCATCAGCATTAAGGAGAAAAACTGGCGGTTCAATTCGTCTTTATCACCCGTAATTCGATCAATGAGTGCTCTGCTCGTTTCGTCTGCCTTTGGCGCTTTGATGTTGAATCCGATTGTTGGTTTTAAGAGGCTTTCCTTCAAGCTCAAGTAACAATAGATGTCTTGCTGGTTTCCTTTGTTGCCTTGCAACTGGTCTGGAGAAATTTCACTGATGTTGGCCCTTACAATAAGGTATGTGTTCAAGTCGATGTCAGCGGTGTAAGGATCTCCTGTCCAAGTGATTGTTCCTCCTTCCTCGATGTAAAACTTCTGTTTCAAGCTACCCATCGCGAAATTGTACAATCCATTCTTCAAACGGAACGTACCTTCCATTGACAAATCTCCCAAGTTGTCGAGCTGCATGGCAATATCTCCAGAGCCTGTGGCCGTAATCTCATCACCGGACTGTTTATTGAAAATGATTTTCAGCATCGCGTCCGGGGTTACTCTAAAGTTCAAATCAAGCGATACACCTGAAAAGTTAAATTTTGGATCTACGGCACTGCCCTGATTGCCATTTTGCTTGAATCGAATGAAAGTTTCCTCTTCAGAGATTTCAGAAACACCAAACATTGGGAAATAAATCTGAGTTCCTTTTTCTGTTTTGATGTCAACGGTTATTTCTAGGTTGTCTGTGTAACCAAAGATATTTGCTGATCCTGTTCCATATGCTTTGCCATAATAGGTTTCCCCTTCCTTATACGGCGTGTTCAACACAAGGAACTTCTGAAGCTGAAGTGGACCATTTTTACCTCGTGCGTAGTAATCTTGTTCTAAGTCGAATTGCAAGTCAAAGTTCCAATCTTTGTATTGATTGTGGTAGACTGAACCAATTAATGATCCCGTGTTTCCATCTTCATCCGATACGGGCATGTTATCGATATAGAACCCATATTCGTCGGCAGATATTTTTCCATTGAAGCCAAAGTTAACGCCAAGCATCTCCATCTTGGCATTTCCATCTATCAACTTCAAAGAACCATCAAGCTTTGGAAAATCTGGGGTTCCGCTCACACGCAATTTTCCATTTAACTTTCCGCGGATACTACTCACTACATCGGCATCAAGAAAGGCGTTGGCAAAACCTATGTCCGTTTCATCAAATACCAAGTCCATCTCGATATTTTCTTCTTTTCGCTCGGTGAAATAATGGCCCTCAAACGAAAAAGTTTCTTGTCCACGATAAATCAAATCACCATTCATCGCGATGCTTTGCGACGCCTTGTTCCATCCAGACTGGGCATAAATATCACCTACTTCTTGGTTGTTTAAATATAAACCTTCGACGCTAACATCACCCAAATAGGTGAGGTTTTCATACGGATTTGAAATGTAGCCCCAACTATTCAAAGACCCTTTGAGTTTCATATGTGAACCTAATAATTCTCCCAATTCCCCTAGGTCAAGATCATGCAATTTAAAGTTTAATCGGTCGGCATCATTGCGCGAAATACAACCGTCAATGCTCACATATTGATCTTTTTTTGAACCACTCAAAGTGTTTTTCTTTTGAAGCTTTAGTTTTGTAATATGGACGTCGCGATCTGATAGTAAAATGTCTGATTGGTTTTCAATGTCCCAACGCATATCATTGATGCTGAAGTAAGAAGGCTCCAATACAAAGTTGATGTGGTTAGTGTTTACTATGGTTGTTTTCCAAGCAATATCTGTTTCATTTTTGGAGCCTGTATTCCATGTTAATTTTGAATTTAATCCTTTATTTCCTCCTTGGGTAGTGAATTTCACATTATCCAATGAAATACTGTCTTTATACTGGAATTTTTTAACGGTGTAAATGGCTTGAATTTCCGTTGAAGTCATGGCTTGCTTCAAGTCAATTCCCTTGAAAGTCATGTCTTGGTAGTCCACCTCTGGTGAAATAAAACCCATCGTGAATGTCTCGTCCTTTCCACTGTAGTTTCCAATTAAAATGGAATTTGAGGCAATGAAAAGTTCAGGCGCAAAAATGGTTAAAAAGTCTTTTGTATCCTTCGTGGTAAGATTGTATGAAAAATTGCTTTTTGTACCTTTTTGTATTTTCTTTTCTCCACGCGTAGCAACAATCGATGGAAAAACCTTCTCGAATTGTGTTAGAAAGTCATCTACGAGTGTAGAGAAGTCGATCTTTCCTGTAAGCGTAACGTCTGCGATTGGACTCACAACTTTAAAAACATCTTCGGTTGCAGATCTGGTTACGTTGATATTGATGTCCGGAAGTTTTATTTCGTTTTTCCCTTCCTTGTACAATAACCCGTGCATGGTGACATTTCCAGCCATCTTATTGGGGTCATTTCCATATATATTGACAACAAAATTGGTTTTTAAACTGGTGCTGTCACGCTCTGCAATATGTAATTTATCGAGCAATGCTTTTTTCAAATCAATGGTAAAAGACATGTGTTGATCGTCTTTGAAGTCGATAAATCCGTTGTACTCAAGGTCGAGATTGTCGTCCTTGACATCAATGATTGCAGCGAATTTATTGTCCTCGAAACTACCTTCTGAAATGCGAATATTGGTGTAGGCATAATCCAAGTAGTCGAATCGATTCACATCACCTGTAATCTCCGTGAAGTGG
The DNA here is from genome assembly GCA_021300505.1 of Cryomorphaceae bacterium. Lineage (GTDB taxonomy): Bacteria > Bacteroidota > Bacteroidia > Flavobacteriales_D > Crocinitomicaceae > M0103. The sequence continues at coordinate 11,304 of JAJTDQ010000056.1, forward strand.
ATGTCGCTGAGTGAAAATGCTTCACCGGTTAAAAAGAAGGTCCCATCTACAACACCTAAACTTCGGTTATCAAGGAACTGTCCGAGTTGGAATTGCTCCACTTTAACATCGTAATCACTGGCCTCTGAATGTTGAAAGAGGAAAGAATTGTTTGCAAAGTTCTGCGTGAACATGATTCCATTGTCCATTCGAACCGTACCGAGTTTTGTATTGAGTTTGTCGGTAGAAACTACAAACTGTGAGTAGAATCCGTCTAAACGCAAATCGATAGCTTCAAAATATCCCAGACGCTGTAAAGTTTTATCGAAGGACAAGTACGTGTTGTCTGCAGAATTCGGCATTCTTATTTTTTGTAAGTCACTCAAAGAGATGAAAGCATAATCAAGCTTTTCGGAGAAGAAGGCACGTTTAAAGTTTCTGAAGTCTGGCAAATTAACAGTTCCTCTAACAACAGTGCGCTTGCCTGTTTTCAGTTCAAGTCCTGAAATTTTTAAGTCTTTGATGCGCTTGGTGACATTGGCTTTGATCTGAATAACTTGA
>JAJTDQ010000057.1 GCA_021300505.1 Cryomorphaceae bacterium
AACACCTTGAAATACAAGGTTAAACTCTCCATGAAATGATGGTAATTGCGCTGATCAATCAGAGCTAAGGCGAAAAGTAATACACCACATACCACAAAAACATATAGCCATAGTGCTTTCTTCCAGCCTAAAAAACGCCAGAAAAAGGGTAAAAGCATCAAGGGGATTAGTTTGATGTGTACCGCAGCTGCGAATAAAATTGAACCCGAAATTAATTTTGATTCCATCAAGTGGATAAAGGAGATGAGCAGAAGGCAAATCATTATACCTTCGAAATGCAAATTGAAAAAGACCTCGACAATGAATAGGGGATTCAAGAAAAGGAACCAAATAGCGTTTTGATCCAGAACACCTTTTTCAACCAATTGGCGTGAACTCTTTAAAGCTATAAGAACAACTGCAATAAATAGCAATCGCAAAACAAGTAAGCCAACAAAGCTTGATTCACTAAGAAATGCAGCGATGGTGAAAAACACTTGGGTCAGGGGAGGGTAACAACTGTAGTTTTGCTGCGAAAGTGTTCCCATGTTGTCAAATAGCTTCTGGAGATGAGGGTTGACCTCAAATACTTCTTGTTGTGTAAGCTGTGTTGGTCGAAAATCATACGGATTAATACCATGTGTGAGCCATTCCCCATCCCAAAGGAAACGGTTGAAGTCATTGGAAAGCTCAGGTGTTTGAAAAAGGGATGCGAGGAAAGTGAGTCCTAAAAGAATGTACACTTCTGTATTTGTTCGATACGTTCGTAAGACCAGGATAAATCCCAAAAAGGAGGAAAGGTACAAGGGGAAAAGTGCGGAGATGTTTTCGCGTTGAATGATCCCTAAGGCTGTTAATGATATGACAAAAAGAAAGGCGGAACAATAAAATTTCCACCTTTCTTCAAATCTTTTGATCATGCGTACTGTTATTGTGCGCTGATACGGTTTTCTTTCAGTGTTGAGAAGAAAATAACACCATAGCCACATGCCAACATGAGGTGGAACGGCATCATGCCAAAATCTCCATAAACGGCACGAACGACTGCTGTGTATCCAAACACAATCATTAAGATACCTTCCATGATGTTGATGATGGACAGGCTTTTCTTGTCGTATTTATTTCCTTTGAATTCACTTTTTACTGACACATTAAATTTCGGTGTGCGAACAAATGAACTCTTGATGCCCAAATATCCTTCGATCACCGCTACGGTATTGCTCAATGACAATCCCATCGATACTACCAAGAATTGGAAGAAGCGGCCAACAAAACGAATGAATGAATTGAATTTGCGTTCTGTCTTGTCACGGTAGGAATTCCAGTAGTAGTACATCAAGAAAATCGTACTAACGATGAAGAACGCCATGTACTGAAGGATGTAATTCAAATCAGAGAAGCTATCCTTGATGTGCAATACAACCAAGCTCAAGAGTGATACGACAAGAATGAACATGAACACTGATGAGTTGAATAGGTGTGATAAACCATGAACACGATCGGCAAATTTCACATTCTTCGCAGTCAAAAGGCGTTTCCACATTTTTACGAAACATTCTGCTCCACCTTTCATCCAACGGTGCTGTTGGCTTTTCAAAGCTGACATGGTAATTGGTAACTCTGCTGGTGCAATCACGTCTTCCAAGTAGCGGAATTTCCACCCTTTGATTTGTGCACGGTAGCTCAAGTCAAGATCTTCTGTTAATGTGTCATGCTCCCAACCTCCAGCGTCTTCAATACATTTTTTCCGCCAAATACCACCAGTACCGTTGAAGTTGATGTAATGTCCAGCGGAGCTTCTTCCTCCTTGCTCAATGGCGAAGTGACCATTCAATCCGAATGCTTGAAGTTCTGTGAGAATTGAATATGTCTTGTTGATGTGTCCCCAACGTGTCTGAACCACACCGATGTTGTCTGCATCAAATGAAGGCATCGTGCGGATCAATAAATCGGGATCTGGAATAAAGTCGGCATCAAAGATGGCTATGAAATCACCTTCTACGCGGTCCATCGCAGCATCCAAAGCCCCTGCCTTGTATCCTGTGCGGTCAACGCGGTGAATGTGTTGGATGTTTACGCCACGTGCAGCCACTTCGGCCACTTTCTTTGCAATGACATCTTTTGTTTCATCCGTTGAGTCATCCAATACTTGAATTTGAAGCTTGTCTGCAGGATAATCAAATTGTGCAATGGTCTCGATGATGCGCTCTGCCACATACAACTCGTTGAACATCGGAAGTTGAATTGTTACTTTCGGTGTTGTTGCTGGGTCGTAAACGGGCTTCGGAGCGACGTTCGTTTTCTTCTTGTTGCGCACATAGGCAATGGCCAACGACAATTGCAAACAGCTGTAGAAGAACACAAGCACCAAGCACAATCCGTAAATCACCATAACAATTTTCGCCAATAGGTGAGACCAGTAATGCTCTTTAATGATATATTTTCCATTCGATAATTTCACTTTTCGATCTCCCCAGTTGAACAACCAAGACACCTTCAATGACACAGGAATTGGTGTTCCGTAGGTGTACACTTTCAAGTGCTTGTCTGTAAGTTCGGTGGTGAATGTTTGATCTGTGTAGTCTTTGTCAGTAACATGAAAAGCATACGTTCCCAATGGGACATTTTTGATTTTGAATACACCGTTATCATCCGATTCTGCGGAATAAACTTTTCCTGTTTTCTTGTTTTTGAGCGTTACCTCTACCTCGTCGGCGATGCGATCGGTACGCTGGTCAATCAATTTTCCGGTAACGAGTTTACATGTTTGAATGTTCTCTTTGGAAGTCGCGTTGACCATTCCGGTCAGTAGTAGTGTGCAAACCAGTAAAAGTATCCTCATCTTTTCAGTGAATTGGGATTGTGTTAAATAGGCGCGTAAAATTAGTTAAAATCGGTATTTAAACACTGCCCAAATGATTTTTATTCCTGCGAGTACCGTTCCTTTGATTGTACCCGATACTTTGGAAACACCAATTCGCTTTCGATAACTGACGGGAATTTCACAAAATCGGAGTTTCTTTTTTGCTGCTTTAATTTGCATTTCAATGGTCCATCCATAGGTTTTGTCACTCATATTGAGTGATTTAAGTGCGTTGGCATGGATGGCGCGAAATGGACCCAAATCACTAAATTTTACACCGTAGAAAATGCGAATCATTCGTGTGGCCAGCCAGTTTCCAAAGACTTGTTGAGGAGTCAATGAACCACGCTCACGTTCACCTAAAACACGGGAGCCAAGCACAAAATCCATTTTTCCAGTTTCAATGGGCGCAATCAACTGGATCATTTCATTCGGATGGTCCGAAAAATCTCCGTCCATGAATACAAGAATCTCTGCATGCTGGTCATAGGCATACGTAATTCCTTTCAAACAGGCCCAACCGTAGCCTTTTCTAGGTTCATTCAACACTATGGCGCCTTCATGTTCAGCTTCTTCGACCGTGTTGTCCGTCGAACCGTTATTGACTACGATAACTAATGCATTGATTTCCTTAGGAATGGCGTTCACCACTTTTGCAATCGAAGGTGCCTCGTTGTAGGCTGGAATAATCACGGCGATCTTCACGACATTCTTTTAATTGGTCTTGCTTGAATCAAAGGCCTTGGATTTCACCTTCCAGTCGTATGCTGAAAAAACCACTGTTGGATTTACCCCAAGTGGAACGATGCCGTAGCGTTGGTGTAAGGCGATGATGCCATTCGTTCCCTCAAAATCAGTCGCATACCATTTCAGAAGTTCATCCACCTTCAAGGTGTTTGAAAATTGGGTGTAACTTGAGTTATTGAGTAAAAACTGGCGTGTTGCAGCATCCAATTCTTGGTGTATGTTTTTCTTGGTGTACACACGAATGGGAGGGCATGAGGCTGCACCACAATTCAATGCAAAGTGAATGCGTGAATCAAAATGTTTCGTCTGAAGTTTACCAATGAATTCACCCTTCTTTTCTCTTCCAAGAATGCCCAATTCAATGTCGTTCAAACTGATTTTTTTGCCGCCAATTGAAATCCATCGTTCATTGAAGAAACGTTCGCGATGGGCATATTTATCAAGATTTTGTGTCAATCGCACCTGAACGGAGGCATTGTAGATGTTCAGCCAAAAGGCAAGATGTGCTTCATTGTCTTCGCATAATTCAGTCAATGAATTCAGCGACACGTTTTGAAGCGAATCTTGAAATGAAGTAGTTTTTTCGTTCTGCTGGATAGAACGCAAATACGCTTCTGAGAATAGAGATAAGTCCTTCGGCTCTTTGGTATTCGACTCAGTACAACCAAAGGTCAAGAGAATAAAAAAAAGGAAAAACCACGAATACCTTGAAAACTTCCAAAATACTGAGGTGACTCGATTTAATTCCACACACCCATTTTGTTGAACTTCTCGATGCGCTCGTTGATGCGTTGATCATCGGCCTTACCGTCAAGTTCTTCTATGTACTTTTTGATGGCCACTTTCACGGTTGCAAATATCTCATCGTGGTTGCGGTGTGCACCATTGATTGGTTCTTTGATGACATCATCGACTAAACCATTCTTCAACATATCTTCAGAAGTCAATTTCAAGGCATCGGCAGCGCGTTCCTTGTAATCCCAAGATCTCCATAGAATTGAAGAACATGATTCAGGAGAAATCACTGAATACCATGTGTTTTCGAGCATGACCACTTTGTCACCTACACCAATTCCTAATGCTCCACCAGAAGCACCTTCACCGATGATGATACAAATTACAGGAACCTTCAAACGCATCATTTCGTAGATGTTGCGTGCGATTGCTTCACCCTGTCCACGCTCCTCTGCTTCCAAACCTGGGAATGCCCCCGGAGTGTCGATGAATGTTACAATTGGCTTGTTGAATTTCTCCGCCATTTTCATCAGACGAAGTGCTTTTCTATATCCCTCCGGATTTGGCATACCAAAGTTGCGGTATTGACGCATCTTGGTGTTAATTCCTTTTTGTTGACCGATGAACATGACAGATTGCCCATCAACCAATCCGAAACCACCAATCATCGCTTTATCGTCTTTCACACTTCGGTCACCATGAAGTTCCTGGAACGTATTGTTGGTGATGGCGTTGATGTAGGCGAGGGTATAGGGGCGGTCAGGGTGACGCGACAATTGAACACGTTGCCAAGGGGTAAGTCCAGAAAAAATCTCTTTCGTTTTTTCAGAAAGCTTTCCCTCCAATTCATTGATTTTATCGGTCATGTCAACCTCAGTGGTAGCGCCGATTTCCTTTGTTTGCTCGATTTGCTCCTCGAGCGCTTTCAATGGTTCTTCAAAATCCAGGTATACTGACATTTTCTTTCGATTTAAGCCGTCAAATGTACGAATTTTTGCTCAGTTCTTCTACTTTTGCGCTATGATATTATTTCCTCCCGCAAAGATCAATCTCGGACTCAATGTGCTGCGCAAGCGGGAAGATGGGTATCACGACCTCGATACCTGCATGGTGCCTATTCCGCTGTATGATGTGCTCGAATTGCTTCCTTCAGCGCAGTTTGAATACCACCAATCGGGATTGACAATTCCAGGAGCTACCGATGACAATCTTTGTGTAAAAGCGTATAAATTGCTCAAGGATGACTACAATTTACCTCCTGTTTACATGCATTTGCGCAAGGAAATTCCCATGGGAGCTGGACTTGGTGGCGGTTCGTCGGATGCAGCCTATGTGCTAACTGGATTGAACACGCTTTTTCAGTTGAACATCCCGACAGCGAAATTGGAAGAATACGCCGCACGCTTGGGAAGTGATTGTGCCTTTTTCGTGAAGAATGAAGCGCAAATCGCTCATGGCAGGGGTGAAATTCTATCGCCATGTCTGCTGGATTTGTCGGGAATGTATTTGAAAATAATTAATCCGGGAATACACGTTGGGACAAAAGAGGCCTACGATGGCGTTGTACCAAATCTTGATGCCACATCTGTAAAATCAATCGTGTCTCAAGAAATTGAACAGTGGAAAGGGCAACTAAAAAATGATTTTGAAACTTCTGTGTTCCGCAATCATTCTGTCCTTCATGAAATCAAAGACGAACTTTATGCTGAAGGCGCAGTATATGCTGCTATGTCGGGAAGTGGATCGACCATGTTTGGGATGTATTCAGCAAAGCCAAAGTTGACGTTTCAAGACGAGAAATCTTGGATGGAGAGGGTGTTAAGGTTCTAAGTTACCTCTTCACAATCCTTTTCACACTGCGATTTCCTTGCTCGTCTTCGACAATCAATATATACATGCCTGCTGTCTGACTGCTCATGTCGATGTCTTTTTCAAACGTGAATTGCTCGTCGAATAGCAGTGTTTTCCCATAAAGATCAGTTAGGATAAATCGGAATGAAGCCGAAGTGCTTTCAGCATGAATGAAACCATTTGTCGGGTTCGGGAACACATTCAACTCTATTGTTTTGATCGTTTCATCAAACCCCGCCGTACTTCCAGGTTTGACTTCCAAATGGGTAATGCCACCCAAATCTTGTCCAATGAACAAGTCTAAGAATCCATCATTATCGATGTCATTCACCCAAAATGAACTGTAAGCGCCTGCATCGATGTCGAGAAAATTGTCTGAATACAAGGAAAAGGTATCGCCTGATGTGAGGTGAGAGTCGATGTCGGTGTAATAACGCAAATGACCATCTATGCCACCCAAGAAAAGATAGGTGGTGTCGTTGTGTCGGAAGAAATGAGGTGTTGCATAGCCATCCGGTGAGGTTGTGGCGATGTCAATGCTTCCAAGTGTATCATTTTCCAAGGTAAAGGAGGGTGCTGTGCTCGAGCCGGTATTGTGGTAATACACCAATTCACCTGTTTTCTTACCAATGATCAAATCCAACAAGCCATCTTTGTCCAAGTCGAAAAGTTGGGGAGTAGCGTACTGGCCTGTATTGATTGTTGCGCCTGTGTTGTCGCTCATATTGATGATTGGATTGGCAAAGGAAATCCCTGGTGCGACGCTCGTATTTGCGTAGTAAGAGAGACTTCCATTTTCCAAGCTCAAAATCATGTCTTTGTCACCATCTCCATCCAAATCACCAAAGGTAGGAACCTTACGAAGTCCAATTTGAATGGTGCTCAAATTCAAAAGGTCGTTGTCGATGAAAGTGAAAAAGGGCTGGGTAGCTGTTCCTGTGTTCTTATAGAAGGAGATGCCACATTCTTTATCGAGGACTGGTTTATAGCGGTAAAAAGAAGTCACGAACATATCTTCAAGTCCATCGTTGTTGAAGTCCATAAAGACAGGGATACTGCCTGTTCCGTGGTCGATCATTTCGCCTTGAAGAAAATCACTTTCTTGGTACACAAAGGTTGGCAGTGCATTGGTGCCTAAATTCTTGTAGCGCAAGACACTTTTTTCATTCTGGGATACATTCTTGGCATTCGGCGCAGCGATGAGGTCTTTTTTCTGGTCGAAATCTACATCCACCCAAAATGCCGCGGGAAACAATTGAAGATTTACTGGTAGGCTGTTGCTTGGAAAAGCGTTATCTTGACTAATAATGGCTGAATTGGTGTTGACGTCTGTTCCCCCATTGATCAATAAACTCATTGACGAAAAAGCAACATCCCCTAAAATAAGGTCCTTTACCCCGGAGTTATCCATGTCGATGGCCAGGATTGTGGAGCCTGCGTGTTTCGGATAACTTCCTGAAGGCTTATTTTTAAGTAAGTCGGGATGGCTAGGGTATTCTGGGTCGGGTACATTTGCTGAACATGGTCCAGTATTGTCATTGAGGTACACAACACTTGTCGTAATGTCTTCCCGAAATTTTCCCCAGCATTCATTTTTCAAGACAAATTCCAAAGAATCGGGTACACCATAGGTTTCCATGCTGATGTTCTTGTGGTACTGCAAGTGTTGACCTCCAATGTGAAACGTGAGGACATCGATATCCCCATCGTTGTCGACATCAACAATGGCGGGAATATCCGCAGAACTGACATACAAGTTTAAGTTTGCACCAGCATAATCAGAATAAAGAAGATTTTTAGCCACTTCCCATTGGTTTCCAGTGATTACATTTCCTACATTCCGATAGACTTTAATTCCGCCAATGCCATAGACAAACAAGTCCTTTGCTCCATCGCCATTGTAATCGATGGCTGTTGCACGGTAGCGAATGTCTGAAGGCAATTGTGTTTTTCCACGATAGAGGTATTTGTAATACGGTCCAGCACCATCGTTTTCGTGCGTAAAAATGCGGATGTTATCACTGCTTCGGTCAAACACAAATAGGTCGAGGTCTCCATCAAAATCTATGTCAATGTCTGAAAATTGAGCATAATTCAATCCACCCACCCATGCATGTGCTAAGGTGTCGGTACCGATGCGCACACCAATCGAATCATCGTATTCAAAATTGAACTGTGCCTCACTCAAGAAGGGAGAGAATAGAAGAACGAAAAGAAATTTGGTCGAATTCCGCATATTATTATCCACTATGGGTTAATTTTGCCTGTCTTCCAATCCGTGGAATGACGCTACCAAGTTAGTTAAAACGAGATGAAAAAAAGCAATTTAGTGGTGAAAATGATGGCGATCTGCACGCTGTTATTTTCGATCAATACCCAAGCACAAGACAGTATCTCCGTATTGTTCGTTGGAAACAGTTATACCTATGTCAATGATTTACCCAATGTCTTTAAGCAATTGACAGGTTCACTTGGCGACGAAGCCACGGTAGATTCGAAAACGAATGGGGGATTTACGTTTCAAAATCACTTGGTGGATCCAGTGACAATGACAAAAATTCACGCAAAACCGTGGGATTATGTGATTCTTCAAGGTCAAAGTCAAGAGCCATCCTTTCCTTTCGGACAGGTAAATGCCAATACATTGCCTCCTGCTGTGGCTCTTGCCGATAGTGTATATGCCAATTCGTTTTGTGGTCAAGCGATGTATTTCATGACCTGGGGTCGTCAGGTGGGTGATCCGCAATGGGATTCCATCAATACTTTTTATAAGATGAACAACCGTTTGCGAAATGCTTACGTGCGCATCGCCGATTCTGCCAACGCGAGTGTGGCGCCAGTGGGTGTGGCTTGGAAGTATATCATCGACAATCATCCAACAATCAATTTGTACTCACCAGATGGTTCTCACCCAAGTTTGGAAGGGACCTACTTAGCCGCTTGTACATTTTATGCCAGCGTTTATCGTAAAAATTCAACAGGTGCAACCTATACCGCAGGATTGAACCCGACGGTAGCAGGCATTCTTCAGTCGGCCGCAGATCTTTCTGTACTCGATAGCATTGATACCTGGTTCTTGAAGGGTAAGGCCGATCTAACTGTGGCTGATTTTCTTGCTTCGGTAAATGGTCAAACGGTGCAGCTTACAAATACCAGCGAACATGCACAAAGCTACGTTTGGAACTTTGGCGATGGCGCTTCGAGCGTGCTTGTGGATCCGACTCATGGATTTACGGCAGATGGAACATACCCTGTAGAACTCATTGCCTTGAGAACGGAAGCTTTGAACTCGAGTTTATGGAAATCCCAACTTGCTTGACAATACGCGACATGAATGGCGCAGTGGTGCTCACAATCAAGCCAGAACAAACAAACGTTCATATCGATTTGACAGCAGTCTCAGCTGGCATTTACCAAGTGGAATGGGAGAGCGATGCAGGTAAAAACCGATACGCTCTGCCAGTGCTCAAGTAATCAGATAAAAGTAAAGTAGCTTTCTTTCGATTTGCGTACTTTTTTCAAGTGTTGGTATGCATCTTCGTCTGAACGATAACCGATTGGACAAACTACTGTAGCGGTCAGATTTTTCTCCGACAGATGTAACACCTCATCATAGCCTTTTGGATTGAAGCCTTCCATCGGAGTAGCATCAATTTTTAGTCGAGCACAGGCACTCAACAACTGTCCGAGCACAATGTATGTTTGGTTGGAAGTCCATTGGTGAATGGCTTCTGGTGATTTGTTGCCGATGAAATTTCCAATCGATTCAATCATCTTTCCGACGCGTTCTTCTCCCATTTCACGTGCTTCATCAGTGCGTTGCGCGTGGCTTTGGATGTAGTTTTCATCCAATGAGTTATACGAACACAACACGATGAGGTGTGAAGCATCCTTTACTTGCTGTTGGTTGTAGGAGTGTGCTGTCAGTTGTGCCCGAATTTCAGGATCTGTAATGACCAACACATGCGTTGTTTGAAGCCCCATTGATGAAGGAGACATGCGCATCACCTCAAGAAGTGTTTCGAGGTCTTGGTCATTTATTTTTTTGCTAGCATCAAATTTTTTGGTCGCGTAGCGCCAGTGTAGGTCGTCGTGGATGTCGTTGTTCATGGGATTTTTTCTATGTACGTCAAAGGTCAACAAACAAATCGGGATGTTGTTTTAATCAATTTGAAAAAAGGGCTCAACTTGCTAAGAAAAAGTTGGGAAGGTGTTCTGATTCATTATGGATTTTTTGTTGCTAGGAGTTTCAATGAACATTGACATTAATTTGCACGTATTTTAGTGCAATTTTTCGTGTAAGTTCGACCCCGATGGGGTCATGACTTAAGAAACCATACTTATAGCGCATTCTAATTATTACAATATCAGTTCAGGGATCAAAACCAAAAGTTGGGGAGGAATTGATTTCACTTTCCTGTTGAAGGGTTCGGGAAGATGATGTGTAATAGTTTAAACGAATAGTTGAAACAATTTTAGTCTATCCACAAGGGATTTTGGGCATGTGCGCCCATGCTGAGGAATACCCCCAGCAGGATTCGATTAAAGTGGTTCATTTTTATTAGGTTTTGTAATTAATTGGGAGCAAATTACACCAATAATTGGAAAAACAAAAATCTCGCTCATATTTTTTCGAAACCTAAAGCGGTATTTTGTAAATTGCTGGTTACAACGTCGTTGTTTGTTTAGATACCGAATGACTTTTTATCTTTAAATTCATACCCATGAAACCACTTCTTTTAATTAGTCTTTTTTTTCTATCGTTTGAGGTGAATTGTCAAACACTTTTTTATCAAGATGTTTTTCGCGGAGGGGTAATAGGAGACGGATATACTTGTTTTAATTATCCAGCAACTGATACTTTATCTATACATATACCACCAGGAAGTAGTATCCGAAAGGCAATTTTGTTTGTAAACACAGAGAGATTAAAAAATGGATTTGACGTAGAGAGAACCTTTAGTATTAATAATGTGGTATTTTCAACATCCAACCTAACTTCTGTTGAACATTTTAATTCTTTTGTTTCAACATTCGAAGTAATTGAAAATACTTTGTCCATTGATGTGTCAACGTTAATTTCACCCGATGATAGTATTGTTATTATTTGCCCACCTTTAGTTCAGTCAGAAACAATAGAACAGACACGTTTTCAACAGTTTTACCTAACACTACTTTATGAAAATCCTAACTTACCCTTAGTTTCTGCCTCTATATATTTGAATAATCAGGATTGTAGTATGTTCATGAATTATAATTTTTCAAACCTCAATCAAATTAATGGATTATATGACATTGGTTTCACCTTCGTAGGCTTGCATTTCTGTGATAATACCATGGATGGTTCATTTATTAAAGTAAATAACAATCCAATAGGTTCAGTTGGAGGAATCGAAAATTCATTTGGGTGCTCCGGAGTTCGAGGGGCTTTTTATTATGAAAACAACCAGCTCTATGGATTAGACAATGATACACCTGATTCCTTGATGAGTGGTCTGGATGCCTTATGCGATATTCAACCTTACATGGTGAATGATGCACAATTTAGTGTTCAGTTTGAATACCAAAACGGAATACCAAACGGTTCGAAAAGTAATCCCATCTTCGAATTATTCACAGTCTATTCCACACCTTGCGATACGTTCTCCGTTGCCCTACCATCCGATACGGTGATTTGCCAGGGTGCAACGCTTCCGCTTCATGTCAGTGGCGGCAACCGCGTGGAATGGTCACCCGCCATCGGGCTGAGTTGCTACGATTGCTATGACCCGGTTTTTATCGGCGATAGCTCGCAGCACTATTTCATTCGGTTTTGGAACACGGATAGCTGCTCGGTCGTGCGACCTTTGCATATTGGCGTGGATCCCTTGCCTTCTTTCGGGGGTGTTAGCATTACACCAAGCAACTGTGGTACATCAAATGGTGAACTCAACATTGCTGCTGCCCCAAGTTCCCAAGGCCCGTTTTCATATGCTTGGAATGGGACAGCAATACAAACCTCTAATGTGTTCACGAATTTACCCGAAGGTGCGAACTACGTTTCCATCACTGATCGTTTCGGCTGTAGCCACGATACAACGGTGCTCATCCCTGAAATCAACCCAACTACGGCTGAATTTACTATAGACCCTAGCTCAGGTATGGCGCCACTCGAGGTAAACATCAGTAACCTCAGCACCTCCTCAACGCATTACTCATGGTTGCTGAATAGCCAAAATTTAGGAAACTCAATGTCTTCGTTCGTTTGCGATACTTCAGGAACCTATACCATCACGCTCATCGCTTGGCAATTCGATCCTTCGTGCGCTGATACTACAAGCCTCTCAATTACAGTGAGCCCAGGCATCATCATCCCCACAGCTTTCACCCCGGATAACGACCAAGTGAACGACGTATGGGACATTCTTTTCCTTGACCAAAATTATCCGAAGAATAAGGTATTCGTATACGACCGCTGGGGTCAAATAGTCTACGAATCTTACCCAGGTTTTTATTACTTACACCCATGGAATGGCGCTTACAACGGTGAAGCATTACCAGTTGGCTCGTATTACTACATCATACAATTCAATGATGAAGTATCGGATGAGCGCAAAGGTGTGGTGTCGATTGTGCGGGAGTAGAAAAAATAAGTGAGAATAAACCTATTGTTTTCCTCTCATCTCCTCCAACTCCTTTTTCAATCGTTCCACCTCGGTGTTCAATTCCTTAATTGCCTCGATCATCACTGGCACTAACTGAATGTAATCGACGGTTTTGTACACGGTCTCGTCGCCTTGGTTGATGAAAAGTGCTTTCTCTTTGATGAGTTCAGGGAATACCAGCTCCACATCTTGGGCAATGACACCAAATTGCTCACGCTGCTGTGTGCTTTTTTCGCCATTGGTCAACGTTGTTGGTGTCGTAATGGTATAATGCGTTCCTTGAATCAAACTCAATTGCTGCAATGCATTTTTGATGGGAACAATGTTCGATTTTAATCGACGGTCGGAAGCATTTACCCAGCCTCCAATGGCATATCCCGTTCCATCAACTCCAAGGTCAGCCGTGAAAAAGCCCGACCATCCCGTTGCAGTATTGGTGGTTTGTCCATAGACACCATTGAACCCAACACCATAGGTGCCGATACCCAAACCTGACGTGCCTGAATTGCTTCCGTAAAGTCCATACCCAGCACCAAAAGAAGATTGTCCAACAGTACCGTTGAATCCAATTCCAAGAACACCGTAACCACCGGTAGTTCTTAGGTTTGAACCATAGATTCCAGCAGCACCCGTTGCCGTTGCCGGAATTTGTCCGCTGACTCCTCTCGGCGCGGAATCCTACACCTACACCACTTACATTGGCCAACACAGCGGATGAGTTAGCCACTGCGCTATTCACTTCTAAGGCCGTCGTGTTGCTGCCACCGTTGTTGATTTGAACAGCACCGGCATCTGCGGTAATGCTTCGTCCTAGACCTGCTCCACCTTGGTCATAGGCCTGATCGAGGGTGTTGGCTGATCCACTACCTCCGCCATTGCCACTGCTTGCCGCATACAACGCATAGGGAACACTCAACAACTGAGAAACACCTGAAATGGTATAGTTCGTTCCACCTGTTGGGTCGATTTCTGTCTTTAGAAAATAAGGACCATTTGACCAATCAATAACAGAAAGTGGATTGATGCTTCCTATTTGAATGCTCGCAAGCCCATTGGTGTTGGTTGTTGCTGCATGGGTTTCTGTTTGAACGGTTACTCCCGTGGATGAACCCTGCAAGATGCTTGTGCGAATACTGACATTGCCCGTATTGATCAAGGAACCTGCAGCATCACGAACGACTGCTTGGTAGGTCATCGAGGGTGGTGCTTGAGCGAAAAGTTCACCAACAAGAAGTAGCGCAAAAAGTGTAAGGATATGCTTCATGATTATTGAGTTTTAATGATTTTAAAGGTGTGAAGTATTTTTTTGTCACTGTAGGCATATACAGAATATACCTGAAGGCAATAAATTCCAGCGGCATATGAATCAATGTTTATGGAACTAATTTCATTTAAAATTGGTCGAGTCATCAACGTTTTCCCTGCTTCATCGAAAAGCACATAATAGCTGTTCAAAGGAAGTGCGGATGATGAAATTAGCGTTAGTTCGCCAGCCGTAGGATTGGGTCCTAAAACAAGAGTAAAATCACTGTTTTCGTCAACCGTACTTAATGAAAACAATTCGTAGGGTTGTTGGACTCCTTGGTATGCACTTCCTGCAGCAACATCGATTGCTATATAGTCGATTTGTCCTACCGAATAACTGGCTGAACCTCCAGCTCCTGTGCAATCTCCACCGGAACTCATTGTATTGGCTTGGCCGATGCAAGATTGTGCATGAAGAAGTAGTGCGAAAATGCAATAGTAGTAGTACCTCATGGCTGATTTTTTATCGAATGTACACTTTTTTTGTCAGTATCTGTATTCGTGATATTCGTCATAGTTTAATTCTGTCAAGGCTGCTACTTTTAATTGTCGAATTTAAGGTATGAGGTATCTAACTATTTTTCTGATTGTCTTCCTATTAGGATGTAAAGACAGCAAGACGCAAACAAAACCTGTGCGCAAAGACATGACCGTAGCGGTCTATTCCAGTGTGCGCTTGGAACCCTTAGGAATGTATCAAGTCAAAGCTTCGGTGGGTGGATTCTTGGGCTCTGTGAAAGTGGAGGAAGGGCAATTGGTGATTACAGGCGATGTGCTGTTTGTGATTTCGGATGTGGCTTCGCGGATGAATTTGCAGAATGCCGAACTGAGTTATCAACTGGCCTACGATGCATACCGTGGAGAAGCGAATATCTTAGAGGAAATGCGTGTAGACCTGAATTCAGCACTGTTGAAAATGCGAAATGATTCATTGAACCTCAAACGATTTAAAGTCTTGTATGGTCAAAAGGCCGTGAGTGAAGCGGAGTTTGAAAATGTGCGCTTGGCAGCGGAGGTGTCGTCGAATAATCTGAGTTCTTTGCGCAAACGAGTGCAACGCAAGGAAAAGGAACTTCGAAATCAGTTGGCACAACTGCAAAACAACGTGGAAACAAGCACCTCACGCAGCAATGATTTTTCTCTCAAGTCCATTATGAATGGCAAGGTCTATCAAACCTTTAAACAGCGGGGTGACTTGGTAAATTTGCAAGAACCCTTGGCTATCATTGGTGACGCAAAGCAGTTTGTGTTGAAGATGTTGATCGATGAGGTGGACATTTCCAAGGTGCAAATCGGACAGAAAGTACTCGTCAACTTGGAAGCCTACAAAGGAAAATTGTTTGAAGCACGGGTGACGCGCATCGCACCAAAGATGGATGAACGAACACAAACGTTCGAAATTGAAGCGGAATTCGTGAATCCACCAAGTCATCTGTATATGGGGCTTACTGGAGAAGGAAATATCATTATCCAAGAGAAGCAATCTGCACTCGTCATTCCAAGGGAGTTCTTGCAACCGGGGAACAAGGTGGAAACGGACAAAGGCCTGGTGAAGGTAGAGACGGGACTTTCGAATTGGACCTATGTGGAAATCATCTCAGGATTGAAAGAAGGGACAATCATTTACATGCCTGAATAATGAAAAAGCTGCGCATACTTCTTTCCATCTCTCGGACGCACCTTTCTTCCCGGAAAAAGCAGTCCTTGATTGCGGCTTTGGGTGTCACGTTTGGAATAGGGACCTACATCATCATGATGGGGTTTATGAATGGATTGAATGGCTTGTTGGATGGATTGATTTTGAACCGCACGCCTCACATTCACCTGTACAATGAGGTCGAACCAACACATAATCAGCCCATTGACATGTGGGAAGGAGGGGAGAATACCATCAAAGTTGTTGGGTCAATCAAGCCGAAATCCAATCAAACACGCATTCACAACGCTTTACCGCTCATCGATTATTTGAACAAGCAAAAATACGTGCGAGGTGCCACCCCTCAAGTGAAAGCACAGGCCTTCTATCTCGCTGGATCTTCCCAATTGAATGGCGTCTTGATTGGTGTGGACATCATGAAAGAGGCAGAATTGTACAACCTGAATGAGTACATCACCGAAGGACAAGCGCTTGGTTTGGCGAAGAACGAAAACGGGATTATCATCGGTGCTGGGGTTGCTAAAAAAATTGCGATGAAAATGGGGGACATCGTTCAAGTGTCCTCTGCCAAAGGTGAAATTATGCCCTTGAAGATTGTAGGTTTATACCAAAGTGGTCTCTCGGATATTGACAACGTACAGAGCTACATCAACATAAAGGCAGCACAGCGTCTCATGGGGGAGCAAGATAATTTCATCACCGACATCAATATAAAACTCTACGACCTCGAACGAGCTCCGATCTTATCCGAGGATATGGCCAATCTTTTTGATGTTGCGGCAGTGAGCGTTCAATCGGCCAATGCACAATTTGAAACCGGTTCGACGGTCAGAACATTGATTTCCTATGCAGTGTCCATTACGCTACTCATCGTTGCAGGATTCGGTATTTACAACATTCTCAACATGCTCATCTACGAGAAGATGAACGATATTGCCATATTGAAGGCTACGGGTTTTTCAGGGAAGGATGTAAAAATCATTTTTATCAGTCAGGCCATCATCATCGGTTTGATTGGTGGAATTCTCGGATTGATCCTCGGCTATGGGGTT
>JAJTDQ010000058.1 GCA_021300505.1 Cryomorphaceae bacterium
CGTCTTCATTTCTTCCACATTTCAACTGCCGAGGAAGCGCTTATGTTTGACAACAAATTGTCTATTCGGGAAAAGAGAATTACCGCTGAAGCTTGTGTTCACCACTTGATATTCAACACCACAGATTACGCCGAATTAGGTAATAGAATTAAATGGAATCCTTCAATAAAATCAGAAAACGACAACAGAGTTCTCATTGAAAGACTGAACAACAATAGAATAGATATCATTGCCACTGATCATGCACCACATACCATCGAAGAGAAAACTGGAAATTATTTTCAGGTCAAGTCTGGCGGACCTTTGGTTCAGCATGCGCTCCCAGCCATTCTCGAACTCTACCACAATGGAAGTATGACACTAGAGAAAATTGTAGAGAAAACAAGTCATCATGTGGCTGAAATTTATCGCATGCGAGAGCGAGGATACATTCGCGAAGGATACTATGCTGATTTGGTCTTGTTCGATTTACATTCTCCTTGGCAAGTTACCAGTAAAAATCTCCTCTATAAATGTGGATGGTCACCATTTGAAGAGAAAGTTTTTAAGTCGAAAATTAAGAAAACCTTTGTCAATGGAAATTTATCCTATGATGAATCATCTCTAATTCAAGCAACAAACGGAAAACGGATATTATTCGAAAAATTAAGATAAAAATTGCCTATGAACCTTGATCTATTGGTCACCAATCTCACGAATCCAACCCTACTATTTTTCATTCTCGGCATCATTGCGGCATTGATCAAAAGTGACTTAGAAATCCCAGAATCTTCGTTTAAATTCATATCGTTGTATTTACTTTTTTCCATTGGATTTAAAGGTGGTCAAGAGCTTGCTCATAGCGAAATTGATACTGAAGTGGTGCTTACGCTACTTTTTGGATTGTGCATCGCGTCAATGATTCCATTTTACACATTTTTTATTCTAAAAAGACGTCTTGACACCTCCAATGCTGGGGCTATAGCAGCTGCTTATGGTTCAGTGAGCGCCGTTACCTTTGTTGCCGCCTCGTCGTTTTTGGAATTTCAACACATTCAATTTGGTGGTCATATGGTCGCTGTGATGGCACTAATGGAATTCCCTGCGATTGTTGTCGGGGTGCTATTGATCAAGAAATTCGATGATCACAAAGAGGAAAAGATAAGCGTCAAAACTACACTGATGCATTCTATAAGCAATGGTTCCGTTTTAATGATTGTTGGAAGTTTAGTCATTGGATACATTTCTGATGACAAACAAGCAATGGATATCAAGCCGTTTACAACAGACATATTCAAAGGGTTCCTCGCAATTTTCCTGTTAGAAATGGGTATTACAACAGCCAAACGTTTTTCAGCTTTCAGAAAAAATGGATGGTTTGTGTTCATCTTCTCACTTGCAGTACCTTGCATAAATGGTTGTCTCGTAGCCCTTGCGAGTGGACTAATGACATCAGATGTTGGGAACAGATTTATTCTTTCGATTCTGGCGGCCAGCGCATCTTATATTGCAGTACCAGCAGCAATGAGACTTGTTGCTCCAAAGGCAGATCCAGGACTTTACATACCGATGGCTCTAGGAATTACATTCCCATTTAACATTACCATAGGCATGCCTTTGTATTATTTCCTAGTTACCCTATAATCGAAAAGAAAGTGTGAAATAAAATGTTCTTCCATTTCCTGGCAATATCCCAGGACCTGGGTAACCTGTGGAACGGCGTGTTGAATACACCTCATCTGTGAGGTTATTTACTCCGATTTTGGCTGAATAGGATGAATTAAAGCGGTATTGCACCGAACAATCAGCCACAAAATAACCTTCAATTTTACCAACAGTCGCTGTAGAATTAGTCAACTCCGTATTGGCAGCATCCGTGTATACGTCATCGATGAAATTAGCTTGAGCATTAAAAACCAAAGAGCGATAAACATAGCTAATACCTGAGCGCAATGTGTGTCGAGGTGCATATTCCACTTGATTGCCTTTTATATCTAACAAAGGATCATTTGCTATTGCTGGATTATTCCAAGTGGTATATTTCGCATCAATAAAGGCGTAATTCACAAAAATCTGTAAACTACCATATTGTTTATTTTTCATCAAAAGTTGTAACAAATCGAGTTCAACGAAAGATTCAATCCCTATGCTCCTAGAACTTCCAATATTTGTCTTGTAAGGGCTTCCATCAATAATTAATGAACCGATCCGATTTTGATAGGTCATAGCGAAAGCTCCAATGTCAAAGCGTAAATACTCGAGCAAAGATCCTCTAAAACCGAAATCTGCATTTAACCCTTGAGCATCCTTTAAGTTTGGATCAACCGTTTCCGTAGTTCCTGATGGAATTTGTTCTGAAAATGTTGCTGGTCGATATCCTTGACTCACATTCGCATAAAGATTACTTGTTTTTGTAGTAGAAAACTGCAATCCCAAGCCCATCAAAAAGAGTCTTCGCGTGCGGTCATCATCAACTCGCTTGGCGCTAGAAAGTGGGCTAATATATCCGTCAGCTTGTGTACGAATGAATTCAAAACGGAATCCTGGAGTAATTGTGAGTCGATTACCGAGTTGAACTAAATGCTCAAGATACAAAGCAGCATTTTTTGTAGTTAAATTTAGGTCCTTACCCCATAATTTTCCTTGTATGGAATCACATAAATCCAAGTTAAAATCATTACCTGTCGTTCCAATCCCCTGTTGCTTTCGTTGCGTATTTCCCTCATAAACACGTGCTCCCCAAGAAAGCGATTGTGTTTGGTTAAATAAAGTATAGTTATACATCATGCGCAGTTCGGCGCCATAATTCGAATAGTTATCGCGGTCCACTTGACGTGGATTGAATGTTCCCAAATTCTCATTCAAGGTATCTGCTGTTGTAATTCCTTTTAAAAAGCCTACACTATTGCGTTGACCAATGGTACTGAATACCTTTAATGATGCATTTAGCTTTTTATCTGTTTGATAATTGACACTTACACAAGCCAAATTCCATGGGGTGCTCATCCAATTTCTTGACCGAAAAGACATTCTTGGGTCATTTTGGAATTGCTCATCAGATAAACCACCAGCCTGCTGATTGAGGTTATTCATGTTCGTGTATTCCGCACGTAAATTCCAGTTTTTGTCAAGTTGGTAGCTTAAAGAAAAAGCCGCGGTACGTGTTCGAAAGTGGCTATTTTCTCTCCAGCCATCACTTGTTCGGTAGTGCACATACCCATAGTACGACCATTTCTTGTATACTCCACCAATTCCGTTGTAAGTATTGAGCATGCCATAACTTCCAATCGTTTCGTTCGATTCAAAAGAAAACGGTTTGTTCGAAATCGACTTCTTAGTGACATAGTTGACCACTCCACCCAATTGTGGTCCATACTGAAGTGAGCCTGCACCACGAATGATTTCAATTTTTTCCAAAGCCTCGGTTGGCGGAGTAAAATACGCCTCAGGATATCCAAATGCTTCTGAGCTCATGTCATAACCGTTCTGACGCATATTGAATTCCCACGAACGGTTTGGACTTAAACCTCGAGCTGCAATGCTTGTCTGAATGCCCGAACCATCATTCTCCCAAATGGCAATCCCTGGTACTTTTGAGAAAACTTGACGCGCATTGTTAGATGATAAATCTGCAAAACTTTGGTCGAGTTGTATTATTTCTGTTTTCTTACCTGCATAGATTAATGTCCCATAGGTTTTTGGTAGAAAATAAGTATTCTTTTTTTGAATTATGTATACCTCTATTAATTCTGTGGTATCCTGCGGAATTGTGTCCTTCAAATCACTCGCCGGTACTTGCGCTAACAGCGCGTGATTAATCGAAAACAAAATGAAAATGAGTGCAATATTTTTCATGCTGCAAAGTAAAGTAAGATGCAAAAATGATTCAATACCTCAAACATGGTATTTAGAATGATTCTTATTAATTTTTTCATTTGATCTCAAAATCTTGATTCCCTTACTCCTAAAAAACTTTTTGACTCAACTGAAACACAAGGTTACATTTCAAAGTTTTCATCTAAGAAATTCTATCTTTGTTCGGATGACACAAAATCTAATTCAAGCAATTAAAGTCAAGCGCGCTGAAATCACTGTGACGCTCATATTTACACTCATCTATTGCTTGGTATCGTTTGTAAACCATAATAATTTCCGAACAAGCTCCCTTGATTTAGGCATGTTCAATCAGGCTTTATATTCATTTTCTCATGGCAAGATGAATTATTTCACTTTGGATTTAAGTGGAAAAAGTCCTATTTACTTCGCCGATCACTTCTCACCACTCACGCTACTTTACACTCCTTTTTATTATCTCTTTGGCTCTTGGACTTTGTTGGTGATTCAAATTGTATCAATCATTTTTGGTGCGATTGGCTGCTATAAAATTGCGAGATTGAAATTACCAAGCATGAAATTACCGTGGTTGGTTCTATTGTTTTTCATGGCTCAATGGGCAATTATTTCAGCATTGGCTTTTGATTTTCATAACAATGTAGTGGCGGCCATGCTCATCCCATGGTTTTTCTATTTCCATATGACAAACAAACGATGGGGCGCTATCTCAATGTTTGTACTCGTTTTGCTAGCAAAGGAGAATATGGCCTTGTGGATGTTCTTCATTTTAGCAGGCATGGTCTTGTCTAGAGGGGTTAGGAACTGGAAAGAAAATCTTAAGATGGCCCTTCGTTTTGAGTTTCCACTCATGCTCGTTTCTCTTGTTTATTTCTACATTGTTGTCTCGAAAATAATGCCCGGACTAAGTCAAGGTGAAGCACTTAATCAAATTGCACGATTTGGTAAACTTGGCAACAGCCTACCGGAAATAGCGAAGAATATACTTCTCCATCCGATTGACACCTTCAAGCTGCTGTTTTGGAGTCAGTTGACTGATCCACTTTCATTCGGGATAAAGAAAGAGCTACATTGGGTGGTGTTTTTGTCCGGAGGTTTTGCACTCATCTTGAGGCCTGCTTATCTTTTGATGTTGGTGCCCATTTACGCCCAAAAGCTCTTTTCAGACAACATGGGAATGTGGGGCATCAATGGACAATATTCCATCGAATTCACACCCA
Organism: Cryomorphaceae bacterium; assembly: GCA_021300505.1. Classification (GTDB taxonomy): domain Bacteria; phylum Bacteroidota; class Bacteroidia; order Flavobacteriales_D; family Crocinitomicaceae; genus M0103. The sequence continues at coordinate 5,052 of JAJTDQ010000058.1, forward strand.
TCATCGCATTGGCAATGATTGACCTAACGCTTAAATTAAAAACGGACAAGCAACGCATTATTCTGTGGTCATCCGCCGCATTGTTAGCCGTACTTGTCAACTTTATAACACTAAAAGAACGAACTTCCTTTTGGTACGAAGCCACGACCCATGATTTCATGAAAAAGGCACATTATGATTCGGGGGGATTGAACATCGCCTATACACACCAGGTAATCAATTCGATTCCAGAAAATATACCAGTATCCGCATCACCTTGTTTTGGACCTCGCCTGGCCAACCGTGATCGTCTTTATCATTTCCCTGTAATTAATGATGCTAAACTCATCGTTTTGGTACAAACAACGCGAAGTACATATCCTGTGACACCTGAACAACAATCAGAAATTGTCAAACAGCTGATTGAATCTAAACAATTTAAAATTCGTTCAAACAAGAATGACGTGCTTGTTCTCGAGCGAATCACCACGAACAAAAGCCCTAACTAAGTGTTATTTTAGCAATGAAACAATTCGATATTCCCGATTTTTACAAGTCACCAATCATCAGCAAAGTGAAGGCTTTCAGAAAGGACAATGATCCTCGAAAAAAAGACTTTACTCCCACATTATTAGACTTCGGCACGGTACGTTTTTATATTGCACGTCATTTTGGCTTCTGTTATGGTGTTGAAAATGCGATCGAAATCTCCTACAAAGCCATCAATGAGAATCCGGGGAAGCGGATTTTTCTAATTTCACAGATGATTCATAATCCATCCGTAAATGCCGATTTACTTGAAAATGGGATTCGCTTTTTACAAGATACAGATGGTACTCAACTCATTCCTTGGTCAGATTTGACATCTGAGGACATTGTGCTCATCCCAGCTTTTGGAACCACTGTGGATATCGAAAATACCTTGAATACCATTGGTGTGAACATTGAACATTACAATACCACTTGTCCCTTTGTTGAGAAGGTATGGAACCGATCCGAAAAACTGGGAAAAGATGCCCACACCATCATCATTCATGGCAAATACAACCACGAAGAAACGCGTGCAACTTTTTCCCACAGCGCACAAAATTCAGCTGCTTTGATTGTCAAAAACATGGATGAAGCAAAGTTCCTTGGAGACGTAATACTTGGTCATCGAACAGAACAAGAATTCCATGACTTTTTCAAAGGAAAATATACTGCAGGATTTTCAGTCCTCAAGGAATTAGAGAAAATTGGTGTTGTGAATCAAACCACTATGCTTGCTACCGAAACTCAAGAAATTACAGACCATCTGCGGGATGTGATGATTGAGAAATATGGGGAAGAAAATGTGAAGGAACATATTGCTGATACTAGAGATACGCTTTGCTATGCGACGAATGACAACCAATCAGCCACCTATGGTCTATTGGAAATAGATGCGGACTTAGCCATAGTTGTCGGTGGATTCAACAGTTCAAATACCACTCACCTTGTAGAGCTTTTGGAGCAGAAGTTTCTTACCTACTACATCGAATCGGAAAACGGGCTCATTGATGATTCCGAAATTCACTCCTTCAACATTCATTCAAAATCTATTGAACATCTTACTGGCTACTTAAAGTCGAAAACGGAAGTGCCAACAATCATCATTACCTCAGGGGCCTCTTGTCCGGACGCGGTGGTTGATAGAGTGATTCAGCGGTTACTTGATTTTACGCAATCGGCTACTCCAATTGATGAAGTTTTAAATAATTTGGTTTGATAATTCCAAACGGATACTCTGTTTGTTGAGATTTCGCTACATTTATAATGATTTCACAGTGAATGGAAAGGTTTATCAATATCCTCATAATCGATAGCAACGATCGGCACAAACGCGGATTGAAAGAAATCCTATCCGGTGGTGGCAACAACATTCTTTTTGCGCAGTCGATTCATGAGGGAACTGAAATCATCAACCAAAAAGAGATTGGTATGATCCTCATCAACATTGATGGTTCACAATTGTCAGAAAATGACCTTCTGGCGGAAATCAATGAGTTAGGTAAATCAAGGAATATTTACAAAATTGCATTAACCGAAGATCCAGAATCAGGTGCAAAAATGGTTAAAGGCCATAACCACGGGGTTATAGATTTTGTCACTTACCCCCTAAATCCGATCGTTGTAAAAGCGAAGATTGATGTATTCAAAAGCTTGTATTACAAGGATCAACGCATCAATCAATTATTGAGCAATATCTTTCCTGAGAATGTCTTACATGACTTAAACACCCGCAATAAATTTTCGCCTAAACGGATTGAAAATGGCGTAGTACTCTTCACCGACTTTGTTGATTTCTCAATAAAGGCGAAGTCAATGAAACCTATCCGTCTACTCAAGAGTCTAGAATATTATTTTCTGCAGTTTGACGCTATAATGCATCGTTATAGTTTAGAAAAAATAAAAACCATTGGTGACGCCTATATGGCGATTGGTGGTGTTACCGAAAACATGGAAGAACCAGCCATCCGGGCATGTTTAGCAGCATTAGAGATTCGCGATTTGATGCGCAACGAACGCGATATTGCCAAAGCACTAAAGAGAGATTTTTGGGAGATTCGTATCGGTCTTCACATGGGACCATTGGTTGCAGGAATTATTGGTTCGAATAAAATAAGTTTTGACGTTTGGGGTGATACAGTAAATATCGCCGCACGCGCTGAACAAGGATCAAATTCGGGTTGCATCACGATTACCTCTTCAGTTGCAAGCAATATTCAAGAATACTTTGAATTGGAATCACGAGGTGATGTACCAATTCACAAGCGAGGAGGGAATATTGAAATGTTCTATCTCAAAGAACTGAAAAATGCATATTGTCTATACGGTGAAGGTAAAATAGCGTCATCCGCTTTGCGTCAACAATGTGGACTCTCACCTATAGATTTCGAGCACATGCGCAATGATGTGGTTAATCGATTGAAGGCACTTTTGCCCGAAGATGTGATTTATCACGACATCTCACATACACTAAATGTTGAAAAAGCTGCTGAACGTTATGCCCGACTGGAAGGCGTTGACGAAGACAATATCTTGCTTCTGCGCACTGCAGCCTTGTACCATGACACTGGTTTTATGCTTCAATACCATCACAATGAAGAGTTTGCGATTCAGATGGCGAAAAGTTATTTGCCGCGTTTTGGCTATTCTGATGAACAAATTGCTGTTATTACAGATATGATTCGCGCAACAGAATCACACCAAGAACCACAGTCACTATTGGCGCAAATTATGTGTGATGCCGACCACGATTATTTGGGACGCGCTGATTATTACAACATTGCCAATAAGTTGAGACTTGAATTGGAGAACAACAACCAACACATGAGCGATATAGAGTGGATAGAATTCCAACTTCACTACCTCGTGAATATTCACCGCTATTACACAGAAACGGCACAAAACATCCGATTGCTTGGAAAAAAGCAACGCATCGCAGAATTACAACAGCAACTCGAAAAATTGAAAAGCGAATTATGAAAATTTATACGAAAAAAGGCGATTCTGGAAACACAGGATTGATTGGTGGCACTCGTGTCCCTAAAAGTTCATTGCGCATTGAGGCCTATGGAACAATTGACGAATTGAATTCCTGGATTGGGGTCATGCGAGATCAACCCATTGACGCACACTACAAACCACAACTCATCGAGATTCAGGATCGACTTTTTACCATTGGCTCAAGCTTGGCGTCGGATCCAGAAAAGTCGAACATGAAAATCCCGGACCTTCTTGATGCTGACATCGAACGTTTGGAACAGTGGATGGATGAAATGGATGCTCAACTGCCTGAAATGCGTTTTTTCGTTCTTCCAGGTGGAAATCAAGCTGTTTCATTTTGTCATGTGACACGTTGCGTTTGTCGCAGAGCTGAACGCATCATCGTAGATTTACATGCACATGATTTTGTTGCTGAAATGGTGATGAAATACATCAACCGTTTGAGCGACTACCTCTTTGTTTTGTCGCGTAAAATCGGCCAAGACCTTGACGCGGTCGAACAACCTTGGAAGCCGAGAATGTAAACTTGAATTTAATTTTTGAAAATAGTTTTAATCTTTTGCCTTCTAAATTTGGAAGAATTGAAATAAAATCTATTTTTGCGCAAAATAACCATTTAATACAAAGGACAATGTACTGGACACTTGAATTGGCATCCTACTTAGAAGATGCTCCTTGGCCGGCATCAAAAGACGAATTGATTGATTTCGCGATACGTGCTGGGGCGCCTCTTGAGGTAGTTGAAAACCTACAGGACCTTGAAGACGAAGGAGATATTTACGAAAGTATTGAAGAAATCTGGCCTGACTATCCATCTCAGGAGGATTTTCTCTTCAACGAAGATG
>JAJTDQ010000059.1 GCA_021300505.1 Cryomorphaceae bacterium
GTTCCGCAACTGTAAAATATTCTCCAGTTATTGGATTAGTTAATTTAATCATGAGTAATGTGTGCTATTTATTCTTAATTCACTTTCATTCCATTCGGCTGACAACACTTCGGCAACTTTTTCTGTGCCGCGGGAACCGCTTTCACATCATCCGCATCATAACCTATCGCTGCAATGGCTTCTTTCACTTGTTGGAGACTAATCTTTTTAGTTACGAACCTCACCGTAACTTTCTTCGTTTCCACATCCAATTCTGCAAAAACAACCCCCTTGGTGTAGTTAAGCCCCTCCTCGATACGGTCCTTGCAATCACCACATTCCGAAGAGGTCATGATCACCACCGTTTGGATTTTTTGCTGCTTTTCTTGGGCCTGTGCTTTACCTGCCGTAAAAACCATGAGTAGAAATAGGAATTTGATTCCGAAGGAAATTTGATTCCGAAGGAAATTTGATTCCGAAGGAAATTTGATGGCAAAGCCAATTTGAGTATTTGGTGCCTTACGGCCATTTTCAATTGATGTCATGATATGTGTGTTTTTCATTTGTAATTTGTTAAGACAAAGGACCCTTCTTCGCTCGATAAGCTTCGAAGGACGAGGGCCGCTTCACTTAAAGACTTGATCATACTTCGAAATTTTGTAATTCGTAATTCGTAATTCGTAATTCGTAATTCGTAATTCGTAATTCGTAATTCGTAATTCGTAATTCGTAATTCGTAATTCGTAATTTTTAATTTTTAATTTTTAATTTGAACGCATACCTCACCCCTAGATACACATTTATTCCCATTACTGGTCCCCAGATTCGTGTGGCATCGAAATTTGAACCGAATGGATTTGCTGCATCAACGATAGGACTCATTTGACGGAAGTTGGTCAAATTTTCACCGCCGAGATAGAAATTCCATTTTTTGTAAATGTGAGTAATTTGTGCATTGACTATCGGATAGGCTGGACTTTGAAGATGCTGCAAAGTAGGTTCCAATCCAGGAAGCTCTGTTAGTCTTGAGGTTCCATAAATCGAAGCTGTGAGGTCAAATTCCCATCGTTTGTTCCGAGTAAAATAGGCGGCATTGAAAAACCCACGGTGACGGGGAACCATCACTTGTTGCTGCATAATACCACCGAATTCCGACTTTACGTCCAAAAATTTATAGGCGAAACGCAGCTCCAAATTTTTCAGTGGAGCGATGGTCAATTCCGACTGAAAACTATTGGAATAAGAAACACCATTTAAATTGAAGAAACGAACCTGAGCACTCGAAAAATCGCGGTCAACCACGAGTTGATTTTCAAAAAAGGTGTGGTAGAAGTCGATGGTGAGGTTCGCTTTTCGCTTAAACAATTTGAATTCTTGTACCAAAGATCCACCGAAGTTCCAAGAAACCTCGGGCAATAAATCAGTTGGTGCAATCCACGTACGCGAAGATGCAAGCAAGGATAAATTATCGATCATGTAATTCGGCACGCGCCACCCCTTGCCAGCCGTCAACCGAACATCCAATTTTTCGGTGAGCGTATATTTGGTATGTAAACGTGGTGAAAACTGAAAACCATATAAATTATGGTAATCCCCTCGAGCACCAAGCACGGCAGATAGTCGCATTCCTGTATAAGTGTATTCAGCAAAAGCCCCTGGAACAATCTCTACACGTTCTGAATGTAAGGCACCCAAATGCTGCAACATGTCAACAAATACTCCGCTGGCACCTAACTTTATTTTATGGTCTGTAGTGCCAATGATTCCGTCATAAATGGCATTGATATACCCACGTTTTTCCTCTCCATAAAACTGTTGAATTCCGAAGGTGGCATCTACTGTTTGGTATTTAAGGTTGTACACGATGCCAATTGAATTCGTTGGTTTCTTCAAGAAAAATCCTGTTTTAGCGAAAGCATCAATGTGTTTCGAAGCGATGTAAACACCATACATCAATGGCAGCTCATCACCACTTTTGTATCCGACTTGACCGCCCATTTTTTCGTCATAATAAGCGTTGAATCCAAATTGTGCTTCCATCTTTTTTCCGCGATAGTCCCAGCGATTGAGAAAAGAAACTGTTTTACCCATCGGCAAGTCTCGAAAGCCATCGCCATTGTTGTCCATGTCTGCAAAAACTCCAGAAGCGTGTGCCATCCATCCTGTGCTCCACTTCTCATTAAGGATGTGACCCGCATTAAGGTTTAGTTCGGCCCGACCAAAGATGTTTCCATACGCATTGGCATAAAACCGTTCCATTTCTCGAGGCTTTTTCAATTCAAGATTAATGAGACCCGCCATCGATTCGTAGCCATTGGCGACATTGCCTGTACCCTTGGTAATTTGAATGGATTCAATCCACGTTCCTGGTATTGAATTCAGTCCAAAGGCACTTTCCAATCCGCGGAGATAAGGAATATTCTCTAGTTGAATTTGCGTATAAACTCCATCAATTCCCATCATCCGAATTTTCCGAGATCCAGATACAGCATCAGCGATACTCACATCTACGGAAGCGTTTGTTTCGAAAGATTCCGAAAGATTGCAACAGGCTGCCTTTCGTAATTCTGAGGAAGTCAATTCCTCCACATGCAATGTTTTCAATCGCGAAATGGAATGCGAATTGCGACGAATTTCAACCACCATTTCTGGGAGTAGTTGATCCGAATACAGGATGATTTCCAACGAAATAAAGCGGTCCGATTTTCCAACAACAAGTGTGTCAGAAGCGTAGCCCATTGCGGAAATCACCAAGGTGTCTGGCAGTTGTTTTGGAAGACTTAATTCAAAGGTTCCATCATCGGCAGTCACTGTCCCTTGACCTGATTGCAGTAATTTTAATTTTGCTCCATAGAGCGGTATTTTGTTGGTGTTGTTTGAGCCGAAAACAATGCCCTTCATCTGTGCGAAGAGGTTCGTCCCCATGAGTGTGAACAACACAATACTCAATATTTTTTTCATAAAACGTCCTTAAAATGAATGATTCGCGTCAATTCATTCGGACATTAAATTCGGTACGTACAAAGATGTGTAAGGAGGTATTTACCCGAAGGTTTGGGCGGGGGATCCACGTAAGATAATGTTCGGACTTCGGATAAATTGTTGTTGATGTGGAAGAGTTGGAATGTTCCTTGTTCATGAATTTCGGCCAGTTGAACGGCAACTTTATCCCATGAAAAAAAGTCAAGCGTCACTTTAAACACATCCACCTCATCGGTACAGCAATTCTCTTTTACTGTAACCCCACAAGATTTTCCTGCAGACTTCTGACAACAAGGAGGAAGTGTTTCCCGCGCCTTTTCATCCTTACAATGTGATTGATTTTCAATGAAATAAGAACGAAATATTCCATCCTCAGAACAAGAATGTGTGAACACGCGAACACCAATGTTTCCCACAAAGGCAAACAACACGAAGGCAATAATGGATAAACGAGTTATCGGATTCACGGGACAAAAATAGGTCAATAAATTCTGAATTCCAAATGGCATCACATTAGGCACTGTCCGAATATTGGCGTAATTTTGCAGCAAAGAAAAACGCCATGAATGTTCCTGTAACTGTATATGCTGAAATGACACCGAATCCGTCCACGATGAAATTTGTGGCAAACAAATATTTGTTGATAACTGGAGATTCCGTAGAGTTCTCATCCATTTCAGACGCCAAGGGCTTTTCACCATTGGCGGAAGAATTATTGAGCTTTCCATTTGTCAAAAATGTGTTCATTGCAGCGAACTTCGTGACCATCACAAAAACGGATAATGTTCCTTGGGACTTCATCACCATGGAAATCCGTGAGTTCATCAAAGAATTTATCGCAGCGGGAAAAGATGTGTTGATTCAAATGCCCGCACCTAAAGCGGTTGAAACGAGCGAAGATCAGCCAAAGAAAGAATACGCAGTATCCGAATACGACGATGCAATCCGCAGTTTATTGGATGAATATGTGCGTCCAGCAGTAGAAAACGATGGCGGAGCGATTGACTTCCGTGGATTTGAAGACGGAACAGTTACAGTAGTACTGAAAGGCTCCTGCGCTGGATGTCCTTCATCAACGGCAACGCTCAAGGGTGGAATTGAAAACTTATTGAAGTCGCACCTTCCTGAAGTGAAAGAAGTGGTGGCGGAGAACGAGTAGGATTTTTTAAGTGACGAGTGTCAAGTTACGAGTCGGGGAGTTTTTGCTTCATGCTAGAATTCAAAAGATGACGAATCAATCATTCCCGAAAGAATCACGCCACAGCGTACTTGATAGCAAACAGATACAGTCATCAAATTCCCAATAGAATACAAGATATTTAAGCTCTAAATGTAATTCGTGGCTTCGAGTATGCTTGCGCACCTCACTTGTCCGCTACGGTGGAGCCACCAAATTCGTAACTCGTAATTAGTAATTAACAACTAGAGCCACGAGAACATCGCCTCGAGGTCTTTTGGTTTTACCCATTGTCCCATGCGTTCCATGAGCATTTTCTTGAGTTGTTCTTCTGTGTAGACTTCTTTACCTTTTTCGTTGTAGCTCATCACACCTGCAGGCGGTGCCATTGCCTTTACTTCTTTTGCGAAGTACACCACACCTCCATCTTCTGATGCAAGTCCGAGAATCGCACCTGGCAAACCACCGAATCCTTCTGGACCAATAGATGGAACAACATCAATCGAGAACCATGCATAAATTCGGGTCGAATCGTTCATTTGAAAGATTGCTTTTCGGCAGCTATACCCACTTATGTTTCGTTTGCTATCGGTCACCTTCCAATTGCGTTGATCGATTGAATCACTGATAATGGCCTCTGTTCCCCAAAGGTCCATGATGATGTATTTGTGTTGGGAGCTGATGTCTTGGTAAACGGTGTTTCTCGTGGTGAAGTACTTTAAAAATCCTTCCACTGGTTCATTATCCGGAAGTGGACGAAACAAGCACGTCGAGTCATTGAAAAACAATTCGAAGTTCTCGATACGGTATTTGTTTTCCTCCGTGATGAAATTCTTCATGCGCGGATTATCACCCATTCGCTTCTTCAGATTCGTTTTGCGTTCGAAGACAATTCGTCCCGAAGTCATTTGCGCACTGACGATCATTGGAAACAATGCAATACATAGCGCACTGATGAACTGCTTAATGCCAACCCTTGAAATCATCTTCTTTTGCTTTACGGTTATTGAAACGGAGTGTCACTTTTAATAGGAAGTAGCGGGAAATTACAGTCGTTCGGAAGTCAGTAACGGCATTTCCAGAAACAGTACGTTGTGCACTGATATTCTGGTTTAAAAGGTCATTCCCACGAATGGAAACAATTAGATTTTGAGTAGGCAAGAATTTCTTGCTGAACTCAGCGTTCAGGATAAAGAACTCTGTATTGAAGAGTCCACTATTCTTCGTGTAATTTCCTTCCATTTCGATGATAAATCCTTTTGGTAAACGCCAAGTAAGGTCAATACCATAATCTTGAACACCAAAAGGTGTAGTTGATGCAGTGCTAATTGAGTTTATTGGTTTGTTGAAGGAATAACTACCATTCAAGGTGATTTCGAGTGAATCCAACTGTACTTCGATTTGCATTTCTGGCGTAATTGCATAGTTATCGGTTGTATTGACTCTTACGACATTACTTTCTTCAATCAAGCTTTTGTAACGGTTCAGGGAAGCATTTAAACTGGGGTTGAACTCAATCTTACGTTCCAAGATTGGAAACCCTGCACCCGCCCAAATGAACGCGGAGAAATTACCGTCTACATTTATGGTCTTTGAGGTCGTGCGCCCAAAAGCATCGTACTTCGTTTGGTTGGCAAAAGCATTGTTTGTCAAATTTAATGATCCACCCGACCAGAAATACTTGCCGGACAACGCATTCCATTGGTTAAAGTTCACCATGACGTTGTGTACATAATTCGGCTTTAAGTTAGGATTTCCTTCAATGGTCCTATTTGGGTTACTATTGTCTTGAACAGGTTGTACATCATTGATCGATGGTTGTTGCGAACTTGTCGTGTAATTTACCGAAAAACGCTTGCTCATGCTCGGTTTAAATTCGTACTTGAAACGCGGTAATACGTTATTGATATTCTGAATCACTGATATGTCAGAGATTCTATTGATGTTGTCAATTTGAATGTTGCGAACAAAAGCCCCGCCTGAAAGAAAGTGCTTCCCTGATTCGTAAATGAACTCAGTACCACCGCGGTTTTGGGTGCGTGTGTTGTCAAAATTGTTCGAAAGGTTGGCATTGTAACCTGTGTACGCAGTTCCTACCAAGTCATTCGTTACCTTGTTCTGATTTGAAAACCCATATTCGAACAAATAGGTAAAGTTCACCTTCCATTTTTTAGACAATGGTTCAAAATAACTGATGGTTCCATAATGGCTTGTCGTGCTGTTCTTGTTGGTCTTGTACTGATTAATTCCAGTCACACTATCCACATACAACAAGTATTGATTTTCCGTTTTTAAACCTGAATTGGTGTTGTTACGATTCATTGCAAGATCATAACGCACTTCTAATTCTCGGCGCTTTTTCATGAATTTACGGTAAACACGACCTGTACCATTGAGCGTTAATCCTTTCGAATCGCTATAACTATTGATGGAAGTTAGGAGCGATTGTATATTCGTTTCACCTTCAAAGTTTGTTGTATCGTTATTTGTGGACTTACCAATATCATAGCTAAACGAAGGCTTGAATTCAATCAATGTCAGCGAGTCAATTTGGCTTGATAGTTTCACGTTGAAACTATGACGTTGATTTGTTGTGAGCGTTTGATTTCGATTGATATTAAAGAAGGTTGTATCCTGCAAGAAATACTGCGACTGACTGGACGTTCGCGCATCCAAGCGATCGTTGTAGTAAGAATAGTTCACAAGTAATTCTGTGTTTTTCTTCTCACCAAACTTGTCTGAATAGTAAACACCTGTCTTTAAGGTTTGCGGCACACCGCTGTTGTTTTGGGTATTGTCATTTTCCCAGAAGTTTCGGTTTGCACCGGCTTCATTCGACAATCCGAATTTATTCAAATCTCCACGGCCAAAGCTTGATCGCGGTGTATTTGAACCAAGGGCAAAGACAGAGATCTTTTGTTTGCTATTGAATTTATTGAGCAATAATTCACCTTCATAGAAAGGTCTTGAACCAAAATATGAATCAGGAAGGGGAGTGAAAAATGCATCTGATGCTCCCGAGACTCGACCAAAGTAACCCTTCTTGGCCTCATCCTTGAGCTTGAGGTCTAAAACCCGTATTTTATCCTGAGATCCGCCAATGGTTTCTTCGTCTGTTTTTTCATACACTTGCACTTGAGCGACACCATCAGCGCCAAGGTTTTTCGTTGCCACCGTTGGGTCTGTTCCAAAGAACTCATCCCCATCGACAAGGACCTTATTGATGGTCTGACCTTGAGAGGTGATTTTTCCATCCTTATCGATGTTGAGTCCAGGCAGTTTTTTCAACAAATCTTCGACAACAGCACCTTCCGCGACTTTGAATGAATCCGCCACATAAACGAGCGTATCCCCCTTGTAATATATTGGATTTTTGTTGGCGTAAATGACGACCTCATCCAGCTCCTGTGCTTTGGACTGCATGCGCACACTTGGAATATTGATTTCGTAGTTATCCTTGTGACCGAAGATGTAATAGGTTTTATCATCTGCGTTTGGATGTGCTATCACCAACGAGAATGTGTCAATTTCGAAACCAGTCAAGGTGAAACTTCCTTTATAATCTGTGTGTGTAAATCCAAGAAGCAATGAGTCTTTCACACGAATAGCCATCACTGTTGCTTGCGGCAAAGGACGGCTACCAGTGGTATCCATTACAGTTCCTGTGATTTTCATTTTTTGCCCGAAAACATTCGAGGCACAAAAGAAAATGAGCAGAATTGATAAAAACTTTAGTACACTAATTTTCATAGACAAGTGTTGAAGGAGGTCAAAAGTACGAAGATTAAACTTGGGAATCCTTCGCAGAGACTACCTTGATACGCTATTCTAACAAATTTAGTTGCAGGAAGTTTATTATTTAATCTTTACAGAGAGAAGAACTTGAAATTCCAAGCCTGTTTGGTCCACCATTCGTTCGTATTGAATTTCAAGTGGCGTTCCTATCATACCAACCTCATCATTAAAAAGTTTCTTGATATCTCCCTCCGTATGCTGCACTGCCAATGATGCGGCATAACCATCAGCAGTATTTTCACCAACGATAATATACTGAATCGACCCATCTGATGCCATACCTTGAAAAGTAGTCTCAAATTCACCCTCTTGATTAAGAACACGCATGGCGCGGGAGGCAGAAACATTTTGTGCTTTGGTTGTTTCAAAAGGAAGTGATTCGAGGTCAACCTCATATGTTGCTTGACGCATTTTTGCATAGACAGGTTTTTCTGATTGATCGTAATATGTGATACGCTCAATGAACACAGGTTTTTCAAATCGATTCTCCTGATACACCTCTTTTGAAGCGAACTTCTTTCCATTTTCGAGGTAAAATGTTAGTGTGCCGAAATTTTCAGTTTTTGCATCAGAAAAATTCTCTTCCAATTTAAGAATGCGCTTATTCTCATCGAGGTAGGCTCTCACCTCTTCTGTTGACCCAGCATTATCTCTGTAATTTAAACTATTGGCAACACTTAACTTATCATTTTGATCAATGGCCGCCATTCGAGCTTCGAAATCACTTTCATTTTTGTACCCAGCCTTCTCTTTTTGAACCTCTTCTTTCGTTTCTTTTGGATCTCCCGAACCACATGCCGCAAGGAACAATACCATTGCAGACAAGAAGAAAATCATTCCTTTTTTCATCGCTGTAAATTTTAAAACAAATCGAAAATGTTTCATTCGGCAAAAGTAACAGAAAAAAAGTGTTCACATCTGCAATGGGTTGAATAGCTTGGATACTATAACTCTGGTTTATGAAACAAGCATTACAACGTAACTCTTTATTTCAGTTCAATGAATGTGACAATAAGTTTCTTGTCGAGCGTATTTCCAGAGAAAATTAATACTTGATTACCTTCAACGAGCAACTCATTACGTCGGTCAAGTCTCACGGTATTTCCTAAATCAACAACAGTGCCGATAGACTTTCCATTTTGATCTGTTTTTAGCGCAACGGTATTTTTATACTCATCATTGGCCCAAATCTCCCACATAAACAAGAAATTTCCATCTTTTAGCTTTACTGTTTTCACGTATTTAGCCGTTGCCTCTTTTGGGTTTTTATAGGCCGTTAACCAAACGACACCCGTGTTCTGTTG
>JAJTDQ010000060.1 GCA_021300505.1 Cryomorphaceae bacterium
GCGACCACTGAAACTTGCCGAGTACCCCACAAAGTGTTTCATGCACGCTGCAACATGGTAGTTTCCTATTGCGTCACCTTGATAACCTTCAACAATTGCTGCGCCCATGATTGAAGCGAGATATGGATCTTCACCTAAGGTTTCAAAATTACGTGACCACAAGGGTTGACGTCCAAGATCAAGTACTGGAGAAAAGTTCCAACGCACCCCAGAAGCACGCGTTTCATAAGCTGTAATTTCAGCAAATTGCTTTGCCAATGTTGGGTTCCATGTTGCTGCTAGCCCAATTTCTTGTGGGAAGAGCGTACCACCAACTGTGTAATTCATCCCGTGAATGGCGTCAATTCCGTAAATAATTGGTGATTTTGACTTCCCAGAAATAAAGGGCGCATTCACTGCACTGATGATGCTCGTCCACTCGTCACGCGTTAATGTATGAGAACCTACGTTCAAAATCGATCCTACCTTGTAAGTGTCAATCACTTCTAAGAGTAAGGCTTCATCCACTTGAGCAGGAACGAGTGCATTTCCTTTTGCATCGCGCTTCAAGATGACATCCAATGTTACTTGACACGTTTGACCTACCTTTTCTTCCAAAGTAAGTTCTTTGAGCATCGCATCAATACGCTGTTCGACAGGATCTTTTTGTGTTCGCAATGAGGCACAAGAAAACACAACTGCGAGAATTGATGCAGCAAAAATAAGATGTTTCATAAACGATAAAATTTGAAAGTTGATCTGTGCTTAATTGTTATTATTGAAAAACACGCACATAATCTACATACATTGACTGTGGGAAAACTGTTGTTCCATCAGGACTTCCAGGCCAGTTTCCACCGACAGCCACATTGAGAATCAAGAAGAAATTCTCTTGAAACTCGCTTAGCTGCGCTGGAGTGATATCAATCACATTGTACTGTATATCATCCAAGAACCAACGGATTGAATTTTGATTCCAAACGATTGAAAACACATGAAATTCATCTGCAAATTTCCCTGACGGCAGACTTCTATTTCCACCAAACTGTGCATGCGTTCCATTATCACTCCAATGGGCAGTTCCATACACTGTTCGGTCCGGACTTCCTACTCCACCAATCATTTCCATGATGTCGATTTCTCCACAAGCAGGCCAACCAGCAGTTGTGATATTGTCACCAAGCATCCAGATTGCTGGCCAGATCCCTTTGCCATATGGCAATGCTGCTCTCACATCGATACGGCCATATTTCCAAGAATTAATTCCTTGTGTTTTGATTCTTGACGATGTGAACTGTTGTCCATTGAATGTCTCCGCCTTCGCTTTGATTTCCAATAAACCGTTGCTCACGGTTACATTTTGAGTTCTGTAGTATTGTAATTCATTATTCCCCCAACCCCATGAACCTGTCCCGAGGTCGTATACCCATTGTGAAGAGAGCGTTGTCCCTTCAAACTCGTCGCTCCAAACCAAATTGTATCCTGCATAAGTCAATGGTGTTGTGTATCCAGTTGTTGGCGCACCTCCTGCTCCTTGATCTATATTCACAATTACAGTATCCAGTTTCTGGATAAAATCCATTTGCGAGGTATGTGCTTTTGTACGCACTAAAAAAGTGTCAGAAACCGTATAGTTGTAGACAGCGATTCCATCCGTGCTTTGGATTACTGTTGAGTCCGTTCCATGGTAGAATGTACTCGTGTAAAAGTTTGCGTTTTGAGCAGTCGCCTTCACATGCACCTCGCCAGCGTTCACGATAATTTCTGTCGTAAGTGCTGTTGGCAATGTAACCGTTGGATTCTCAGGATCCTTACCGCATGCCACTAGGACAGGTAAAATCAA
Source organism: Cryomorphaceae bacterium (assembly GCA_021300505.1). Taxonomy (GTDB): domain Bacteria; phylum Bacteroidota; class Bacteroidia; order Flavobacteriales_D; family Crocinitomicaceae; genus M0103. The sequence continues at coordinate 1,823 of JAJTDQ010000060.1, forward strand.
GAATGAAAGGAATATATTTTTCATGATAATTTTTAAGATGTCAAACATTACTCAGTTTTCAACTTCAAGTACCATAGCAATCCTCCTGCATGGTGCGCATACTGCAAATGCAAAGTGGAATCGGTCACGCTCAATATCTTATACGTTTTCACACCTGTGTAGAATCCAATGAACGCATTGTTCGAGATGGTAATCGTAGTGTCAGCCCCTTCCGTTAACAACCATGATTCATTCAATTGATCGGTATACGGTGCTGTAAAGTCACCAAGATTTTGGAAAGAACCAGGGAATGAGGCAGACAATGAATTGTGAATGTACACGTCTCCATGATTCACCATGTCAAATTTAAATCCATTCAGGTAGAAACGGTAACGGTCATCGTATAGACCACAACCCGCTTTTTCTGCAGATCCTGCTGCCCACCATTCCGGTACGTTACCAAGGGCACTCACAGGATCTGGACCAACGCCCATGTGACCAACAGCGATTGAATCAAGCACCCATGTTTTATAACCAAGTCCACCTGTTCCGCCTGTCAACATTCCATAAATTGGATTGCTTAGCAAAGAAAGATCATCGTTTGCAATAACAATTTGCTGCGTCGAGCTGTTGCTTCCACCTTTCCCGTATACAGTCAACTTCACTGTATATGTTCCAGCATAAGGATACGTTGCATTCACAGACGCTCCAGATATTTTAGTACCATTACCAAGATCCCACATACATTGTAGGTTTGGATTTGCAGCCGTCAACTCAATCACATTCGGACTTGCTGCCGATGGAGCATAGGTAAAAAGTGCATCAGCAGCTGATGGTGCATCTCCCATTTCGGGACGATCTTTTTGACATGCGCTTGCCATGAACAAGGCAATCATGGATAAGAAAAGTATTGATTTCATAGTATCTGTCTTTTATAAATTTAATCAATAACCAGGATTTTGACTCCAATTGCCACCAACCAAGTCAATTTCAACTTGAGGTATTGGGAACAATTCGTGCTTTCCAACTTGGAAACCATCGATGAACTGAGCAGCTTGGCCTGTGCGTACAAGATCGAAGAAACGGTGTCCTTCGCCTGAAAGTTCAAAGCGACGCTCTTTATAGATCACCTCGATCGAGTTCACAGGAATTCCAGGTACTCCTGCGCGAACGCGAACTTGATTCACCAACTGTTGCGCATACGCCGTGTTACCATTTTTGTAATGTGCTTCAGCTGCCATCAATAGGACATCGGCATAGCGAATCACACGGTAGTTCACAGGGCTTGTCAAGTCGTTGTCAGGCAAACCGATTTCACCTTGACGTTTTATGTACTTGTTGTTGTAGAATCCTGTGTGTCCACCAGCGCCAATCGCGTAAGTGATGTCTTCAGGATTCGGTTGTGCTGCGATGAATGCATCAATATCCAAGATAGAGAATCCTCTGCGTGGATCAATTGGCGAGAAAGCATCGTAACACGCTTGCGTTGGCAAGTTGTAGCTATTTCCATCTCCGTAAACTGGACCATTGTACTGGCGAATTCCTTGAAATCCAACTGCAGCATTTCCTTCCAAACAGATTAAACAACCATAGCTACCTCCTTCAAGTCCTGTATATTCAACATCGAAAACGGTTTCGCTATTGTTTTCATTTGACGCAGAGAACAACTGTTCGTAGTCAGGATACAAGCTGTAAACACCACTTGTAATGACTTGATCAAACGTTGCTGCTGCTTGGACAAATTTATTCTGGTACAAATAAGCTTTACCCAAGAGAGAAAGCGCAGCACCTTTTGTCGCACGGCCTTTTTGTGGTGCCACTGGTCCCAAAATCGATGCGGCATATGTCAAATCTTCTTCGATTTGCGCGTACACTTCAGACTTCGGTGAACGCGGGATTTTTGTTGCTTCTTCGATCCCGATGCGCTTGTCAATAATCAACGGGACATCTCCGAAAAATTTAACCAACTCGAAGTAGAAGTATGCGCGAAGGAAACGAGCCTCTGCAATGATTTTATCTTTTCCAACAAAATCAATATTGTTTTGATTTTCAAGAATGTAATTTGCGCGTGTTACTCCTGCGTAATTCCAACGAAGAACATTACGCAATTCATTGTTCACACCACCATGCGTCATGTCATCAATTTGATGCAAACCTTGTGAGTCATTCACACTTTCACCTCCTGCAATCGCATTGTCAGAAGCAATCTCACCGATCCACACCGTCAAGAATGATGCTTGAAGCAAGTCGTAGGCTCCAGTCAAAGCACGCTCATAATCTTCCTGCGTCTCGAAGAAGTTCTCCGCATCTTGTGTATAGGGAGGATCAACAGCTAAGAATTTTTTACATCCCGTAGATGTAAGCATAACTGTTGCTATGAGCAAAAACAGATAGAAATTTATTTTTCTCATCGTTTAAAATTTTAATTGTATACCACCCATGAATGTTCGTGCCTGCGGATAGAATCCGTAATCTACACCTGCTGAAAGCACGCTTCCTGAGCTGATGTCTGGGTCAAATCCACGGTATTTTGTTAAGGTTACAAGGTTGTTTGCAACCCCATAAATTCTCAATGATTCAATCTTGAATTTCTTCAACCATTTCGACGGAACATTGAATCCAACTTGCAAGTTTCTCAAGCGAATGAATGAACCATCTTCCACATAGTAGGAGGAAAATAGCGTGTTACGGGTTGCACCTGTTGTCAAGCGTGGATCTGTGTATGAAGATCCTGGTCCTGTCCAACGGTCAATCACATACGCCAACTGATTCGCATAAGGTTGCTGACGCTCGTAGTTACGGATAATTTCTTGTCCCACTGACGAGTAGATTGTACCACCTAAGTCAAAGGCCTTGTATTTCACAGTGAATGAGAATCCCATGGTGAAATCAGGAATTGGTGAACCTAAGTATGTTTTATCTGAATCATCTGAAAAGCTAATTTTTCCATCACCATTGACATCGACAAATTTGATGTCTCCTGGCTGTGCGCCATCTTGAGTCACAGGTGCATTGTCAATTTCTTCTTGTGTTTGATAGATTCCTTCCATTTGGTATCCAAAGAAGTAGCCAATCTCATACCCTTCTTGAAAGCGTGTAGCAATATCACCACCTACACCAAAGCTTGCCCCTGGGATATAATCAACACCATTCGGCACACTGCGTACCTTGTTGGCGATTGTTGTAAAGTTCACACTTAAGTCAGCAGACAATGCTTTTTTCTTATCTGTATGATAGCCCATCTCAATTTCCAATCCTTTGTTGGATACATCACCCGCATTGATGATTGGCGGATATCCACCTGGACCATACGAACCGAGAATGGCAGTAACCTCTGGTTGGAAAAGCAAGTCGTAGGTGTTTTTGATGAAGTAGTTTGTTGTCAAGTCCAATTTCTTCCAGAATGTCATGTCCACTCCTGCATTGAATTGACGTGTTGTTTCCCATTTCAAGTCAGGATTCGAAGGGCGTCCGATAGCGACCCCTTGTGTGATGACATCATCAAAAACATACACTCCCTCACCATTCAACAATGCGCGGTAGGCAAAGTTTGGAATTTGGTCATTACCAGATACCCCAAAGCTCAATCGCAATTTCATGTAGTCGATGAACTTCACGTTGTAAAACTTCTCATCAGATACCAACCATGCTACTGAAGCCGTTGGGAAAAAACCATAACGGTTGTTTTCACCAAACTTGCTCGAACCATCACGACGCAAAATGAATGACACCAAATAGCGGCTGTCGTACGCATATTCTGCACGAAGGAACGCTGATAACAAGCGCTCTTGAAACTCATAAGAACCAGTATTGTTCAAGAATCCTCCCTCAGCCGTATTTGCTGAAATGTCTGCATACTCCAATGAGTTGTTCGGAATGTTATACGCAACCCCGTTTAAAGAACGTCCAGAACGTTGGAATGCCGAAACTCCCAATGTACCCTTCACACGGTGAACGGATGCAAACGTCTGGTCATAATTCATGAAACTTTCGTACGTCAAATCAAGGAATGTTGAACGCTCCTCATAGACAGCAGCGCCACGTTTCAAGAACACACCATCAGAGATTTCAACAAGTGGTGACTCCAAATCTGCATTCAACGCTGTATTTGCATACTTCCCTTCACCGTACCACACCAATGGAGAGAATACTTTCGTATCTACAATCGCATAGTTGAAGTTCAAACGGTTCGTAAAGGTGAAATGCTCGTTGATATCATATACAAATTCCTCTTTACCAACGAACTTATTCGCAGTGTTCCAGTTGTACTGATTTTCAATTTGCGCTACAGGATTGATAATATCGTTCACCTGAGCTAAATACGAGTAACTACCATCAGCCATGCGAACAGGCTCATTTGGAAATGCATTGATTGTATTGTACAACACCGATCCAAGACCATTTTCTGGCAATGTACTGCGACTGTCCGAAGAAAAAAGCAACACAGAATTCAACTTCAATTTTGATGTCAAATCCGTGCTTAAGTTTAAACGTGCATTGTAACGCGAGAAGTTTGCTTTGTCGCCACCAACGATTCCGTCTTGATTGTAATATCCTAGACCAATGGAGTATTTCGTGTTGAAGGTACCTCCACTCATGCTGATGTTGTGGCTTTGCACTGGTGATGTTTGGAAGATTGAATCCTGCCAGTTTGTACCAACACCCAAGTTTGTGTTGTTGAACGGTGGTGTTTGTCCTCCGGCGGCGAACATCTCATTTTTAATGACAGCATATTCACGCGCATTCAACAAATCAAGTTTACGCGATGTTTGCTGGATTCCATAGTACCCGTTGTATTCTACTGTTGGCTTGCTATTGATTTTACCATTTTTCGTTTCAACGATGATTACCCCATTTGCCGCGCGAACACCATAGATTCCAGCGGTTGCATCTTTCAATACGTTAATTGATTTAATGTCTGATGGGTTCAATGCATTCAATCCTTCTGAATCGTATACAACGCCATCCACCAAGATCAATGGGTCATTGTCACCAAACGTCGAAAGTCCACGAATACGAATATTCGATGAACCACCCGGTGAACCTGAGTTCGTACTAATCGTCACCCCTGAAACTTGACCTTGCAAGGCCTGGTCCATTCGTGAAAGATTCAATTTCTCTACATCATCCCCATTGACTTTTCCTGTTGCACCAGTTACCTCCTTGCTTGAAGCCTCCCCATAACCGACAACAACCATCTCCTCAATTTCTTGAGCATCTTTTATCATGACCACGTCAATAAGTGTTCGTTTATTCACGAGCACCTCTTGCTTCATAAAGCCAGAGAACGAAAAGATGAGGGTAAGATTTGTTGTGTCCGTCGCTTTAATGGAATACTTTCCATTGGCATCTGTCAATACACCAGTATTCTGGCCTTTGACTTTCACACTCACGTAGGGCATACTTTCTTTCTTTTCCGTTTTCACCGTACCTGTAATAGTGATACTTTGCGAAAATGAAAAGAGCGAAATGCAACAGCCGATGAAGATTAACAGCGTTTTATTGATCATAGCATTCGTTTAGTTGTTCGTAAAAGTAAATTATTTTTTAATTATATTACAAAGTACAATAACTTTTATTTTTCTTGCCGTAATGATGGCTTAATGCTACAAACAAAAGGGAAAAGTGTTTGTTTTAGATACTTAAAAAGAGTCGAACAGTATTAACGGACAATTTCTATAGATCCAGAAGTATTGACTTGTGTCCCATCGAATAAGGTTGCGCTAAAGGTATACACGTAGGCACCGCTGTTTAAGGGTTTACCGTTGAATGTGCCATCCCAGGTTTCCGCCTGATTTATCGACTCAAACACGCATTCCCCCCAGCGGTTGTACACCGAGATTTTCATGGTTTGAATGCAATTCCCAAAAATGCGAAACGCATCGTTCGCTGATGGACCACTTTCATTTGGAGAAAAGCGCGTGGGAATAAACACTTCATTGCATTCGCCAAGAACAATCACCGTAACGGAAGCTGCATCACTGCAGCCATTGGCAGTTGTGCCCGTTAGCACATACGTTGTCGTAGAGAATGGATTCGCGATCGGATTTGGACAGGCAACACAACTTAAGGTAGACGCATTTGACCAAGAATAGGTGTTTGCACCATTCGCAGATAACTGAATGGAACCCCCGAGAGCAATGATCGGATTTGATGGAAGTACACTGACTACAGGCGCTGGATTCACTTGAATGGTTAAATCCGTTGTCGTGGCACATTGACCAGAATTAGGTGTAAAGGTATAGGTTGTTGTGCTTGAGGTATTTAATGCTGGTGACCAGCTTCCTATTACTCCATTGTTAGAAGTTGTTGGAAGTGTGAATGTCTGTCCTTCACAAATTGGGCTAATCTGACTAAATGTTGGCGGCGTAGGTGTATTTACAGTGACTGTCATCGTTGTCGGATTTGCGCACTGATTCGAATTCGGTGTAAATGTATACGTGGTGGTATTTGTCGTGTTCAACGATGGCGTCCAGTTTCCTTGTACTCCATTGTTTGACGTACTTTGCAGCGTGAATGACTGCCCTTCACAAATGGGGCTGATCTGACTAAAGATTGGCAATGCAGCTGCATTCACTACGACAGTCATTGTTGTAGAATTTGCGCATTGTCCAGGATTGGGGGTGAAGGTATGGACAATGTTCCCCGAAACAGCAGTTGACACCATTCCCGGATTCCAGGTGCCTATTATTCCTTCATTTGAGGTTGTTGGCAACATGACTTGAATCAAGATCTCATTCTGGCAATAAGGTCCCCACGTGGTGAATGTTGGCGTTGTTGAAGGATTGACATTGACCGTCATCGTTGTTGTACTCGCGCATTGCCCTGCGGCCGGAATAAATGTGTAGGTCGTTGTTGCTGAGTTATTTATTGCTGGTGACCAAGTTCCTGCTATTCCATTGTTGGAAGTTGTAGGAAGAGTGAAATTTCCACCCGAGCAAATCGGTGCTACTTGGGTAAAGGATGGCGAGACAGGATTTGCACATGGATTGGCATTTGGTGGTAGGATACAGCAATTTCCCCCAGCCGAAACATTTACCGTTTGATTGATCCAGCAGTTGTATTGCGTTTGGTGAAAACGCAAGATTCCTCCTGTTGCATTCAGAAAATAATAGACAACCTCATCGGGAGTATTGCCACCGCCGGCATTTGTCAAGGTATCACATAAACCAGCAACGCCGAGCATCCCACCTCCCCAAGGTCCGGAGCCATTTCCATGCGCAGGTGTGTAGCCCACTGATGGGGGATTCATCGCTGGATTTATTGTTGTGATTCCAGCGGGAACACCGGTTATCGACGTTGGATAATTACCTAAATTGCAATTGTTGTTGTTTTGTGATGAATTGAATCCTGCGTAAATCACCTGGGTGATATTGCCGACAAACGGTCCTG
>JAJTDQ010000003.1 GCA_021300505.1 Cryomorphaceae bacterium
GTATTCACCTTTCTTTTTGAGATTGGGTTGAACACACGAACAGCTGCAGTGTCAATGTCTCCCGCTTGAATGTTTGCCGTATCGGAAGAAAACCCACAGCGCTCCTGTGGTTGAATACTTAAGTCGCCATTCATATCTTCAAATGCGCGAACTACATATTTTCCATTCCGTAGATAGCGAAATCGCGCCATCCCATCCTTCCCTGTCTTGGCGAAATAGTATGGACTTACCTCGTTCGTGTCGGTAAACAAGCCAACAACAATTTTATCCAATGGTGCGAGGGTCCAGGCATCGGTAACGTTTACACAGAACTCAGCAGAATCGATGCTAGTGCCTGTGGAAAACACATATTGAAGCAATGAATCATTGCCTTCAGTGACGTCTTTGATGGTTCCGTTGAATGAAATCACATAGGTGGTGTTCGGCTTGAAGTCTCCCTCAAGCGTAACAGTAACCAGCTTCTTGTTGAGTTGTGCGTCGAGCTTGATGCCACCCGGAACAATGCTCATGGTTTGCAATGGACTATTCAATTGAATGAATTCGTCGAAGTCCATCGTGAAAGATTTCTGATTGAATTCTACTGAACCATTTTCAGGAATCGTTTGCGTCGGATTGGGTGCGACCGTGTCTTTTTCTCCTCCTGTAATCGTGCCTACCTGAGCGCAGGAGCTAAGCAGTACGACAAAAATTATAAACAGTCGGAAATCCATGTGCAAAGTTCAGTCAAAAAAGTGACATCTGTATCATCAAAAGCGCTCAATGTCTCGCTGTCAACATCGAGTATTGCGATTACCTTTCCGTTTTTAAAAACGGGAATTACTACTTCACTTTTAGATCGTGAACTGCAGGCAATGTGCCCAGGGAATTCTTCAACGTCAGGGACGAGGATTGCTTTTTCTTCTTTCCATGCCGCGCCGCACACACCCTTACCATAGGCAATACGGGTGCACGCAACAGGACCTTGAAAAGGACCGAGAACGAGCTCATCACCTTTAACGATGTAAAACCCAACCCAAAGCCACGAAAAGGTTTCGTGCAATGCCGCACAGCAGTTGGCCATGTTGGCGATGGCATCCGACTCTCCACTCATCAATGCCTTAATCTGGGGCATCAATGCGGTGTATTGTTCCTTTTTGGTTCCGTTTATTTTAATGAGGTCTTCAGCCATAATGAGCGCCGTGTTTCAGCAAAATTGCCTTTTTTCCACCGATTCTCCAATTATTTTCCTATCTTCAAGTACCAAACATTAGAATATGCGCGAAAAAACCACTCTCGACAAAATCTTGTTTCTCGACATCGAAACAGTCCCTCAAACCTATCAATTCAAAGATCTTGAAGAAAACGTTCAAGCCCTCTTTGAAGCGAAAACACGCTTCCTTCATTCTGAAGATAAATCCTATGAACAACTTTATGCGGAAAGGGCTGGAATTTATGCTGAGTTTGGAAAGATCGTTTGTGTTTCTATTGGGTACCTCAACGACCAACGTACAGGAAGGCAAATCACCATCAAATCATTTGTCCACGAGGACGAAGAAACATTGCTGAGTAAGTTTGCTAAGTTCATCTCAGACGACGATTTCTATTTGCTCTGTGGCCACAACGCCAAGGAGTTCGATTTCCCTTATATCTGTCGACGCATGCTCATCAATGGGTTGCCCTTACCTCGTATGTTGGATATTGCTGGGAAAAAGCCTTGGGAAATTGCACACATCGACACTATGGAATTATGGAAGTTCGGAGATTACAAAGCCTATACTTCTCTTGCACTCTTGTGCCATGTGTTTGGTATACCTACCTCAAAGGACGATATCTCAGGAGCAGACGTGGCGCGCGTGTATTATGAAGAGGAAAATGTGACCCGCATCAGACAATACTGCGAAAAGGATGTGGTGGCCTTGATTCAGTTGTACTTACGAATGCATGGCGAACCGATGGTTGATGAAGGAAGTACACACCATAACATGAAAAAACCCCGACAAAATCGAGGTATTTCAATATGTGGTGATCTGAAAATTACTGAATAAAGACAGTCTCTTCGGAAGTTACTTCTTGTTCGACTTTGATGATTCCCTCACCTGAGGCAGCACCAAAAGTTGCTTCGATATTCAACACCGCAACACCCGCCTGACCAAGCTGATACACATCATCGAAATTAAATTTTGCTTCGCCCGCCGTGTTTGTTAGTGTTGTATCGTACAATACTACGTTTGCAGGTTGATTGATCGTTGATTGACCATAAAGAACGACTTGTGCACCAGGAACAAGTTGATTCGCAATGTCACGAACGTAAATAATTGCTATTGTATCTTTCTTCTTGCGGCAACCTGAAGAGAAAAATACCCCAAGGAAAGCAACAGCGGTAATTAAACCAAATCGAGTGAACGTATGCATAGGTATAGGTTTTAATTCATTAAAAAGACAGTCTGAACCGTAGTTATATGTGAACGACAACGCACATATTCTGTTCCTGTTTTCAAGCCGTTCTTCACAATGACGTCAAAATAACCAGTTGTGTTGCCTTCGCCAGCCATAGTAAAGTACTCATCCATGTTGAACTCAACAAATCCAGAAGCGTTTGTTGCCAATGTGTCCACATAAGCCAAGGTTGCAGGATTTGAATTGATATCGCCAACAATTACAACTTGTGCCCCGTTCACCAATTCGTTGCTAGATGAACGAACGAATATTTTAAGCACTGAAGGGTCATTGTTTTGACATCCGGAAAACATCACGGAAACCAAAATCAACCCAAAAAATAAAATCGCTTTTTTCACTTTTGTCTTCATTTAAGTGTGCACATGCGCCCCAAAGATAAACTAATTTTAAGCATATGCAATACTATTGTAGCCCTTAATTCGTACCTTCGTTGTGCTGTTTCAAACAAGTTAAGGCACCAAAAAGTTACATGGCAGCCCAAAAACTTAAAAAATAAGCCAATCGAATGAAAGAATATATTGACGAGCTGGCTGGACAGATCGAGGCGTATTCAATAACGAATACAGCAACACTTGAAGAGTTCAGGATTCATTTCTTAGGATCAAAAGGCGTGGTGAAGGAGTTATTTTCATCCTTAAAAACTGTGCCCAACGAGGAGAAAAAGGAAGTAGGACGATTGCTGAATGACCTTAAAATCAAGGCAGAATCTAAACTTGAACTATTTAAGGAGCAACTGGCATCGCAACAAACGACCAGTGAGCGCATTGACCTCTCTCGTCCTGCGGAAGATTCGGGTATTGGAGCGCATCACCCGCTATCACTAGTGCGCAATGAGATCATTTCAATTTTTTCACGCATCGGATACGAGGTTTCTGAAGGACCAGAAATCGAAGATGACTGGCACAATTTCTCGGCGTTAAATTTTCCGCCTGAACATCCCGCTAGAGATATGCAGGACACTTTTTTTATTGAAAAGGGTGAAAAAGAAATGGCACTGCGTACACACACAAGCTCGGTCCAAGTGCGAGTTATGGAAAACAGCACTCCGCCAATTCGCACGATATCACCAGGAAGGGTGTACCGCAACGAGGCCATTTCTGCCCGTGCGCATTGCTTCTTTCATCAAGTGGAAGGCTTGTACATCGATAAAAATGTATCCTTCGCGGACTTGAAGCAGACGCTCCTTTATTTTGCCAAAGAAATGTTCGGTGAAAAAGCACAAATTCGCCTGCGCCCCTCTTATTTTCCTTTCACAGAACCAAGTGCTGAAGTAGATGTATCCTGTTCAATCTGCAACGCAGAGGGATGTAATGTGTGCAAATATTCCGGTTGGTTAGAAATTCTTGGATGTGGAATGGTCGACCCGAATGTGTTGAAGTCATGCGGTATAGATCCTGAAGTTTATACAGGTTTTGCTTTCGGAATGGGAGTAGAACGCATTGCACAGTTGAAGTTTAAGGTCAGCGATCTTCGCCTTTATTCAGAAAATGATGTGCGTTTCTTGAAACAATTCACACCCGGCGTATAAGTTATGGGATGGTTTTCAAATTCATCGGCGGAGGAAAAATCACTTCCATGGATTCCACTTACAAACATTGAGGCACTAACGAATGCCTTGGAATCAACCGAACGACCAGCACTTTTTTTCAAGCACAGCACGCGTTGCAGCATTTCCATTATGGCGCTTAGTCGTCTTGAACAGCGATGGTCATTGGCGCCAGAAGAGTGCGATCTTTATTTTATTGATCTGCTCAATCATCGCGATGTGTCCAATGAAATTGCTACAAAAACCAATATCGTTCATCAATCACCACAAGCCATTCTGTTGCGCAACGGTGAAGTTATATACACAGCAACACATGGAGACATCGACGCTGGGGAAATGGCAAAAATCTTAAGTCACTAACATGAAAAAGTACCTGATCATTGGCTTGATCATCGCATTTGCTGGAGCGATGGTTTTTCGTTCATGCGCACCTTCATCGACAGATGATTCAAATTCAGAACTACCTGCTGCTTTTGCTTTTGACGACAACCTCGCAACTCGCTGGGATGAAAAAGTGGCGATTGAAATCGTAGTCAATAACCCAGACGTGGAGACGTTGGAGTTAATATACAACGACAGCACATTCGCCAGCTGGTCTTCTCCCAAAAAGAAGATTACCTACCAACTGAAAGCCGGTTTTTACGGTCTTGGTGCACGTCAAGTGGAGTTGGTGGCAACGTTGAAAGATGGCAGCAAGTCATCCGACAAGCGTATCATTCGTGTTCTTTCTGATGTCGTTCCTGAGATTTGGATTGCTGAAATTACACGCGACTATCCGCATGAGGTTACAAGCTTTACACAGGGATTGGAATTCAGTAATGGCCAGTTGTACGAAGGAACAGGCAACCGAGGAGAAAGTATCTTGGCTCAAGTGAACCTATCCAGCGGTAAAATTGTCAAATCTATGGGCTTGGACGGCAATTACTTCGGCGAAGGCATCACCATTTTAAACGGGAAGATTTATCAAATCACATGGCAGGAGCAAACGTGTTTTGTGTACAAACAATCGGATTTGACCTTGATGAAAGATATAAAATATTCTGGTGAGGGATGGGGCTTGTGCAACGATGGCAAGTCATTGATTATGTCAGACGGTACCGAGCGCATCACATTCCGAAATCCAGAAACATTTGCCATTACGCGCACCATTGAAGTGTACACACACCAAGGCCCAGTGACTAAATTGAACGAGCTGGAATATGTCGACGGATTGATTTATGCGAATGTCTGGATGACCAACAAAGTGGCGGTGATTGATCCAAACAATGGAAAGGTCGTGGCGGAACTCGATGCAACTGAGCTTGTTCGTCAAGGACGAGGAAATGGTGATGTGCTCAATGGAATTGCCTACAACCCAGCGACGAAAAAGTGGTACATGACGGGCAAGAAATGGCCGAAGTTGTTCGAGGTAAGCTTTAAGAAACCAACTTCTTAGTTACTAATTACGAGTCACGAATTTGGTGGCTGAGGTTCTCGATGCCACGAATTACGAGATTCAATCTAAACAATTCGAAGTTCTATTAAGTCCTCTAGCGCACGGCACAAAGTTCAGAGTGAGAATGAGAGCGAGAGCGTCCGAAGCTCAATTAAGTCCTTTAGCGCAGCGGTCTTTTGTCTTTCAGCGCAGCGGGTCTTTTGTCTAATTACAACCATCTATTCCTCAACAAGCATCCCCTCTTCCACGCGAACAACTCTTCCAGGGAATTTATTGACCATGTTCATATCATGTGTGGCCATTAGCACTGCTGAACCTTCTTCCTTGGCTACGGCGATCAACAAATGCATGATATCTTCAGATGTTTCGGGGTCAAGGTTTCCTGTGGGTTCATCGGCCAAAATTAATGCGGGTTTGTTCAACAATGCACGCGCGATAGAAATACGTTGTTGTTCCCCACCAGATAGGGCATGAGGCATGGTATTGGCTTTCTTTTCGATTCCCACCAGCTGCAACACCGACATCGCGCGCTTTTGCATCAGTGTTTTATCGGACCATCCTGTGGCACCAAGCACGAAGAGTAAGTTGTCCATTACGGTGCGGTCGGTCAGCAATTGAAAGTCCTGAAATACAATGCCAATCTTACGACGAAGCATGGGAACATCTTTCTTTTTTAGGTGCAATAAGTCAAATCCTGCCACGGTGCCTGTCCCCTCGCTAAGCGGCAACTCACCGTAAATAGCCTTGAGTAAGGTACTTTTCCCGCTTCCTGTCCGGCCAATCAAATACACAAAGTCTTGAGGACCCACGCTGAATTCTAGATCTGAAAGTATGGTTGTGTTTTGTTGACGAATGATACCGTTTTTGATTTCAATGACTTTTTCCATGGACAATATTTGATGTAAAGGTCTTAAATCACACTATTTTCTTGGCGCTCCACGAAAAATTATCTTAACAGAATCAAGTGTAAAACTTTTAGAAAAGCTATCTGTAACCGAATGCGACCGGAGTAATTTTACTAGCTTAAATACACATCTTATGACCAGGCTTCTGATCATTCTTGGTTTGTGCGTCAACATTACCGTTTTTGCACAGACTTCAGAAAAATACAACAGTGAATATGCGGGCTTTTACCGTGCGGAAGAATTGTACGAAAAAGAGCAGTTTGCAGCGGCGCGTATGGAGTTTCGTGCGTTTATCGATCAACTCGGTAAACCAAACGACCCTATGTATGTCAAGGCAAGGTATTATGAAGGTATTTCTGCATTGGAGCTTTCCAATAATGACGCAGTCGCACTACTGGAAAAATTCAATGCAGACTATCCAGAAAGTATTTATCACAAAGAAATCTTTTTCCGCCTAGGGAAGTTTTTCTATCACAAAAGTGATTTTAACGAAGCATTGATTTGGTTCAATAAGTTGAGTGTAAAGGATGTTTCAACTGATAACCAATCTGAGTTTTTATTTAAGCTGGGTTATGCCAATTTTCAAGAGAAGAACTACGACGCAGCGAGAAGTGCATTTCACGACATTAAAGACGATTCAACCCAATATAGCACCCCCGCGTTGTATTTTTATTCTCACATCGCTTACATGAATGAGGGTTATCCAGTAGCTGAGAAAGGCTTTTTAACGTTGATGAAAACGACACAATTTTCATCTATCGCCCCATATTACTTGGCTCAAATTTATTACTTACAGCGTGAGTACGAAAAGGTCATTGACATTGCCCCTAGTGTAATGGACACCTCAAAGGTGTTCAATCAAAACGATATGAATCACTTGGTAGGTGACTCCTATTACCGCCTAAACAAATTTTCAGAAGCGGTGCCATACCTTGAGGCATACAATAAAAACGCACAAACCACCCGAGATGATGATTACCAGTTGGGCTATGCTTGCTACCGTTCTGGCCTGTACGATAAGGCTGCGAGAATGTTTGACCGTGTGGCGAATGGTAAAAAGGACAGTTTAGCACAAGTGGCGCTGTACCATACAGCAGAATCGCGCATGAAACAGAACAACTTGGCGTCTGCACGTTCAGCCTTTGGCGCAGCAGCAGCCATCAATGTTGATCCAAAAATTCAAGAGGATGCCCTTTAAAACTTAGCGGTGCTGTCGTATAAGCTAGACATCAATCCATTTAATGATGCTGTTGAAGCTTTCGAATCGTTCTTGACTGAATTTCCGGACTCAAAACGTCGGGATGAGGTAAATCAGTACCTCGTGAATGTCTACTCCTCGACAAACAATTATGCTAAAGCGCTTGAATCGTTAGATAAGTTACCAAACAAAGACAGTCGTTTGAAAACGGTTTATCAGTTGGTTGCATTTAACTATGGGGTTGATTATTTCCAAAAGGGAGATTTGAAAAGTGCGTTAACCATGTTTGAACGTGTAAATCAATATCCAGTTGATGCAGCCATTTCGGCCAAAGCACGTTTTTGGGCGTCAGATGCGCATTTCCGTTTGGACGACATGGACAAAGCCATTAAAGGTTACCGCGAATTTATCTCGATGCCCGCCGCACAGTCGAGTGGACTGAAAGCAGATGCATATTACAACATGGGTTATGCCTACTTGAAAAAGAACGACATCACTCAATCGACAGATGCTTTCCGAATCTATTGTCAATCGTCAGTGAAAGACAAACGCAAATTGTCTGATGCCTACATGCGCGTTGGAGACGGTTATTTTGCCACAAAACAGGATGAGTTGGCAGTGAAAAGTTATCAAGAGGTCGTTCGTTTGGCTTCAGGTTACGAAGATCAAGCGCTGTTCTACATGGCAAGGGCTTATGGATACATGGGGAATGATGACTTGAAAGCAGCGCGTTTGTTGGATATTCTTTCCAACCATAAGGATTCGAAATATACGTTAAAGAGCTTGTATGATGTCGCCTTGACTTATAAATCAAAAGAGCAGTTCGACAAAGCTGAAATGTATTTAAGACGAATCATGGATGAATATCCAAACTCGGACTTGGTGGTTGATTGTCGTATTGAACGCGCTGATATTCATTTTAAAAAGCACGATTTCCGTCAATCGGAGTTGGAGTACAAGCAAATTTTAACAGAGCACGGTGAGGATAGAACGGTTTGTGAGAAATCTGTTCGTGGACTCATGGATATATATGCTGCATTGCGTCAACCGGAAAAAGTAAGTGATATCGCAACTCAATATTCTTGTGCGAACATTTCAATCGAAGAACAAGAGGGTTTGTATTACTCTCCAGCAGTTGAAGCGTACAAGGACAGTTTATTTGCAGAGTCTATTCCATTGTTTAAGAAGTACTTGGATAAATTTCCAGCGGGACGATTCTCCGTGGACGCGAAGTTCTTTTTAGGGAACTCATACTTCTCTTTGAATGACAAGGAAAATGCAGTGAAGGCGTATGCGGAGTGTCTAGAAGGACCAAACAACTCATATACAGAGTATGCAGCGTCGCGTGCCGCACAGATTTATTACAACAGTGAACGTTACGTAGAAGCAATTCCTTTCTACGAAAGAGTGGAATCAATCAGCTCAAAGCCATCAACGGTATTTTCAGCACGGCTCGGTTTGATGCGTAGCTATTTCATCACCGAAATTTGGTCGAAAGCCTACGATAAGGCTACCTTGGTACTTGAGAATACAGGAATCAACAATACCATTCGTCTAGAAGGAGAATATGTAGCGGGTGTATCAAGTTATGAAGTGAAGAATTATGATTTGGCGCTTCCTCACTTCGACTGGTTGGTAAAAAACACAACCACTGCGACAGCCGCTGAAGCGAAATACCTCATTGCGGAAATACATTATGCAAAACAAGATTATGTCAATTCCGATAAAACCATTCGCGAATTACTAAAAATGAAGCCAAGCTACAACTATTGGACGGCAAAAGCACTCATTCTTCAGTCACGCGTGCAAATGGCGACGGATGATTTGTTCCAAGCTGAGCGCACGCTTAACTCTGTCATCAATCACTACAAAACAAAGGATGATGGAATTTTGAATGAGGCAAACTTGTTGATGCAGGAGATCCAACAATTGAAGAATCAGCCGAAAATCGTCACGCCGGAAGGTGAAACAATCATTGAAATGAATTAAAATGAGAACGAAAAGAGTTATAGCCATACTTGCCGCATTCTTGCCATTACTGTCTTTTTCACAGGGTGACTTGGTGATCATTAATGGAGTTGGAAATAGAGATATTCCACCGGCGTACCGTATCAGCATGAATCCTTCTATCATTGACACAATGATTGGAACACAAGTACAGCAATATCCTCTGTTGTCATTGCGCTTTCCTACATCCATTGAGTTAGATACGATCAAAGCTGTTACTATCAAAGTTGCGCCGAAATTGCAGCAATTGTATTCTACGTATGTGAAGTTGGGTATAGGTTCTGAGTTGATGCCACTTGGTGAGGTGTACTTCGATTCGAAACGTTCGCGCAAATATGTTTATGGCGTGCACGCCAAACACCTCAGTTCATATGGCAACTTTACTGGGTACGCGCCAGCGCAATTCGACCGTACGCGCGCCAATGTGTTTGGAGCAATCAACGAGAAGAGTTATTCACTTCGTGGAGATGTGCATTACAACAACCAAGGATTACATTATTATGGATGGCAAATCCCTACCGACTCTGTAGATCGCAGCACAACGGCACAACGTTACCAAGACGTGGGAGGTGTTTTTTCCTTCGATTCACATAAAAAAGATAGCGCGACGTTGAACTACAAAATCAATGTGGCTTACAATCACTTTAACTCGAAAAAGCCTTCAGATTCGTTAAGCGCGTGGAGAGGAAGTGAAAACTATGTGGCAGTTGGAGGTTCGGGTTGGTACCGCCAAGGAAGGGAAATATTTGCTGCAGAAGCGAATGTGCGCTACAATGGATACCGTTACGGAACACTGTCGGATACCCTACAATTTGTAGCAGATTCTGGGTTGGTAGTAAACAATACAGTGGTTAATCTTAAACCAACAGTGACAACTCAACTTTGGAACAACCGTTTCCGTGCGGTCATTGGATTTGATTTTGTCGTCGATGCACACACACAGACAAAGGTGCATCTCTATCCTGTCGCTGAACTGAAATACTCGTTGTTTAATGACATATTTATTCCGTTTGTTGGGGTTCGAGGTGGATTGAAACAACGCACATTTAGATCAACGGTAGATGAAAACGAGTTTGTGTTGTCAAACCTTCAATTGAGAAATGAAAACACGAGCATTGATGTATATGGAGGAATCAAAGGAACACTTTCAAGCCGTATCAGCTTCAATGTGAATGCAAGCTTTGCACGCGTAAAAGACAAGGCATTCTTTATTACAGACACACTATTCTCTGTTGGGAATAAGTTCGGGTTGATCTACGACACTTTGAATCAAACAACCATTGAAGGATCTGTCTCCTATCAGTTGAATGAGAAATTGAAAGTAGACGCTATTGGACGCTACTATTCGTATTTATTGTTGAACAACACCTATGCGTGGAATCTTCCGCAATGGCAGGCAGGCGTTCGTGGGAGCTACAATTTGTACGATAAGTTTCTCGTGAACTTAGACGTGAATTTTGAAGGAGGCCGAAAAGCATTGGTATATGACGCTACGGAGTCGGATGTGACATTGGAAAATGGACAGTTGGCAAAGAGTATGGGATTGATTACGGACATCAACCTTGGCTTGGAGTACCGCTACAACAAACGCATCTCCGCCTTTATTCAATTCAACAACTTGGCTTCGCAGAGATACTACAGATGGTATAACCATCCGGTACAAATCTTCCAAGTGATGGGGGGAATTACGGCACGTTTCTAATTGGCTGAATCTTCTGTTTTCTTCTGGAAAAGACGCTTGAAAAAACTTGGTTTTTTCTCCGTTTTGTTGCTCGGAAAATAGGTGCGTTGACGAAGAAAGACCATTACAACACCAATGGTGATTGATGCGTCTGCAAGATTCCAAATAGCTGGAAACACTTCAGAGCCACCTAGCCAAGGCATTCCTTTTGGCCATGTTGCTTGGAATTTAAACATATCAACCACATTACCCATTAAAAATCCAGTGTGGCGCTGTTCAACAATAAAGCTCTCAAAGCATTTTGCCTTCACGCCAGAACCTTCTAATTGATTAAACCCGATACATGGATCAAACGGAAAAATGAAATCGTAGCACATCGAATCGATGAGGTTGCCTGTGGCGCCAGCGAAGATTAATCCTACCGCGACAAGAAACTCCCGACGGGCCCCGGCTTGTGACTGTTTGTACCAATAGTAACCGATTCCAGCGATAGCAATGATTCTGAAAATACTAAGTGCCAACTTGTGCCACATCTTATTTCCGAAGGTGGTGCCAAAGGCCATTCCTTGGTTTTCGACATATTCCAACACAAACCAATCGCCAAAAACAGGAACCGATTCCGTTGGGAAAAAGTGGGTTTTAATATAGATTTTTATGAATTGATCTGCCAATAAAATAAGAAGCACCAATACACCAACAACCCACAAATTTTTTCTCACAGCTTACTTGTTTTGCGCGTTTTTTGCGTCAATACTCATGGTAGCATGTGGCACCAAGCGAAGGCGCTCTTTCGCGATTAACTTCCCAGTAACGCGACAAATACCGTATGTCTTGTTTTCAATGCGCACTAGCGCTGCATGAAGGCTTTGAATAAATTTTTCTTGACGAGCAGCCAATTGCGCTACTTCCTCGCGCGACAAGGTGTCAGAACCATCCTCCATCATGTTGAACGTGCGGCCTGTATCATCAGTTCCATGATCGTCATTGTGAGAGAGTGAACCTTTCAACAAATCGTAATCGTCTTGCGCCTCTTTGAGCTTCGTTTGAATTAGCTCTTTGAACTCGGCTAACTCTACGTCTGAATATCTTGTTTTTTCCTGTGACATGGCATTTTGGTTTTGAACATTCCCGCAGGTGGGACGTGGTCGCAAATATAAGTGAAAATAGGTAAGAACCAAGTAAAAATTAAGTAGATGAAAAGGAGTTTCGTTTAACCCTTTGTTGACAATACGTATCTTCGTGCCATGGTTAAATTGTTTTTAGGAAACCGAACAGCAGTATTGTTCCTGATTCCCTTCGTCATGATGGGGTATTTTCTATTGGATCAATTGACCAATTACTACCCACACAACGCCGAAACAAATATTGGAATGTGGGGGTTTTCTATTCCCTTATCCGAATCAATTCTTGAAGTTACTGGTGCCGTACTCATTGTATTGAACGCCTTAGCGATTAACGCAATCTATAACGCCAACGAATTTTTTGAACGTAACAGTTACATGCCCTCACTGTTGTATGTGGTGATGATGAGCTTTTACCACGCAACCTATTCGATTGACGGCCTTTTAGTAGCACACACCTTTGTGATCGGGATGATTTCTCAACTTTTTCTTCTACGTCAGAATGAGGATGGAAGAAAGCATGTGTTTAACAGTTCTTTTTTGGCCGGCTGCGCAGCGACATTTCACCCTCCTTTGGTTTTGCTTGCTCCACTCTTGATCATCATGGTGCGAAGAATACGGCCTTTTGTGTTCCGCGAAGCATTGATGGTCGTTGTTGGGATGGGTATTCCACTTCTTTATGCGGGGGTTTACTTATGGTTGTCGGACACTGAAATTGTATTGAAACTCATTGACAAAGCGGCAGATTACACAAGCAAGCAGACTGACTTCTTGATAACAGCAGTTCTCTTTACTCTTCTGTTTTTATTGAGTTTGCTCAGTATTCGTTCGCGCATGAAAACCTCGTCGATTCGCTTGAAAAAGTTGGTGAGTATGTTGTGGTGGTTGGTCTTGTTAGGCGCCTTCTTTGGGGTTGCTGACTTCTTTATGTACGGACAAATTGAACGCTTTAGTTTCTTGATGATTCCGCTCTCGTTCTTTCTTCCATTCTCCTTTTCGAGCCCAACTTTAGGGGGCTTGGCCGCATTTCTTTTTTATATTACTTTCGGATATTCTTGCCTGAAATTTTTCCTTTAACTGGCCTCTGTCCCGCGCAATTTATGTAGTTTTGCATGCAAGTGGACGGCCGTTCGTTTCCACTTTAAAATTGCTTAATCGGATGAAATTTGGTGTTGTTACCTTCCCCGGTTCAAACTGTGATGAAGACATGGTGTATGTCCTTCAGGATATCATGGGACAAAAAGTAGAACGTCTTTGGCATAAGGACACAGACTTGAAAGGTGTTGATTTTGTAGTTCTTCCTGGTGGATTCTCTTATGGAGATTACCTGCGGTCAGGAGCAATTGCACGTTTTTCGCCCATTATGAATGAAGTCGTAGCACATGCTGGTAAAGGTGGTTACGTGCTTGGTGTCTGCAACGGTTTTCAAATTCTTACTGAATCCGGACTCTTGGAAGGTGCGCTTTTACATAATTCAAATCAGAAGTTTATCTGTAAAAATGTGTTTTTGAAGCCCGTTTCAACTACAGCAGCACTTACCAAGGGACTTTCGTTGGACAAAGCGTATCAAATTCCTATTGCCCACGGTGAAGGACGTTTCTTCGCGGCGGAAGACACCTTAAAATCTATTGTAGATCATGATCAGGTGTTGTTTCATTACTGCGACGAGAATGCAGTAGTAAATGCTACTGACAACCCGAATGGAGCCTTGATGAATATTGCCGGAATCACCAATCAAACGAAGAATGTCTTCGGAATGATGCCCCACCCAGAGCGCGCAGCAGATCGCTTCCTCGCCAATGAGGATGGTCGTGCATTGTTTGAATCACTACTTAAATATTGCTAATAATACCTAAATGAGGGTTTTACTACTTGGAAATGGCGGAAGAGAGCATGCCTTCGCCTGGAAAATTGCTCAAAGCTCCTTGTTGGAA
This sequence comes from Cryomorphaceae bacterium, assembly GCA_021300505.1. Taxonomy (GTDB): domain Bacteria; phylum Bacteroidota; class Bacteroidia; order Flavobacteriales_D; family Crocinitomicaceae; genus M0103. The sequence continues at coordinate 14,264 of JAJTDQ010000003.1, forward strand.
GAATTGTTTATTGCCCCAGGAAACGCGGGTACTCGCCAGCATGGTCAAAATGTATCCATTGCTGTAAATGATTTCAATGCAATTCGTGAGTTTGTGTTGAAAGAAAGAATAAACATGGTCGTTGTTGGACCTGAAGAACCGCTAGTAAATGGTATTCATGATTTCTTCTTGGCCGATGAAGAACTGAAAAATGTACCTGTAATTGGTCCAGGAAAATTTGCCGCACAGCTCGAGGGAAGTAAAGATTTTGCGAAACAATTCATGGCGCGCCACAACATCCCAACAGCAAAGTATGCTACTTTCACAAAGGAAACGCTCGAACAGGGTTATGCCTTTTTGGAAGCGATGAAACCGCCATATGTATTGAAAGCAGATGGGCTTGCAGCAGGAAAGGGTGTGTTGATTTTAGAGGACCTGAAAGAAGCAAAAACTGAATTGAAACTGATGTTGGCTGACGCAAAATTTGGCGCAGCAAGCACACGTGTTGTCATTGAACAATTCTTGAAGGGTATCGAACTTTCTGTGTTTGTAATTACCGACGGAGACTCCTATAAAATTTTACCTGAAGCCAAAGATTACAAGCGCATTGGTGAGGGCGATGCAGGATTAAATACAGGTGGTATGGGTGCCATTTCTCCAGTGCCGTTTGCTGATCCAACGTTCTTAGATAAAATTGAAAATCAAATCATTATCCCAACAGTTAAGGGATTGAAAAACGATAAAATACCCTACAAAGGATTCATTTTCTTTGGATTGATCAATGTCAAAGGTGAGCCTTATGTGATTGAATACAACTGTCGCATGGGCGATCCAGAAACAGAGGTGGTAATCCCACGCTTGCGCTCTGACTTGTTGGATTTGTTTGAAGGTGTAGCTACAGGAACATTGTCTGAAAGAGACATTCAGTTCTCTGAAAAATGCGCGGCCACAGTGATGATGGTATCGGGAGGATATCCTGAAGCGTATGAAAAAGGAAAAACCATTTATGGGCTGAATACACCAACCGATAGTCTAGTTTTTCATGCGGGAACGTCGGCCGATGGACCTGCAGTGCTGACGGCTGGAGGACGTGTAATTGCTGTTACGTCGTATGGTAAAAACCTTGAAGTGGCATTGAATCGATCCTATGGGGCAATTGAAAACATCGAATTTGATGGCGCATATTTCCGCAAAGACATTGGTTTTGATGTTTTGTAAGCCTTCTTTTTTATATCTTGCGTAAAGAAAATTTGTAAATGGACCCCTCCATATCGGTCGTTGTAATACTTATCTCACTACTTTTTTCGGCATTTTTCTCCGGAATGGAGATTGCATTTCTTGCGTCAAATCGACTAAAAGTCGAACTCGAACGCAATAAGGGGACACTGTTCGGAAATACCATTGATATTTTTTATAGACGCGAATCGACCTTTATTGCATTTCTACTTTTAGGGAACAATATCGCACTGGTACTTTTTGGGATGTATGCCGCAGAGCTCTTGGACCCAATTATAAAATCGTGGGGTATTCAACGTGAGGGAATGATCCTATTCCTTCAAACTACGCTTTCTACACTTCTTGTATTAATCACCGCGGAGTTCCTGCCAAAAGCTGTTGTTCAACTCAACCCAAACCGCTTCTTGCGATTGTTTACTTACCCGATGTTTATGATCTACATCATTCTCTACATTCCTACGCAAGTAGTGTTGCTGCTTAGTACAGTAGTGTTGGGAATTTTAAGGGTTGATCGATCCAAAAATGCAAAGGTTTTCTCTAAAATAGACCTTGAAAACTATGTCCAGGAACTCTCTGAGCGAATAAATGAAGAGGAGGACTTTGGAAATGAAATGCAAATTCTCCAAAACGCGCTTGATTTTTCTAACATTAAGGCGCGTGATTGCATGATTCCTAGAACGGAGATTATTGCTCTTGAAGTCAATGATGATATCGTGAACTTGCGTAACTTATTTATAGAAACAGGGCTTTCGAAAATTATCATTTACAGGGATTCGATCGACAACATCATCGGCTATGTTCACTCGTTTGAAATGTTCAAACAACCTACACTTATTCGCCAAATTTTAATACCTATATCTTTTGTTCCTTCCGCTTTGCCGGGAAAAGAATTGCTAGAGATGTTTACGAAAAAATCGTCGAACATTTCAGTAGTTGTGGATGAGTATGGTGGTACAGCTGGAATTATTACGATCGAGGATGTCATTGAAGAAATTTTTGGTGAAATTGAGGATGAACACGATAAAGAAGATTGGCTAGAAGAAAAAATCAGTGAGCACGAATACCGTTTTTCTGCTCGAGCAGACATCGATTATCTTAATGAAGAATACGATTTAGAATTGCCTGAGTCAGAGTCCTATGAAACTCTAGGCGGATTGATTTTGAATGAGGTGGAAAGCATTCCGTCAGTCGGTCAAACCATTACACTGGAAGATCACACATTTATTATCGAGCAGGTTAGCGACCGAAGAATAGAGGTAGTGCGCGTTCATGTCAGTAAATAACGACCAAATACTTCTTGAATGAAGAATGAAATTTCTCCTTTTACTGCTGTACTATTTGACATGGATGGTGTCTTGATTGACTCTGAACCCTTGTGGAAAATTGCCATGGAGGAAGTTTTTCAAAGTGTCGGCTCTCAATTGACCAAGCAGGATTTTCAAAAGACAGTTGGCTTACGTCTCGATGAGGTTGTGGTGTATTGGCACGGACATGAAGGATGGAAAGATGTAACACCGCATGAGGTGGAGACTCAAATCGTCCTGCGGATGGTAGAGTTGATTAAGGATAATGCTGCGCCTCTACCTGGCGTGGTGGAAACGCTTCAATTTCTTCAAGAGAAAAAGGTGAAGGTAGGGTTAGCCACCTCTTCTTATGAAATTCTGATTACCACTGTGCTGCAGGCATTGGCTATAGAGAAATACTTTCAAGTGTGCGTTTCTGCGGAACACGAGGAGTTCGGGAAGCCACACCCCGCTGTCTATTTAACTGCTGCCCAACGTTTGAATGTTCCTGCGACAGCATGTTTGGTGGTGGAAGACTCGTTTAATGGAGTTGTCTCAGGCAAGGCCGCACGGATGAAGGTGGCTTGCATCCCAGAAAAAACACACCATCCCGATCATCGCTTGGTGGCGGCAGATTATATGTTTGAGACCATGAGTGACCTGCTTGAAAATCTAAAATCTATGATTTAAGCGCGCCGTTCACCCAGATCTTACCCCATTCTTCCTGCTCTTCTGCTGTCCACAATTCTGGATAGAAAATGCGTTTCTGAAATCTTGGAGGCAAATATTTTTGCCAGTTTGTTCCACCAGTCGCCGCAATATCATCAGTGTCACGGCTCAAGTAACGCACCGCTGATTTATAATGTGCCAATGGCCAATTGATATTCACATTTGTGTCGTTATGTCTAAGGGTAGAAATGACTTTTTCTGACTTCTGCTCTTCTGGTGTTAAGCGCTTGTAGACTTGCCATAGGTTGCGATGACGGCAAGCATTTCCGTGTTTGATAAATTCTTCTTGGTAACGTTCTTCGAATTGAATCAAGGTCAACGTTTTTTTTCCTGTTTCCATCTCGGTAGCGCCAGCTTTCCAATAAATGAATTCATACATCGATTCAATGCTTGACTCTTTCGTGAATTGATGGCGAACGTCTTTATTGACGAGGTGAAGAAATTCAGTGCTGTACATTTCAATGAGGCGGTATTGAGCCGATTGAAATCCACTGGCCGGCAAAAGAGACATACGGAACTGCAAAAACTGCTTGTGGTCCATTCCTTTTGACATCACATCGAAACTTGTTATCAACGCATCGAAGTAGCGGTTAATGCGTCCAACGCGCTCCACGAAAAACTCTGCGTTAATTGCTGGGTGATCGGCAAGCTGTTCAAATTCCTGCAAGGCCATCTTGAAATACAACTCAGTGATTTGGTGGTAAATGATAAAGATGCGTTCGTCAGGGATACTTGTTCGAGGCCTCTGTAGGCTGAGAAGTGTATCGAGTTCGATGTAATCCCAATACTTCACAGCGTCGGCATACAGCAATCCATCAAGGTAGGATAACAAGTCTTGACCTAGCGCAGTGTACTTGTCATTTAACAGTTCTAAGCGCTGTTTGATCTCGGGTGTTATTTCCATGTTTAATAATTAACACAACAAAGATATTCTTCGCACAACAACATGCAAATCAAAGTTAAATAATTAACACATCTTTATTTTTACTCCCAATCTTCAACGAAAGCAAAAGTAAAATGCATAAAAAAGGCCCCCGCTAGGGAGCCTTTCAATATGTTGAGATTTGATTAGTTCTTGATGAACTTGATCGTTTCTTTTCCTCCGGCGTGATTAACAACAACGAAGTAAACACCGTTATTCAAACCATTCAAGTTGATTTCCAACGAATTTCCAACGATGTTCAATGCACGAACAACCTTACCCTCCATGTTTGTCACTTCAATAGAAGTGATGTTCATGTCTGGAGTAATTCCGTAAAGTGTAACATTTTCGTTAGCTGGATTTGGCTTAAGGTTCAATGGCTCATAAATAGCATCAACCGTTCCTGCTTGACCAACAACAATGCGGTATCCAGAGAAAGACGTCGATTGTGGAAGTGCCGTCGGTGGGAATCCAGGGATGATTGTAATCAACACCGTAGCTGTAATGTAGATTTCAACCGGGTATGTTCCTGTTGCAGTTGGTGTTCCGTAAAGATTTGCACATCCGTTAGCTCCACCAGCATATTCACAACTAGAAATATTACATACGTAGCTCATTCCTGCAGGAAGTCCGCCTACGCTGTCTACAACGAATCCTTGGATAGGTGTTCCAACAAGTGTTCCTCCAGTTGGATCAAGTTCAGCAGTTACCTCAGCAGGAACTTTGAAGTTCAAGTCTGTAGAGTAGGCAACGTTCACTGCAGCATAAGGGAAGTTCTGAACTGTATCAGGCCATACTCCATAAACTGAATCAGCATAATTTGCTCCTGGAGTACATGATTGTGCGCTTGCACTCATGGCTGCAGAAACGATAGAAACAACAAGTAAAAGTTTTTTCATGTTAGTGGGTTTAATTATTTGATTGCGAAAGTATGGAAAAAATTGATAGAAAAACAAAAAAACCGACGGGAATCCCCGCCGGCTCATTTATTCTGGGTCTGAAAAAAATGACTATTTATTGGATTACAATGCGCTCAGTTGCTCGATTTCCTTGCTCATCGATGGAAATTAATGTGTACACTCCAGGGTTCAAATCCAATCCTGCTAAAGTGCCATCATTCTTGAAGTTCAACGACTTGAGAACGATACCAAGGTCGTTTGTGATCACAGCGCTGCGAACAGTTGCATCAGCACGCAAAGTCACATGACCTGATGAAGGATTTGGGAAAACACTGATGTTGGTTCCCATTGGCAAGCCAACGCCATCAAGTATTTGTGGGTTGCTCACCACTGGTGGATTTGGCTGAGTAACTTCAAATTTTCTATACGTGCTGCATCCTATTTCGTTGGTAATTGTAACACCATAGTGACCGGCGCTCAATCCAGTTTGATCCTCATTGGTAACAATTAAATTGCCATTATTATTAAGGCTTATTCCCTCCCAAATGAATGTTGGATTTATTTCGTTAACATCCAGTTTGATACTTCCATCTGAACCGTGGAAAGTGGAAACGTTATTGACCATTGATGTTACCTGTAAGTCAGAAGGATCAACAAGAATCACATCTGCGGAAGCAGAGGTTGAGGAATTATCGGTGATATCAAAATGGTAGTTTCCTGCCCCAAGACCGCTGATTTCAAAAACGTTGTTATCAATAGGTTGATTATTTACTTTGTATGGTGCTACACCTCCTCCAATAGTGAAATAAATTTTTCCGTTTTGGTCTCCATGACAAAGGGGTGAACGTCGCTCGATTTCTATTTTAATTGGATTCTTTGTTGTTCCAATTACTGTGGAAAATTGTGCGTTGGATTGAAATGCTGTGGCAATAAGTCCTGTTGCGAATAAAATGTTTTTTGTTTTCATAAAAGTGTTTTTAAAGTGTGTTTTCAATTGTTAAAATGATTTATATGGTAAGAGTGGTTAATCGATTAGTTTACAGATCCTCCGGTTGAGTTGTTTGCCCCATTGATGTTTGGGTTAACACCAGGCATAAATCCTCCACCGCTCGTTCCGGTTGTCCCTTGAGGTGCTTGTTCTACGGTGAATCGCTTGTTTGTTTCACATCCGTATAGGTCAATTACAGTTACTGCATATACACCTGCGATAAGTCCATTTTGATCTTGTTGCATTGGCACAAGTCCTGATCCATCAGGTGTTGACCAGTTGTAAGAAACTCCAGGGTAGCTTACTGTAAGGTCGATTGCCCCATCGTTACCACCGTATGTGCTCACGTTTGTTACTGCAGCTGACATCTCAAGTTGTGGCGGTGTAACCAATTGCACCTCGATAGTTGTGTTGGTCAAAAGTGGATCTGAAATGTAGAAACTATATTGTCCAGCGATTAGATTCGTCACTTCAAATGAGCTACCAACGATTTCAAGTCCGTTTACAGAGTACGGAGGAAATCCACCAGTAATGTCAATCGTAATTACACCATCATTGCTTCCAAAGCATGAAGGGTTTGTGTTAACCATTTGCACCGACATCGGAATTTTTTCCTCTGTAATTTGAGCAAATGATGAAAAGGCCGAAAACAGATACGTTACTGTTAAAAGACCTGTAGCGAAAATGAATTGTTTAGTTTTCATAATTGTGTGTTTAATGTGTGTGTTTTGTGTTTCGTTTTTTATTGTTTTATGTCCTTCGACGAAACAAAGGTTCACACATTCCGACGGCCGTGAAAGTATTATTAGGTGGAAGCACATCAATTTCAGCGCATACGCTCAGTAGTGCCTAAGTAGTTCTACGCAAAAGAGGGGGGTCTTATTAATTATAGGGGTTTTTTAAGCGGGTAAGACAGGATCACCCCACTTTGTTTTTTTTCATTCTTTTTTGTTTCTCACCTTTTTGAAAGAAACATGGATTTCATAGTTCTACTAATTAGATCTATGTAAACGATTGACCAAATGAGAATAAACAACATTACCGTTCGAAAAGACTTTCTAATTCAAATGGTTGAACTTATCTTCTTTCCTAATTGATATTAGATTATGTAAAAATTGTTGCTTGACTGAAAAAAAGACTGTTGCCTATCCTTAATGTTTATTAAAATTCAAACGGTACGAAAGACCACCATTAATAAACCCATTTGGCATTTCCTTCGCTAAACCGAATCCTGATGATAAATCGAACTGTAAGTTTTCTTTGGCTCGCCAAATAATGCCCCCATTAAAACCTGGAAGTAAACCATTGATTTTATCATAATTACCATATACCTCTGCAAATACACCAACACGTTGCATTAACATCCAATCCAAACCTAAGGAATTGAAATATGATGGGTTTATTTCTTCACCATCCCAAAACAACCCATTATTTAAAGTAAGTAACCAATCGTCTGATAAATCCCATTCCATTGGAATTAAAATAGATGGAGAAAAAGAAAAAGAGGTTAAATGACTTGATGCCCAATTAGGGATACCCATCATACCAAGCAAAGCGGTACTTGGAATCCACCCTCCCCCTTCAAAAACTTTTACTTTAAAGCCAAAAGAAAGCGGTGAAAATCCTACACGAGACTTGTTTACCACAGATGTAGATGAGCCTATTGGCTTGTAAGAACTAAAATCTTGCCCAAGATTCCAAGCAAATCGAAATTCAAAAAAATCAGAAAGCCCTAATCGTAAAAAAGTTGTATTGTAAGCAACATTTTTTAAATGAAGACTAGTAAATAGTGAACTAACATAGGAATTATCCCACTGATAATTTCCACCAGATTCAATTTGTAAATAACCTTTGCGCAGCACTTGAGAGGATTCCCCGAATCCTGGACGATCGGGTTGTATATCGTAACCAGTTTGAGTGAAAATAAAAGTTGAAACACTCAAAAAGGAAAGAAACAAAAAAGTTTTCATGACTTATTTACGTTGAAAAACGTATAAATTCCAGTAAGAAAGGTCGAAAATATACGTTAAAAATTAACAGAGACAATTGTATAATGACTTAAAGCAAACTATTTCTTTTTCTGAATCTCACCACTCAACATAGATTGAATCTGACGCATGGTGTTGTCCATTCCTTCAGGACTTCCATCCAAGAAAATCGTATTGCCCTTGCCATATTCAGCAAAGTTTTTAATCGCTTCCGTCCACATCGAGAACAAGATCACATTGGTATCCAAGTTGGCTTGCTTCATTTCTTCAGCTGCCTCACTCATCCCTTTGGCTACTTCTTGACGGAACAAAGCAACACCCTGTCCACGCAACATTGCCGCTTCTTTTTCTGCTAACGCTGCAATTTTTATTGCATTTCCTTCAGCCTCTGCAGCTTTTGTCTTCGTAATCAACAAGGCCTGACCTTCATTCTCAGCAGCAGCTTTGAGGTTGTTTGAGGCAACCACTTTACTCATGCTTTCGATAATCGCCGCATCGAAAGTGATGTCATTGATTTGAAGGTCCAACAAATGAAACCCCCACGATTCTAAAGTGTGATCAATTTGTTCCTTTACGTTGTCCACCAACTCGTGACGTAAGCCTAAAATTTCTGATTGCTTCTGGCTTGCAACATACGAACGAATAGATCCTTCAATCGTGCGAATCAAGGCCTGCATGAAATCTTTATTGCTGATGAACTTGAAAGCTACTTTTTTAATGGTTTCTTCCTGCTCATCCATTACGCTGTACAACAACATACTTTTAAAATAGACATTGGCTTGATCGACTGTCACCGCCTGAAACTCCATTTCAATACTTTGATTCTGGATAGAAATACGCTTAAACACCTTCTCAATAAAAGGAATTTTTAAACGCAATCCTGGGTGAAGAATTCGACGGTATTTACCAAACATCGTAATCACAGCGATTGATCCTTGTGAAACTGTAAGTAATCCACTGAGAATTATAATGACAACTAGTCCGAGTGCAATAAGTGGGAATTCCATAATAAAGAGCTTTTTTTGAATACGTGTAAATGTAAGCATAAAGAATTGATTGTGTCAACGTTTGTTGAACAGAAAAAACGGCTATTTTCGGCACTTAAAATCCAGTATTTTTTCATTCTAGATTTGCAGATGAACTCAGAAATTAGCGCATACAATTCACGGCTATGAGTTGAAGACAAAAGACAAGAATGATTTGTGGCTAACGCGTGGAAGAGCTGTTGAACCCCCCTCACCAAGACTGTACGAATCTTAGATAACTTGTCCAAAGGGAAGAAGATGGAGGCCATATTGAGGGGTGATAAAAAGTGAAACACTGAGATAAACACCTGTAAAACAGTGTGTTTTATACAAACATGACAAATATTTCAAGGTGTTACCTGCCGATTTAAGCAACCGATAAACATTTTGGTAGTCTTGTGAATATAAAAACCTACGACTATGAAAAATATCTTGACAATTTTATTTCTTTCAGCAACAGTGGTTTATGGTCAAAACACCATGACCCTTACCAAAGCTGAATACCAACAGCTGAAGCAATCGGGAATGCTTTCTCCCAATGTTCAATACCAAATTTCAGATGCCGTAGTTCCCACGAACATCAAGTACAATGGTGGAAACGAAAAAAATGCCGTGTGTGATTGCATGGTACCGCTTGATTCGACATTTACCTTGGCGATGTTACCAAACGATGATGAGTCAACCGGATTGATCAACTTGCCGTTTACCTTTGATTTTTACGGGACATCATTTAATTCACTTTACATCAACAACAACGGAAACATTTCATTTGACTATCCCTATTTCGCTTTTACTCCAAATGCGTTTCCTGATTCATCAACACTGATGATCGCGCCTTTTTGGGCAGATGTAGATACACGTGGTACCCTAGATAGCCTGGGAGTTCCAACAGGTAATGGAGGAAGTGTTTGGTATAAGTTGACCCCAACAGCATTGATTGTGAACTGGAATCAAGTGGGCTACTTCAATTACCATAATGACTTGGTATCGACATTTCAATTGATTATTTCCAATGGTTCTGACTCTTTGGTGTCTGCAGGAGGAAATGTGTCCTTTTGTTATGAAGACATGCAATGGACAACAGGTGATGCCTCAGGTGGATGGGGTGGTTTCGGAGGTGCACCAGCAACAGTGGGATTGAACACAGGAAATGGGGTGAATTACTTTCAAGTAGGACAATTCATTCAGTCAGGTGCAGATTTTGACGGTCCAACGGGACTTCCGGATGGCGTTGATTTCCTTGATGGTCAAGAAATTTACTTCAACGTATCCGGGGCAAGCGCAAGCAATACACCACCACTTCTTGTAAGCAGCTCAATTTGCGATACCATCGATGTCTACACAGGAGACACCTTAGTGAAAGCCTTAAATTCAACTGACTTCAATTTTGGTGTGATGACACCTGAGATCGATCAAACAATAGAAATTTCAGCTTCTTCAGACATTCCAAATGGTGCTTTTACTTACTCAGTAACACCTGTTGGCACTCAGTATTACGATGTAGCGGCTACATTCAATGCGACGGGTATGGCGCCTGGATTTTATCATCTTGACATCACCGTAACAGACAATGGCATCCCGGCAGGTGTCACAACCAAACAATTTGTTTTCGAAGTGATTTATGACGCATCAGCACAGATTGATGAAACGACTTCAGCAGCGTTCAAGATGTATCCCAATCCAACCGAAGGAATGTTCACCATTTCAGTCAACGACAATCTTGAATCACCTCAAGTGGTGGTCAACGATCTTTCTGGAAAGGTATTGTTGACGCAAACGATTGAGCACCAAGAGCAAATTGATTTGTCGTCATTGTCCGGAGGTGTTTACATCGTTAGTATCCTAGTGGCAGATCAAGTTATCGGCGTTCAACGCATCATCAAAGAATAAACGCATACAATACTACAATGGAAAGTCTGACGGAAACGTTGGACTTTCTTTTTGATCACTTTGCCTGAAATCTTAAAAGTGGTTAATTGTGATTCAGACTAGAATTGATGGGAATGAAAACGACCAACTTCTGCAATCATACTGTGATAATAACGGTACCATTTTGACATACCGAGTGCTTTGGCTTCTTGATGAACAGGATGTTTTGCCCATTGTTGAATGGCATCTTTATTCTCCCAATAACTGATGAACGTTCCACGCCCGTCGTGTTTCATGCTTTCATAGCCCAAGTAGCCTGGAATTTGTTGGACCAATTTAAGTGTCTCAACGTCATATTCCTCATATCCTTCCAAATCATCGGATAGATAATAATTGAATATGGATGCGAAAAAAGGTGTCTGAGGAGGGGTGTGGGAATGCCAATTAATCATGATAGAATTGATTTCGAAACAATGTAAGGTTCGTCAAAAATAGAAAGAAACTCAAGATTCCTTTTGATTTGAATGTTGTGGTGGACAATCAGAAATTTTCTATTCCTAATCAGCATATTTTTGAGGTCATCTGAAGAGTATGATCGTTTATCCCAACCATCGCTTTTAGGTGTATAATTAAGGGTAAAGTGTGATCAATCTAATGCAACTCAATCGCGAAGCAGCAACGAATGTAAAGTGTGATTTGAAAATCCCCTAGCTGGTGGATGATAACAAAAATCTGTCTTTGGACATGTATTGAAAATCGGCGATGCTCCTTAAAGATTAACGACACGTTTAGCACTTCTTTTCTTTCCGTCAAGGATAATCACTGAACAGGGTTCTGTTTGTTCCAATTTCTTCTTAACAAATTCCCCCTTTTGATTGTACATATAAGTGGTCACATTACAAAGCGTACCATCTTCAAACAATAGGTTTCTTGGTGAATATTTCCACTCGGCTGATTGTAGGTAACACTGTAAAATCTGCCGTCTGGCAATTGATATTCGTAGTTGGTTCGCTGCTTGAACTCATTATATCTCAAGGTATACAAATATTCCGGACACCAGTTTGTGAATCTTCTGTATTCTCGTATATCTCCATCATCAAATCGTACAATGTATTCATTATAAAGGTCATTGAATTGGTTGTAGAAATATTCATTTTTCAGCGAACAGCTGTCGGGAGGTAAAGTGGTCATGTGAATACAACCATCGCTTGTGTTTATGTTATCTACGTATTTGTTAAAGTAGAAATAGTTATATCCATTTGTTTTGATGTAATATTTCTGACGCTCTATGGATACAACGGTATCGGCACTGCGTTTTATGTTCAAATCAATCATTTGGGTGATTTGCCCCGGCTCCGGCATAAGCTCTTTTCCGTTGATTGGTGTGTTTTTATCAAAGTCATTGTAATAGGAATAAATGCTGTCTCCAAGCGCTATTCCATTCGGATTGTAAGTGACATTTACTTTGTAAATACCGGCAAATAAGGGCACGCCAAAACTGTGGTGCGAAGCGTTTTGGGTGTGGTAGTTGTAATAGTTTTCAAAATCATTCAGGTAAATGGGAACAACAAGTTGTTCAAGTGGTTTCAGGTATCTAATCTGAACATTACCAGTATCATGAACCATCATGTTCAGCATTCGATCTTCGGTATATCTCAATAACAGTGTATTATTGGCTTTGTCGTAGGCATTTAAGTAAAACAGCTTTTGACCTACATTTTGCGTATGGGGCAATAAAACAGGAAGTGTTCTTTCTTTATCGTTGTTCGTGATCGTGATAAAAAAAGTAATTTTCTCCCCTTCGTAATAGCTTTCTTTGTCTGTGCTCAGAATAAAGCTGATCGGATGATATTTTAGGTTACCAAAAGCATTTTTATTGATTACTAAAATCAGAAAAGTCAATAAAATGGATTTAATTATGTTCATGGTTTTCTGTATGTTTCTGGTCAACCTTGGCTATAACTTACGCACAACCCCCACAATCCCGCTGCATGCTAACATCAATTTGTTTGCTTGGCTCATCGGAAAATAAAGGTGATGCTTTCTCAAGAACTTTTCAATCTGATTTTTCGGGGTTCTTTTTGCTTAAATAATAAAATATTTTTGGATTATTTTCGTCACATTGACGTTTCGGGAGTTGGTGAATTAAAGTTTTTGGTTGCTTAGTTGGAAATCCTACGTCTGCAATTCAGCGTTCTAATATTGAAGAATTTAACCTCTTTCAATAATTGAATAATCAATGTTATCTAATTAGAAATGTTATTAAAACGATCCAACAGCTTTAAACCTTAATACTTCTCAATCAGCATTTTTTTATGACCTAGTGATGTGTGAACCTGAAGCAAATACATACCCGAGCTCAAGTTATCCAAATAAATCGCACCGGTTTTTGAATTCAAAATATGTGTTAGTACCGCTCTACCAGACATATCAGTAATCTGCGCAACACATATTTTACCTTCACTTATCAATTCAATGTTCAGAATAGATTTTGTAGGATTAGGATAAACTTTCATTTGAATATCCGATACTTCAGCAATTCCAGAAAATGAAGTATGTAAAGTAGTGGCGGTGTCGGTTCTTATTGCAGGATTAAAGTCAAAATAAATATCTGCAAAGTTGTTAATGAATTGTCCAATCGGTAATGTTCCGTTTTGTTTAATTCGGAACTTTACCATTCCCATTGATCCTAAAGGGTCTGAAAGACTATCAGGAAGCATAATTCCTGGAAAGAAAAACTTTGCTACGTTACCATCGGTAATTGACAAATTCATAGGAGAATGGCTCGAAGTAATTATTTCCATACTAGCCATTTCTAAAAACTGCGAAGGTAGCGTATCTGCAATCAGTACATCATAAGCGGGTGCATTTCCAAGATTTTGAAAATGTATTTCATACTCAAGCCATGAAGGGCTTGTAACATTTATCAAAGTATCATTATTTACCCACTTGTAATTTGGATCGTATGGTCCGACAACCAGTGAAGTAGATGAAGATAAGTTGTCACCGGGTGTTTGGTCACTAGCGGATGGTGAAATGCTGGCTGAAGAAACTAAAGGATCTCCAATTTGCATAGTGGTAGGAATGTTATAATAAATAAAAATATTCTCTACAGTTCCTGGATTAATTACACCGAGGTTCCAAGAACTCAATTGTCCGTTTTGGCTGCTAGGGGATGGGCTCGCCATTAAGTAATCGAGATTGGCATCGGCGTTTATGTCAACCATAGCGTTCAGCGCAGTGGTTCCAACATTTTTGTAGGTTAAAATATATCCAAGTACATACCCTGCTTTTGGAGCTGTAATAGGTGAAATCGAAATTCTTAAATCATTCATATTTGGCGAAGGATAAAAACCAAAGTGGTTCAATGAATCACATGCACCCAAACCTATGAAATTTGCCGACTGTATTGCAGGTGTGGTGAGCGTATGGTATAGTGGTGGGTAAGGAATAGATACATCGTAAGCGCCTGATATGGTGAAGAGATTAAATTCACCTGCAAGATTTGATGAAACCACAAAATTATTGGCGTCCAATTGCACCATTACGTTCGGGATGCCGGGTTCAGTAAAATTTAATACGCCATCGTTAGACCCATCAGAAAAGACTATTCCCTTGATTAAATTTGCATTATCAGTAATTCTGGCAGCATATCCTAGTGAGAGTCCAATTGAGTCATTTGCAATAACAATGTGCCCTGATCCAAAACCCGAAAACCAAACATCATCACCAGTAGTTGCGCAAACGGCATAGGTAAAATGAGGATCTGTTGATCCTTTTGAATTAAGCGCCCATTGAACTGTGCCTGAAGAATCTACCTTTGCGTAAAATGATTTTTTCAAGCTGTTTGAAGACAAGGCAAAACTTCCCATATTCATGTTCCCTTCAAAAGTACCTGTCCAATACACGTTGCCATCTTGATCACAGTCAACACCTAAGCCTTCGTCTTGCCCGGTTCCGCCAAACGTTTCTAACCACGACCAGGTACCGGAGTTGTTCAATTTTCCTAAAAATGCGTCGCCACCACCGTTAGTATTTGTTACAACAAAAGGCCCGTAAGTGCCTGGGCTTCCCGACATAGTAAAATATACATTTCCCAAATCATCCGCAGTAATGCCGTATATATTTCCTCCACCATCAAATAAATTTGTCCAGACCTCATTGCCATTTGCGTCAAACTTGGTAATAAAATGATCATTAGTGCCGACTGAAATCGGA
This sequence comes from Cryomorphaceae bacterium, assembly GCA_021300505.1. Classification (GTDB taxonomy): domain Bacteria; phylum Bacteroidota; class Bacteroidia; order Flavobacteriales_D; family Crocinitomicaceae; genus M0103. The sequence continues at coordinate 29,400 of JAJTDQ010000003.1, forward strand.
TTAGAATTCACATTTAATGTGCTTGAGAATGTTACGCCACTTAAGTATGCATTGCCAGCCGGATCAACTGCTCCTGCATACGTAAAATCAGCACCTGTTCCTGAACATTTACTGATCCATTGAGGCGTGCCTGAATTATTAAATTTAATTACAAAAGCGTCATGGCTACCGGAAGCAATCATAGAAAGTCCTCCCCAAGTAAAATTCGTACTTCCTGCATCGCCAAATAAATAAATAGTGCCTGCGCCATCAGAGGCAATGTCGTTTCCGTCATCATTAGTTGAGGAACCACCGCCATTACTGGCAAACAAGGGGATACCTGAAGCAGCATCAATTTTAACAAGGTACGCGTCTTTGCCACCATTAGATGTAATTGAAAGTGAACCCGCATTTAACGTACCACTAAATTGACCGGTAACCCAAACGTTTCCTACACCATCGTATACTATACTGCCAGCCCAATCACTCTGAGTGCCCCCAATAGAGGTTGCCCAAAGCACATTTCCTGTAGGATCATACTTTACAATAATTTCGTCTTGAAGCCCTTCACTAGTAAACGGTGTTCCATCAACATCGATGGTATTGATATATTGACCTATGGTGTATGCATTGTTGAATTCGTCTACCGTAACACCATATGCACCAAAAGCATAAGGAGACATCCAATCAACCACTTGGGCTGAAATATTATGATAACCCGTAATTAATGATAATGCTATAGTGAGGTATAATTTGTTTTTCATGCTTTATAGTAGTTTGTTTATCCGAGACGCATGGGCATCGAGGTTAGGTTGCATAAGAATTGAATAAATTTTCGTTCAAGATTATTCATCAAAACGAATATCGAGAAATAACTTACTGATAACCCTCACTTGTGAGGGTTATCAAAAATAACAATTCTACAAATCACGTGGAGAGCGAATTGTTGAACAATGGTTTCAAAGGAGGAGCTACATTAGACTACACTTCATTTCGCTCAGGATGAACTTCTCGCCCAAGGAATCCGCAATAAAAAAGCCTTCAGTCGGCTTGCTTTTATTCTGCTCCTCCTCTTGGCTTCCTTCGACTACACTTTGTTTCGCTCAGGATGGACTTCTCGCCCAAAGGATCCGCAATAAAAAAGCCTTCAGTCGGCTGACTGAAGGCTTTTTCTGCTCCTCCTCTTGGGCTCGAACCAAGGACCCTCTGATTAACAGTCAGATGCTCTAACCGACTGAGCTAAGGAGGAATTTCGGTTATCTTGCTTAAAAGCGAATGCAAATATAAAGAAACAATTTATTCTGCAAAGCACCGAACCAAAAAAATATAGTTCATTGCGCGATTAAAAATCGTCTTCGTCAAGGGTGAAATCGTCAAGCGAACTGTCAAATCCATCACCCGATTCGTCACTATCCACCAAGTCATCGCAGTTTTCATCTTCGCATTTTACAGGACGCAAAATATTTGTCTTTGAAACATTCAAGCGAATCTCCGTGCGGATCGATCCGTCTTCCTGAGCATAAGCCTTGGCAAAAGGTGTCCCCTCAAGCTCTACCAAGGCACCCTTCTTCAGGAAATCAAGGATACGCTGTGTGGACCCTTCTTTCTTCCAAATGGTGCAGTTCACCCACGTGGTTTTGGTCTTGGTTTCACCCGTCCGCTTGTCGCGCCAATTCTTGTTGTGTGCAACAGGGAAATTAATGGCGATCACACCTCGATCCATTGTCTTGATGGTGGCGTCTCTACCTATGTTTCCGATAAGCCGCGTCTCAAATAGCGCTTATTCATCTTACAAACGGATCACATAGGCATCCTTAAAGCCGCTGTTTTTGACTTTTTCAAGGTCTTTGTTCGCGGCTTCCTTGTTGGCGTACGAACCAACTGTATATTGAAATTTGTACTGTGTCTCGCCTTCAACCTTGCGTCGTGTAACGGGCATTGCTAACTTTTTAAAGCTTTCATGACCTGTGTCGATTTCGCTTTTTGACGACATAATGCGAATGACATAGGTGCCCGATTCATTGCCCGCTGCGGCATTATTCGAAATGGTTACATTGTTTGCCGGTGCTGTTTTAATGAAGCTGATGCTTGGGTGTTCTTTTACAATGAATGTTTTCAATGCGCGGTACATGGCTGATGCAAGCACGTCTTGACCTGAAGCACTGTTCAGATATTTCGCTTCGTCGTCATTGGTAAGAAATCCACATTCCACCAGAACTCCAGTCATGTTGGTGTATTTCAATACCTGAAGGGAATGCTCACGGTCTTCTGTGTCCTTTACCCCACGTGAGTGTCTTCCTGCTTTTTTGGAAAACTCATTTTCGAACTCTTGCGCAAGACCAACAGATTTTTTCGCACTCATCGTATGCACGTGTGACTCCGTTCCGTGAACTGCTTTTCGGTCGTTGGCATTGCAATGCACAGAGATAAAATAATCCGCCCCCACAGAATTTGCCTTCGCTACACGGTCGTCAAGGGTTGGAAAACTGTCATCCGTTCGGGTGTAAATGATGGTCACATTCTTCAGGTTTTGCTCGATGTAAGCGCCAAATTTTTTGGCAATCAAAAGGTTTAGTGCTTTCTCGGGCTGAATGTTTTTCATCTCAGAGCAATGTCCAGGATCACTACCTCCATGACCAGGGTCTGAGCGAGGTGGAAAACGTAGCGGTGATGGAGATTGGAGGCTCACATGATGAGTGTCTTTTGTCACAGTTTTTTGCCCTAAAACAGCGCGGTTGTCGTGTTTGTTTTATTGGCACCGAAGCTGTTTGGTTGAGAAACACCTCGTTTCACGCTTTGGTGGATGAATTTCTTCCGGTGAAATTGGCCCAAGGCGCGCTTGCCGACTTCTTAACGATGCGCCGTTTGAACGGTTACTTTGAGTCAGAGAACATTCGCAAAGTGATACTTAATACTGCCCAAGGTGGACATGTCCGAAACCTGTGTTTAACGGCAAAAAAGCCCACTGAATTTATTGGGATCATTCACACCTTGAGGAAATTCAACGGAAGCTTTACGCAGAAAGTGATCTCAAAAAAAATCAAGAACTACTTGGTGCTGAACGACTATTTCTTGACGCAGATTACACCTTCAGCAGACCAAAGGATAACGTCATTTTATCCGTTGAGATTTCCATCATTTGATATTTCACCATCCGAAAATAAATCAGGCAAGCAAATAACGATTATCGGTGGAGTTGAAAACCGCCGCAAAGACTTGGCAGGAAGTATTGGTTTAATGAAACAGCTGCTTGACCTTGATCTACACTTCGTGTTTTTGGGGAAAAGCGATCCGAACAATGAGGGCGTTCAGCAGTTTAAAGAAACACTTCGAGAAAATGGGCTTCTGGATCATGTCACCATGTATGATCATTTTGTGGATGAAAAAGAGTTCGATCGTGTGGTGAAACAATCGGATTTTATATGGCCGATGATCCATCCCAATACGGAAAGTGCTATAGAATATTTCCGCAATCAAATTCCTGGAGCCCTGAATGTGGCCTTGGGGTATAGAATTCCACTGTTGGTGCATGAGGATTTTGTCAAAGAATGGAAAGACTTAAGTTTTGCGGCTTCCTATCGATTGGATACCTTTCGATCAGACACGGAAAACGCACTGGCGAATGCTGAACAATTGAAGTTAACACTCGAGCAAGTGGAAGCCTATAATCCATCATTTCAGGAGGAAAAATACCTCGAATTTATCTTCGGCAACAAGTCAAAAAAGTAACTTTCTTGGATTTCATTCCGAAAAAGTCATAACTTTCTTGGATTTCATTCCGAAAAAGTTCTATTTTTGCTAAAAAACACCATGATTGTCCGACAAATTCAACTTGATGTCCACCAAAAATTTTTTCAAGGTAAGGCGATCATCATTCTTGGTCCACGACAAGTAGGGAAAACAACATTATTGAAACAGCTTGTGATTGACCATGATACTGCTTTGTGGTTAAATGGTGACGACTATGATGTGCAACAAATTTTCAATGAACAGGTAAGTGCCCTAAGAATTCAAGCTTTATTGGGCGAAAAAAAAATACTGGTTATTGATGAGGCGCAGCGAATTAAAGATGTTGGCTTAAAATTAAAACGTATAACAGATTCATTAACTGATGTGCAACTCATTGCTACAGGTAGTTCGGCTTTTGAATTGTTGAATTCATTGAATGAACCATTAACGGGCAGAAAATGGGAATATAGACTGTTTCCATTTTCGTTTAAGGAAATGGTAAATCACCATGGTTTGTTGGAGGAAAAGCGGCAATTGTTGCATCGTTTGGTGTATGGATATTATCCTGAAATTGTCAATTTTCCCGGACAGGAATTAGAGCGACTGAAGCTGTTGACAGATAGTTACTTATATAAAGACATTTTAACTTGGGATGGAATTCAAAAGCCAGATCGAATAACGAAACTATTACAAGCTTTGGCATTTCAAGTTGGCTCTCAGGTGTCTTATAATGAGCTTGCTCAGCTTTGCAGTATGGATTCAAAAACAGTTGAGAAATATATTTTATTATTGGAGAAATGCTTTGTGATTTTTCGAATAGGAAGTTTCAGTAGGAACTTGCGCAATGAGCTGAAAACAAGCAAGAAAATATACTTTGTGGACAATGGAGTGCGAAATGCGCTTATTGCAAATTTTTCTCCTGCGGAAATGAGACAAGATATTGGCGCGTTGTGGGAGAATTTCTTAATGTCAGAGCGATACAAGCAAAATGAATATGGATCTGTTTTTAAGAACAATTATTTCTGGAGATTAAAGTCAAAACAGGAAATTGATTTCATTGAAGAGTCTGATGGTCAAATTAGTGCCTTCGAATTTAAATGGAATACGAAAAAAGCCGTTCGTTGTCCCTTGGCTTTCCGTAATGCTTACCCAAACGCTGAATTTTCGGTCATCACACCAGAGAATGTAGAAGAATTTATTCTTTAAGTGAGGAGTTATTGTTGCTCTCCTCCAAAGCCATTTTGCTCCAAAATAATCTTAGCTTTCGCGGCCCCCACCACTTTTGTTAACTCTTCAAGACTTGCTTTTTTAATGGCAGATACCGTCTTGAAATGTTTCATCAATGTCTCTTGCGTTTTCTTACCGATCCCTGCAATTTCTGTGATTTCTGAAGTGAGCGCACCTTTGCTTCGGCGGTTGCGGTGATGTGTAATACCAAATCGGTGTGCCTCATTTCGCATGAATTGAACAACCTTAAGACTTTCGGAGCGCTTGTCAATATAAATGGGCAAGGAATCCCCCGGGAAGAAAATTTCCTCGAGCCGCTTGGCGATACCCACAATGGCAACCTTTCCGCGAAGTTCCAGTTGTTCTAGTGCTTTTAAGGCTGCGCTCAATTGTCCTTTTCCCCCATCGATGATGATGAGCTGTGGTAGCGTCTGGCCTTCGTCCAACATCCGTCGGTAACGACGAAAGACGGCTTCTTCCATGGTGGCAAAGTCGTCTGGACCAACAACCGTTTTGACGTTGAAATGGCGGTAATCCTTTTTACTAGGTTTGGCATTTTTGAATACCACACAAGCAGAAACGGGATTGGTTCCTTGAATGTTGGAGTTGTCAAAACATTCCATGTGGACAGGTAAATCCGCCAAACGGAAATCCTTTTTCACTTGCTCAAGAATGCGGTTGGTGTGCTTTTCTGGATTCTTGATTTTCTCTTGCTTGGCCTTGTCAAGTCGATAAAATTTGGCGTTGCGCAGCGAAAGTTCTACCAGCTGTTTTTTATCGCCGCGTTGCGGAAAATGCACATTAAAATCAGGGAATGTTAGATCAAGTGCGATGTCCGTAACGACCTCCTTGGAGCTGCTTTCATACCGTGCACGCAGTTCAGGCAATACATACCCAAGAATGTCTTCTCGTGTTTCGTTCAGTTTTTTCTTCACCTCACCGGTGTAGGCATGAATGATTGAGCCATTGTGGATGACAAGATAATTGACAAAAGCGGCATCATTTTCTTCAATCAAGGTGCACACATCGACTTCATGTATGCTCGGAGAAACAATGGTGCTCTTGGCTTGAAACTGCTCCAAGGTTTGAATTTTTTCCTTCAGCAACTGGGCCTCTTCAAACTCAAATTTTTCGGAATGGGCCAACATCTGTTGCTTTAAGACGCGTATGACCGATTGAATATTTCCTTTTAAAAGCGACTCAATTTGCCCGATGTAGTTGGTGTATTTTTCGTCAGGTTCAGCGCCAATACAGGGGCCTAAACAATTCCCAATGTGGTATTCTAGACAAACTTTGTATTTCTTTTCACTGATTTTCTTTGGAGTTAAATCCAGTGCACAGGTGCGCAAGGGATACAAGTCACGAATGAGCGAAAGCAGTGTTTGCATCACCTTTCCACTCGGATAAGGACCAAAGTACTTCGATCCATCGCGTATCAAATAACGTGTAGAAAACACACGCGGAAAGGCTTCGTTTTTAACGCAAATCCAGGGGTAAGTTTTGTCGTCTTTGAGTTGAATGTTGTACTTCGGTTGGTATTTCTTGATGAGATTGTTCTCTAACAGCAGCGCATCCAGCTCGGTGTCAACAATGATGTACTGTAAGTCAACGATGCGTTTCACGAGCAAATAGGTCTTTCCGTTTTCGGGTGTTTTCGTGAAGTAGGAGGTAACCCGTTTCTTTAAGTTCTTGGCTTTTCCAACATAGATGATCGTTCCGCCCGCATCGAAATACTGATAGACACCCGGCTTTTCAGGGAGTGTTTGAAGTTTGAGTTGCAGGGATTCTGAACGAGATGCCATGCATCAAAATTAAAGAATAATGTGGGTGTTCTAACTACTCTTAAATCGAAAAAAAAGCCAATGAAAGAATCATCTAATCATTCGAAATAATCTCAAACAACTCGCTCAGGTTAGGAGAAATGATAATCTCAATTCGACGATTTTTTGCCTTATCTGCAGGATCAACAGGATGAAACTCAGAACGACCAGCAGCCATCAATTGTGCCGCATTCATCTTTGAATTGGAAAGCAAAATATCAATCACTGAAGTAGCGCGCAAAACGGACAATTCCCAGTTGGATGTCGGATGTGATGCACTCACCAACTTGTCGGTATCTGTATGACCTTCAACGATGATTTCTAGATCTTTTTCACTCTCAAGAACCTTTACCAATTCCACCAAGGCTTTCTTTCCATTGGCTTCAACGACTGTACTTCCAGAAGCAAACAACAACTTCGCCTCCATGCTGACATAGATTTTTCCGTTCTTCTGAACGACAGTCAACCCTTGGTTTTCGAAGCCCTTCAAAGCATTGGCTACTTTCGCTTTAAGCAATTTCGTTGCTTCATCTTTGCGGGCAATAGCCTCCTCCAATTCGTTGACACGCTGTTCGCGCTCTTCGAGAAGTTTTTGCTTGTTGATCAATTCATTTTCTAACGCAGTTAAGGCATCTTCTTTACGCTGAAGCTCGAGGTTTTTCGCTTCTAACTCGGCCTGAAGTGCAGCTGTTTCCTTTGCGCCAGAATTGCGCAATTTATCAAATGATCGTTCAAGGGACTCATTTTGAGTAAGCAACTTATCGTACTGAGCTTGTAAGATGCGCATGTCATATCCAAGTTTGCTTGTATCTCCAATTAGCTCCCCAACTTCTTTCTTCAAAATACCGTATCGAGCTTCTAAATCTTTTGCCTTGCCTTCATTGTCTAATGCGCTGCTTTTATACTTCGCCAATTCTTCCGCACATACCTTTTCTCGCTCAACAAGTTCTTTGTATTTTTTTACTGGAACACATGACGCCAAAAGAGACACAAGAACAAGGGGAAATAATTTTTTCATGGAATTCAATTTATCCCTGCAAATGTCCTCAAATAGCTCCTTGCTTTTTGATATGGTCGATGCTTTTATAAACACCCGAAATTGAATAACGCGAATTACTCAAATAATGGACATGCCGACGTGCTGCTGCGCTCCTTACGACAAGAGTTGTAACTTAAGGAAATTTCATGGGTGTTGCTGCTCGCTTTACGGAGGGCTGAAACAGTGGCATCGAACGAATATTGTATCGATAACCGCTGATTTATCTTAAATCCTGCGAAAAAGACAAGACAATCTTGATTTCTAAACCCCAATCCGAAGTTGAATTGATTGTTCAAATCAGCCATCATTTGCAGGTCAAGAGCTACTGGTCCTCGGCTCGGAATCTTGATCAGCACGGCAGGAATCAGTGTAAATTTATCGGTGAATTGAAAACGATATCCTGCATTGAGAAGGGCATGAAAATGAAATTTTGAACTCGTTCCAATATTTTTCCAACGAGATGCGATGAGATGATCGAGTACCAAACCGGCGTAATAATTTTGACCATTCCACCACGCGCCAAAAGAGGCATCTGGAACAACGAAGGAGGCTTCTTTCAGTACCGTAGGATCAGGATCGATGGTAGTGCTCGAACTTGGATCATAACCCAATTGAATCACCCCGCCATAAAGTCCAAGTGACAAACGTGTGTCGCGCGTAAAATTGAAATGGGCAGCATAGGCAGCGTTCAGCCGGTTCGTATTGAATTGACCAATGCGATCACTTTCGAAACGCATGCCAATCCCTTGCCTTGCAGAAAAGTACTGTTTCCTTTTTGCGTTTAGTGGTGCAGAAAGCGTAAACATCCCAGACCTTGGTGCTCCACCAAATCCAACCCATTGTGTACGATAGAGCGTGTGCACATCGATGCATGATTTGATGCCTGCATGTGCTGGATTTAGCGCGAATTGATGCGAGGACCATTGGGAGTATTGGGCGATTTGCTGCGCGAAGATTTTACCTGAACTCAGCAGTAAAAATGCTACTAGGGTTATGTGAATCAAGCCCTTCATCGTACTAAGGTAATACTGCCGTTAAACACTTGTTCTTCCGCATTACGAAGTTCTATAATGTAAAAATAGACACCCTCGTTGAGTGGATTTCCATTGTGTGTACCATCCCATTCCTTTCCACTTGAATAACCAACGGACTGAAATACTTCTTGTCCCCAGCGGTCAAAAATCTTGACAAAACAATCGGTATAAACGTTGATTCCGATGATTTCCCAGGTATCATTTGTTCCGTCATTATCAGGTGAAAATGTGTTTGGAAAGAACAAAGGTGAGGCAACACTAATCACGACTTGATCTTGCAAAGTACAGCCATTTTCTGTCGCTGTCAAGGCATATACGGTTGTCATTTCGGGACTTACGAAAGGTGTTAAACTATTGGTGTCACTCACACCAAAGGCAGGACTCCAAATGAATGTTGCGCTGCTGCTCGATCCATTGAGTTGAACACTTTCCCCGGGATGAATGGTCATGTCTTGACCAGCATTTACAGTGAGTGGATAAACAGAAATGGTCACTCCACTTGATGTAATTGTTATGGGACATTGCGCATAGCAAGAGTTTTGCACGCTGAGTACATCACCATCATCGAGTGTGCTCGTTTGAAAAATGCTGTCTGTTGTCACGGCGACAAGCTCCCCATTGATATACCACTGATACGTTCCGGAATCTGGACATGCGCTTAAACTTGCTGTAGCTGTCAATAACTCATTTGGACAAATGCTTGTATCACTCGTCGTTATGAAAACGCCTGATGCCGCGCGGTCAACGCCAATTCCGCTCAAAGTGAGATCAAAAGTACATTCAGCAGGCGTAGTGAGGCCTGGTGCTGGCGATTCTCCAGAAACAACAAGATAATACGTAGTTGAGGGGTTGAGTGTTGCTGCCAATGAAAAAGGAGTTGAACCTGAAGAGACACAGTTTCCAACCGCAATATATGAAGCAGGATCACAAGGCAGGCTTGCGCTAAACATGGTCGCTTGTAATGCAGTTCCTATTTCAAATCCAGGCTGAAACACCAAATTGGAGAAATCAATCTGAACAGCCCCTCCTATAGTATTGGTAGTAAACTTGAACCAGATGGTATTGTTTGCCGTGAAGCAGAAGTTAAAATCGTCCTCACAACCTGGGCATACGGTTTTATTGGCACCGATGTTCGTGACAGAAATCGTCACATTGGGACACAATTCCAATGCTTGCGAACACACATTGTAGTCACTTTGAGCGACCGAAATCTGTGATAAAAACACCGTTAACAAGAAAATAACAAGTGGCCTCATGTGAACATTAATTCGCCGAATTTCTTGATGAAATTAAGGAATTTCGGTCAAGAAAGAACAAACATGCGTAAATTGCATCGCGCTTTTGAGTGATATTAAATGCTTTATTGCCAATTTTGGCACAGCATTCGCATACGGCGGCACAACAAAAAATAAGGACTATGAACAGAATTGTTACACTTTCGATCATTTTTTTTCTCGGTATGATGGGAGCGAAAGCCCAGAATATTGATTATGAAAACAGCGGAAAATGGTTCCTCGGACTCAATGTCGGTGGTACTTGGCAAACAACCGACATTAAAAATCAAACCAATGTAGGATACGGTGTTGTCTTAGGTAAATCGTTCAATTACAATTACGGTAAGCGTTTAGTTTTCGATTTGCGCGCAAGGTATCTACATGGAGAATGGTATGGAAAAGATGCTGATTCTACAACAATTGATTTAGACACGGCTGGTTTGAATTCATTTTATGGGTTGAATAATTTCCTTTCAACACAGAACAGACTTGCACTTGAGTTGGTCATTCACGCCAACCGCATTCGCGAACGCACAGGATTTGACCCATACATTTTTGGAGGTATTGGCTTGACATGGGCATCGACCTATGCGGATTATTACAATAAACTTGACTCCACAGAATCTTTCGGAATGGATGGGATTTACGAAACAGAGTTGACGGCAGTAAACAAAGTGTCTATCATGCCTAGCCTTGGTTTCGGCCTTGGTTATCAAATAGGCAAACGTGCAACCATCGGAATAGAGCATAAAACGACATTTACTGGTTACGATTTGTACGATGGATTACAGAGTCCAGTTCGCATCGGAAACGATCTTTACCACTACACCTCTTTCTTTGTTAACTTCCGTTTTAGGAATCATTCCAATACAAGTGGTGGATCTAATACAGTAGTTGGCGGAACAAATGGTTCAGGAAACATAAACAATTACAACACTTCGCAAGGGTGCATTTCTCCGGTGGTTACGTATAGTCAACCTGCAGGGAATGCTACTTCTGCGAATCAAACAACGCATGTTTCAGCAATAATCACC
>JAJTDQ010000061.1 GCA_021300505.1 Cryomorphaceae bacterium
AGGATATTTACCATACAACTCCCATGTTTGGAAGAAAGGTGTCCAGTCGATGTAAGGTACCAATTCTTCTAAAGGATATTCATTATAGACTTGAACCCCAATTTTATTTGGCGCGGAACATGTTGACGCATTAAATTCCAAGGTCAACGCATTTGCGCGCGCTTCTGCCAAGGTCAATAGTTGTTTATCGGCCCTGTGTGCAGCATGGTGCTCTCTCAAACGTTGGTATTCAGCCTTAAGGTCAGCGACAAAGTCTGTTTTCTTTACGCCCAACAAGCTTTCAACCACAGTCACCGCGCGAGATGCATCCACCACGTGCACAGCTTGACCATTTGTATAATGTTCTTCGATTTTCACGGCGGTATGCACACGTGATGTTGTTGCACCTCCAATCAACAAGGGAATACTCATTCCAGCACGCTGCATTTCTTTCGCCACTGTGACCATTTCGTCCAACGACGGGGTAATTAACCCGCTCAAACCGATGACATCCACTTGTTCATCGATTGCCGTTTGAATGATTTTGTCAAATGGCACCATGACACCAATATCAATCACTTCATAATTGTTGCAGCCAAGGACTACACCAACAATATTTTTTCCGATGTCGTGCACGTCACCTTTCACAGTAGCCATAAGTACTTTACCAGATGATGTGCGACCGCCTGACTTTTCTGCTTCGATATACGGCAAGAGCACAGCCACAGCTTTTTTCATGACACGCGCCGACTTTACCACCTGTGGCAAGAACATTTTCCCGCTACCGAACAAATCCCCTACGACATTCATTCCATCCATTAAAGGACCTTCAATCACGTGAATCGGACGATCGTAAAGTTGGCGGCATTCTTCCACGTCTTCATCGATAAACTCAACGATTCCTTTCACCAAAGCATGTGATAGTCGAGCTTGAACAGGTGTATCTCTCCACGACAAATCGACCTCTTTTTTCTTGCCATCTCCACGAACGGTCTCCGCAAGTTCAAGCAAGCGCTCAGTAGCATCTGGACGACGGTTCAACAACACATCCTCTACATATTCGAGCAATTCCTTGTCGATATCATCGTACACCTCAAGCATCGACGGATTGACAATCCCCATGTCCATTCCATGCTGAATGCCATGGTACAAAAAGGCAGAATGCATCGCTTCACGCACGCGGTCATTTCCACGAAACGAAAAAGAAACATTTGACACACCTCCACTGACATGAGCGCCAGGCAAATTTTGTCGTATCCACTTTGTCGCGCGGAAGAAATCTAATGCGTTATTGTTATGCTCCTCCATGCCAGTTGCGACAGGGAAGATATTCGGATCAAAAATGATATCATCTTTCGGAAAGCCAACGACATTCACTAAGATATCATACGATCTTTTGCAAATCTCAATGCGACGTTCGTAACTATCTGCTTGACCATTTTCATCAAAGGCCATAACAATCACTGCTGCACCGTAACGCTTCACTTTTTTCGCGTGGTCAATAAACTGTTCCTCACCTTCCTTCAACGAAATAGAATTCACAACTCCTTTACCTTGAACGCATTTCAATCCTGCTTCAATGATTTCCCATTTCGAGCTATCAATCATTATAGGTACACGAGCGATATCGGGTTCAGAAGCAATCAAATTCAAGAAGCGAACCATGCACTCCTTACCATCGATCATCCCTTCATCCATGTTGATATCGATGATTTGCGCACCACCTTCAACTTGCTCGCGAGCTACCGCCAGTGCAGCCTCAAAATCTCCTTCACGAATCATGCGTAAAAAAGCACGTGAGCCTGTCACATTGGTGCGTTCACCAACATTGACGAAATTACTTTCAGGAGTAACGATCAAAGGCTCAAGTCCTGAAAGTTTTAATATGGAATGGGTAAATTCTGACATTTCTCGTTGTGATTAATTCTCCTCCGAGTGACTTTTTCTCGGCGCATAGTTCTTTGCCAACTCCGCAATAGCATGGATGTGGTCAGGTGTTGTCCCGCAGCATCCACCAATGATATTGATCAAACCTTCATCAAGGAACGACTTGATTTGTACCGCCATCATTTCTGGCGTTTCATCGTATTGACCGAACTCATTGGGCAAGCCTGCATTCGGATGTGCACTGACACAAAATTCTGTTTTCTGCGAAAGGACCTGCAAATACGGACGCATCATGGAAGCGCCAAGTGCACAATTCAGTCCAACTGACAACAATGGCATGTGCGAAACAGAAATCAAAAATGCTTCGGTTGTTTGGCCGGTCAAGGTACGTCCACTTTGATCTGTAATAGTGCCAGACACCATAATCGGAAGTTTCGTTCGGCGGTCCTCATACACCTCATCAATAGCAAAAAGTGCAGCCTTGGCATTCAAGGTATCAAAGATGGTTTCTACCAAGAGTAAATCTACCCCGCCATCCATGAGTGCGTTAATTTGTTGCTTATAAGCAATAACCAGTTCATCAAAGGTTACTCCGCGAAAACCTGGGTCATTCACATCTGGTGAAATGGACGCCGTTCGGTTTGTCGGTCCTATTGAACCTGCTACAAATCGAGGCTTTGACGGATCCTTTTGCGTGAACTCATCGGCTACCTCACGCGCGATTTTTGCCGAATGATAGTTGATGTCATACACCGCTCCTTCAAGGTCGTAGTCCGCTTGAGCAATGGTTGTCCCCGAAAATGTATTTGTTTCAGCGATGTCTGCCCCTGCTTCGAAATACTTGCGGTGTATTGCTTTAATCACATCAGGCCGCGTCAAGGATAAAAGGTCATTGTTGCCTTTTAGCGGTTTAGGATGATTTTCGAACCACCCTTTTCGGAAGTCTTCCTCTTCCAGTTGGTAGCGCTGAATCATTGTTCCCATGGCTCCATCGAGTACGAGAATTCTATTCTTGAGTATGTCTTTTATTTTGTTCATTTTCACTGTTTGAATTGCGGATAGCACCAATGAAAAAAGGGACGAGTAAATCGATCCAACTTATCTTTTCAGCCGAAACTGATTGGATTTGGCACCTTTTCCACAATAAGGGAGGTTGCCAAGGTTTCGCAGGGCCTGTCCCTCCACCTTTCTTCATAAGTTTATTCTAAAGAACGTGATGCAAAAATAGTGTGAATTTGCAGGAACTCAATGAAACCTTGCCTTTTTTATTTTTTGTATTTTCGGCCAACATAAATTCAGGATTTAATGAAATTGTTGTTTCTACTCACTTTTGGACTTTTCTGCTTCGCACAAGTTGCAGATGCTCAAACCCTTACCACATCCAATTTACCTATCATTGTGATCACTACGCCAGTTGGTCAAACGATAAATGATGTAACACGCACGGTGTGTAACATGGGTGTAATTGACAATGGAGCAGGAGTAATCAACTCAGTAACGGATCCGTACAATGGCTACAATGGCAAGATTGCCATTGAGGTGCGTGGATCTACATCGCAGCAGTATCCAAAGAAAAGTTATGGTTTCGAAACGCAAGATGCCCTGGGCAATAATTTCAATGTGCCATTGATGGGGCTTCCAATTGAAAACGACTGGATCTTGTACGGACCATACCCAGACAAAACACTCATCCGGGATGTCTTAACGTTCCATTTGTCTCAATCTTTTGGACATTATGCCTCCAACTGGCGTTACTGTGAGTTGCTTTTGGACGGTGAATACAAAGGATTGTATATCCTTATAGAGCGCATCAAACGAGACAACAACCGCGTAGATGTAGCCCGACTAGATGTCGATGATTTGGCAGGTGACTCCCTCACGGGTGGATACATTGTAAAGGTGGATAAACTCACAGGCGAAGTTGGATATTCGTGGCCTTCAAACTATAACAATGAGGTGATTTTTCAATTCCACGACCCAGAGTTTGATGAGATGAATCCAATTCAATCGTCTTACATGCAGAACTTTGTAGGGATCTTTGAAGATCGAATTTACGGACCTAACCTCAATGATCCTGTCCAAGGGTGGCAAGGAGTACTAGAACCAACATCTTTCTACGATTTCTTTATCCTCCAAGAACTTGGCCGGACAGTGGACGGGTATCGTTCGAGCTCCTACATGCACAAACATAGAAACGATGGCGCATGGAACGGACGTATGGTGGCAGGTCCAATGTGGGACTTCAACCTATCGTATGGCAATGCCGACTACTGTGGTGCCAATACCACAACGGGTTGGCAATACAACTTCGACCTTGTGTGTAATTTTTCTTCAGCGATTCCATTCTGGTGGAAACGACTCTTGGACTCTCAAGCTTTCTGCAATGGTTTGCGCTGCCGCTGGGAGACACTTCGTCAAGGACCTTTGCATACAGATAGCATAAATTACTTCATTGATTCGGTTGCGACAATGCTCACTGATGCGCGCATTCGCAATTTTCAAAAATGGCCAATCATTGGTGTATATGTCAACTGGAATGGCTTTGTAGGAAACACTTATCAAGAAGACGTTAACTTCCTTAAAGCATACATTCAGCAACGTTCAGAATGGATGGATGCCAACATACCGGGCAACTGTGATGCAGCAGTTGAGGAGCAAGAGTTCGTTCCAGAGTACCATAAAATTTGGCCAAATCCAGCCACAGACCAAGCCTACCTGGGATTCACCCCAGCTCGAGTTTACTGATCTTCAGGGACGCACGGTACACCGCGAAAGCATCGGGCCAAAATCCCAAGGTGAGCACGCGCAGGCACTTGACCTAAGTAAGCTCACCAGCGGAACCTACCTCTACACCTTAACCAGTTCAGGAGCATTGATCGGTTCGGGAAAATTCATCGTTCGCTGATGCAGCGATTCTTTCGCAGTCTAGGCTTTGCGCTGAATGGACTTTTGCAGTTGATTCGGTACGAAAGAAACTTTCAAATCCAAGTTGCAGCATTTATTGGTGTCCTTGCACTTGGCATATTTTTCGGAATTTCCTCGATGGAATGGGTGGTGATCTTTCTGATTTCAGCGCTGGTGATGGGACTTGAGGCGATCAATACGGCCATCGAACACCTTTGCGACTTGTATTCCACTGAAGCCAATGAGCGCATCAAGAAAATCAAGGATCTCGCCGCGGGTGCGGTATTGATTGCTGCGGTTTTTGCGGTTTGTATCGCGGTGGTTATGTTTTTGCCGTATGTGAAGAAAATGCTGTGAATCGGTCAATTTTTCATCAGTGCCTCCTCCTTTTTCAATGAACTGATTACCTTTAAGGCATGAAGTACCGTTTGCTCCTATTCTTTTTCTTGAGTATCAGTCCCTTATTCTCACAGGACTTTTTTATCCAACAGCTCGACCGCTATTTCCCCAACCGCAAGAGCAAGCAAATCGAACGTTTGCAATTTTCTCGCGACAGTTTGCAGCACATCAATGACAGTTTGTATGCATCCGTGCAAGTCGCTGCGGTGCGCATTGCGGGCATGAAGCAAGAAATTTTGGACTTAAAAGAAGAAGTCTTCAAGGAAAAAAACAATGCGCAAAGTGCACACACGGATCTCTTTCAAGAGAATGCGCGATTGAAAGACTCCATTGAACGGATCGGTTGGCCAGTAGTCATCTGCACAGAGGAATCCATTTTGAAGAAAGGCGCGAAAGATCCGGTGATTGTCAACACCTGCAATTGGCGAGGAATTCACATCGTAGAAAAAGGGACTCCTGATTACCAAGGACGCTATGTGTGGACGAGTGAGTTGTTCCGCAAGGTTGGAGATTCACTAATGAAAATCACAACCACCGATCTTTTCAAGCCAGAAAAAATGGTTGAATTGGAGAAGCTCATCAATGCACGTTTATCGGAGGACTTCACAGCACTTAAAACCACCGATCCTGAATGTTTCACACGCCGCAAAAATTACCCTGGCTTCAAGTTGAAAGACATGCGCCTGGCATTCAGCGAAAACTCAGAAATCACTTTTGAGGTGAGTTACAACCTAACAGATGCGTGCTTTGCATTGAACAAGGCATCGACGACATTTAGGCTGAAGGATTTGAAGGTTTATTTAATTCCTTAGAGCAAGTAGTTCAAAACTGATACATAATTCAACAATCGACTTAACTCGAAACAATGAAAGTACTGATTATTTTAGCCGTGGCTCTCAGCATTACAAGCTGCAGTGGCTGGTCCAAAGGAGGTGAAAACGCATATATGGACAGCTGCAATCAAGCCGGTCAAATTGACTGCGATTGCGCTATGAAGCTCACAAAGAAAAGATACCCCAACGAAAGTGATTTCAACAAAAAGGGTGGTGACGATATGGAGTTGGCCGCAGAGATTGTTGAGAAGTGCTACAAGGGAAATTAGTCGCATGGACTATCAAAGTGTTACATTTAAACGGCCTCATTACTTCATGGATTTAAAAAAAAGTCTATAAAGACAATATGTTCGCATTATCTTTAAAGATTGTTTAATGTCTGATGCAGAATCAAAACAACTCTTATCTTTAGCCCATTATTCACTATAAAACTGAAATTATGATAGTCGGAATTTTAGCCATGGTCCTAGGACTCGCAGGAATTTACTTCGGAAAGAAAATGAAAAAATGGGCGGAAGACCAACAAGCAAAACAAGCTGAGTTGAAACGTCAGAAAGAGGAAAGCAAAAAGGAACAAGAAGGATAAAAACAAAAAGGCCCGATGATATCACCGGGCCTTTTTGTTTTATTTAGAGGAGTGGCTTAGAATTTAAAGAACCATGAACATTGTGGGACAGGAAATGACCGACGCCTATCACTGAAATTTGACTTTTCAAAATTTTGAGCAAATAAAACACCTGCTAGAGCAAATTGGAATGCTGACTTCGGACCACTTTGGAAACGCATCCCAGGCATAAAAAATGCAAGAGCACCTGTGAAATCACCATACTGTTGAAAAGTATAGTCACCAGTAAATTGATTATAGGTATATTCCCCGTCTGTGCTAGACCCTTTCGTAGAAAAGAAAACCATTGAGTCAAAAAACAAACTAGCGCGTTTACCTATTTTTTTAATTCCTGCAAGAGCAAACACAGGCGATGCCGCTAATCTAGATGCAGAATTGAATGATGAAGCGGAAGTTCCTGCATTCATGTATGCATAACCTAAAGAGATGGTCATATTTTGTTTTTCATCACCAAAAGTGGCCATACCCCAATGAAGTCCACCGTAACCACGGAAAGAATTCAAAAAGGCAGACGTCCCTAATAGTGTTCCTAGTCCGAAGTTTACATTTGGACTTTTCGTAGGAATAGAATACTTAGCCGCTAAAACAAACGGCGAGGCAATCCAAGAGGTCATAACACCAATAGAAAAACGATCGCTCACTGAAAAATGAACCTCAGGGCCATACAAATGAATCATAGCGTAGTCCTCCCCTTTTTTCAAAGGGCGCGCATTCGTTGTAAAGTAATAGCGTGTGTTAAATGGTGAATTTACGAAGTAATCCCCTTCTATAATTTCACCTACCTCTGGCTTGAAAGGACGTATACTTTTCACATCCTGTTTCAAAATATATACTTTACCAATGTCTTTTGATAAAAATAGAATCTCTCTTCCGTCATCGCTGATAATCTCACCAACGCGGACTTCACCATTGATCATGGTAATTATTTTAGTTGAGTCAGTAACTTCCTCAACTTGGGAAAAGGCACCACAAGAACAAATCAAGACTATTGCTGCGCTTAACATAAATTTTATCATAATTTCTGTATTTAAAATCTTGACAAAGTTGTTTTAGAAAATAGAGTTTATGAAATTGAATTGCGCAAGGCCTATGAAAAGAGTTGCGAAATTCGCAAAAGAAGGATCATAACCAAAAGTTGGGGAGGAATTAAATAAGATTTTTCATTTAGCCCTAGGTTTCAACCCGGGGTATAATGAGGGCAATTGATGAAATGAATGAACCAAAGCAATGGTGTACCCTTGGGGAATTTTGGAATTGACTTGACCTATCAATAAGCTTAATTCATTTCTATAAAGGATTTTTTGACCCCGATGGGGTCATTGGTCTTCGCGAGAGCTTAAGTTTACATAGATTCGACCCCGATGGGGTCACAAGTAAACATACTGCATAAATAGAGCGCGAGTCAAATATAATCGCGGATAATAAAGTAACTTAAATATATGAAGAGTAACATTTTCTCTTCTAGCTATCAATACCTTAATCTTATTGACTTTATTCGGGTAATTTCTTTTTAGATTAACTCAAATTTATGCGTAGTCCCCAGGTTTTGGTCTTGATCCCCAGAAACTCCGAGAAAAGATCGAGAGTGAATGCAAAAAAAAAACAGAGTGGAATTTCGGCACTCTCGCACTTCACTCTCACTCTGTTTTGGTGGTGATGGACGGAATCGAACCGCCGACACAAGGATTTTCAGTCCTTTGCTCTACCGACTGAGCTACATCACCTAACCGTTTTGTGGGGGCAAAGATAATAACTTATATCGATCAACGACAACTGAAACGCATTTTTTTTGACAACATGGTGTATCTTTGAATCCAGATATGAACGAACAAACCTTTGTACTCGATGCCGGAAACACTTCGGTAAAGATTGGCCTCTTTGAGAATGGAGACCTGAAAAGCGTTCAACGGATTGCAACGAACGACACATCGAGTTGGTTAGAAATTCATGAAATTATTCCAGAAAATGCTTTTGTTGTACTTTGCAGTGTCGCCAGTGATGAATTCAATTCTTTTGTTCATTCGCTAACGACGAACATCACTGTCATTGGCTCGAAGACGACACTTCCGTTTCAAAACACATATCAAACGCCCGAAACACTTGGCATGGATCGCCTTTGCAATGCGGTGGCCATTCATTCGATGAAGAAGACAAAAAATGCTGTGGCGATTGATCTCGGGACATGCATCAAATTTGATCTTGTTGAAGGAAATCAATATAGTGGTGGGTCAATCAGCCCTGGAATTGATTTACGATACAAAGCTCTGCACGATTACACGGCAAAGTTACCACTGATTGATGAGCGCGAACAAGCATCAATCATAGGGAAAAGCACGGTGAGTTCAATGGCCGCAGGTGTAATCCAAGGAATCGATGCCGAAATTAACGGGTTGATGAATAAATACCGTTTGACTTTTGGTCATGACTTAACTTTTTTTGTGACTGGTGGAGATGCCGATTTCTTTGATTTTGAAGGAAAAAATGACATCTTTGCGGACCCAAATTTAACCCTGAAGGGTGTTTACCAAATATACTTGTGCCATGTTGCGTGCTAAACTCATTGCCCTTCTTGTGTTTCTATCCGTTGGAATAGCGAATGCACAGTACACTATACTTTCACCTTATTCTTCTTATGGACTTGGCGAACGTGCCAATCCTGAGAATTATGTTTTTTCGGGGATTGGCAATTGTTCGGTTACTGCTTTTGACTCCACCATCTTGAATTTTTACAATCCTTCAACTTACAATACCTACGGAACAGGACAACCACTTTTCTCAATTGGTATCGAATCGAAAATGTTATTCCAGAAGGATGGTAACGCCAATGTTTTTTCGGGAACTGCGATGCTCAACCACTTTGTGATGGGTATTCCTGTAAAAAAGAACTTTGGAATCGCCTTTGGATTAAAGCCTTATGCTCGAAAAGGATATGAATTGTATGACCGTGTTGCCGTAGGAACAGATTCCATCAAATACACATATTTAGGAAAAGGGGGGACTCAACATGTATTTGTTGGTGCCAGTGCCAACCTTGTTAATGTAAAATCATTCAAATGGTCCGTTGGGGGAAATGCTGGATATCTCTTTGGGATTTCGACAAACGAACGACGCAGCCAAATCATCAAATTAGCTCAATTTTCGGGTGGTGTGGACAGAAACGTATTGACAACAAGTGCATTTTACTATGAACTCGGAACGAACATGCGTTTGAAGTTGAATAACAAACACATGATTACTTTAGCTGGAACTTTCGAGCCAACTCAAAATTTAGGAGTAAAAAAAGACGAATACCTCTTCTATGCACCGAATGTCAACGATCCAAGGTTTTATGACACAATCAATCAGAAAGCAGACATTCGTGGCACTATTCGCATGGCGCCATCTTACAACATTGGTTTCAGTTATATCTTAGGCTTCGAGTCAGAAAAGAAAGGAAACCGCATCAGAGAATCTGAGCTTGCTTTGCATTTCAATTACGGCATGACCGATTGGAGTGCATACCGCGATGAGTTAAATCCTGAACTTACATTTTTAAACACGAGTAAAATCAATGTCGGTGTTCAGTTTATTCCTGAACGTGACTTCCTTGACAAAGCTGCAGTGGTAGGTTTTTTTGAAACTGTAAGATACCGTGTTGGCTATTACCAATATACCCTACCCTATAGCTACAACGGCACACAAATGAGCGACTTTGGCATGACATTTGGATTTGGGCTCCCGATTTTGACGACAAAGTCGCTTTCTTCAGTAAACCTTGGGGTTTCACTTGGAAAAAGAGAGGCGGGTTCATCAAATTCACTGAATCAAAAATACATCAGTCTCAATTTTGGTGTTACCTTAGCTCCTTCAAATTTTGACCGCTGGTTCAGAAAACGAAAACTGGATTAAACTTAATGAAAATGAAACTTCAAAAATTACTCTTATCTGCACTTGTACTTGTTAGCTTAAGTGCGTATTCTCAAGAAGAAACTGAGCAAGAACGCGAATGTAAACGTATGCGTTTCTTGGCGGGTGAAGACTTGAAAATTAAAAACTACGCTGGTGCATCTGCTTACTACATCAAGGGAGAAGCAATCTGTGGAAATTACGATAAAGCGAACTACGATCGAATGATTGGTTCAATTCGCAATACCATCAGTGGTGAAACTGATAAAGTTAGGAAATCAGCATATATCGATACAATTATCGGTGTGTATGATCGTGCTGAACAAAAAGGATTCTACGATCAAGCAAATGACTTGATTCGCGCCTCTTACATCGTTCAATCAACTAAGCCAAATCGCGCAGCGGCAGATGTACTGTTTGCACGAGGAATCGCTAAAGTTGGTGCCGCTCCAAGTGAGACACAATTGAACTTGTACTATTCAAATCTTTATGTTTTGTACACGGAAAGTACGGATGCTGCAAAAAAAACAGAACTTAAAAAACGATTGATCTCTGATTACTTCAGTTTATCGAAGATGGTCAGTGATTTGAAAATGTCAGCAAAAACACAAGAGAACATTACAACCTATTTCAACAATATCGTTCGTTCATGTGAAGACATCCTTCCAGACTTGAAAGGTTTCCTTGCGACTTTGCCACAAGATAAAGAAATGAAAAAGAAGGCTGTTGTGAACTTCATGACTCTTTTGGAAACAAAGAAATGTACAGATGCCAAGGAATACGAAATGTTGGTAGATACATTGAACGCAATAGACCCGTCATTGGACGGTAAATTGGCGAAAGCACGCTTGTTGGTTTCTAAAAAACGATACAGCGAAGCAGTTGCAGCGTTCAAAGAAGCGAAAACAATGACAACAGAGTCTGCGAAAATTGAAGAGATTGAATACATGATTGCGAGCACTCAATTCAACTCTGGAAGTTACAATGCTGCCTACTCAACTGCAATGGGGATCTCTGGTGAAAACAGAGCTGAAGCATTGTACCTCGCAGCTCAATGTGTAGCGAAATTGGCAAACGGCTGCGGTTCATCAACCATTGAGCGTAAAGCGAATTACTTGTATGCTGCACGTTTAGCAGACCAAGCTGGTCAAGGGGGTGCAGCTGCAAAATACCGCGCTGCTGGTCCAACAGATGGCGAATGGTTCGATGCTGGAATCAACAGCATTACCCTAAGCTGCTGGAATGTGACCGTTTCAAAATAAGGTGAGCATTACAAAAAAAATAGTTAAACATGTAAAGATTCCTGTCAGCTTTGTGCTGGCAGGATTTCTTTTTTCATGTGTGAATGATTTGGAATCCATCCAAAAAGTGACCTACGACCCAAAGGCACCGAAGGAAGTGACAAAGAACCTTCGTGTTTTTTACACAGACTCCGGATACGCAAGGGTTGAAGTATATGCTGCGATTGCTGAGTCATATACAACACCAGAGTCTATTACAAAGCTGAAAGATGGTGTAAAAGTCAATTTCTTCTCAGCCGATGGAAAAATTGCTTCTACCCTGACTGCACTTTATGGCGAAGTCAATTATACGCAAGGAACCATGTTTGTTAGGGATTCAGTCCAACTTTATAACCATGCAAAAAAACAACGAATGGAGACAGAAATCCTCTTCTGGAATCAACGCGACAGCTCGATTTACACTCCCTCCAATGTAGTTGTTCGCGATCCTGATGGAGTGCTTTACGGCAAAGGAATCCGCACTAAACAAGATTTTTCCGAATATGAATTTTTAAAGCCCTACGGAAAGATTGCTTTAGGGAAATGAATCTTGAACTACGAAGAATCAACTATCTTTAAGAAAAATTTAATCTGATGCAACTTTACAATAAAATCATGTCCTATTTCTGGCTCGCTGCCGGTTGTGTACTTTTAGTAGTAATCTCTTATTTGTCCATGACACAAGGGATAAAGAAATGGGGATTCTACTACTTCTTTGTCGTAAGCGCCTTCGGAATGTATTTCTTCAAGCGATGGATGATGAAACGCATGGAAAAACATCTCGCCTATTTGCAGGAACAACAAAGAAGGCAAGAAGGAAAATAAAAGATAGGAAACCTTTAATCGTTTCATACGTTTATATATCAAGGGTTTGTTTTAAAAAAATTAGCCCACCACGCGTAACTTTTATTCTAATTTATTTGTCATAGGTTTCGAGAAATGAAACAGTTCATATTTTTAACACTCCTTATTCTCCTAACCGGAAATTCAGTTGCACAGCAATTGTTAAGTGGGGTTGTTTTAGATGAACGAAACATCCCGATTCCTCACGCCAAAGTTTTTGTTAAGAACAGTGCTGATTTAAGAACTTTAGCAGATGTGAATGGGTACTATGAGTTTCG
This sequence comes from Cryomorphaceae bacterium, assembly GCA_021300505.1. Classification (GTDB taxonomy): domain Bacteria; phylum Bacteroidota; class Bacteroidia; order Flavobacteriales_D; family Crocinitomicaceae; genus M0103. The sequence continues at coordinate 12,914 of JAJTDQ010000061.1, forward strand.
CCTTTTTCCTGGTGAATATTTCATGGTGTTCAGCGCCACAGGTTATGATGACCGTGAAAGCTACATTACCATCAATGAAGTACCTGTAAAACGAGACATTCAGCTCTTTCCGTCAAAAATTCAAGACTTGGCCGATGTCGACGTTTCTGCTAAAAAGTCCAACCCGGGACGTGAGATTATGCTCGAGGTAGTGAAGAAACGAGATCAAATCAATCCATGGAACTACCCGCACACAGTCGATGGGTACATAAAGGCGACAGAGAAGTTAGACCGCAAGGATAAGGAAGAAAAAGATGATCAAAAGTCCAAAACAGAAGAACCTGCAGACCCAAACAGCCCAGAAATAGAGGATCCATTTTCTGTTGAACGCAAGAAACAAACAGACCTTGCAAATAACATGAACCTCGTGGAAGTTCAATTCACCCGTAATTTCTTTCCTCCAAATAAAGTCAAAGAAGTGCGCAATGCCTACGAAGAAAGAGGGAACGTGCGCAACCTATACTATACCACAACTGTTAAATCGAACTTCAACTTTTTTGAGAATTTATTGCACCTCGACGATCTTCACCAATCTCCCGTCAGCTCCCCTATTTCTGGTCCTGGAATCTTGTCCTATAAGTACCGTGTAGAAGAGCAATACGAAGAGAATGGTCGAAAAATACATAAAATCAAAATAATCCCTCGTAGCACGGCAACCACAACCCTTGAAGATTATGGGGTAAAGTACAAGGACGAAACATCTGTTTGTAAGACCATTGCTGATTTTAGCAACTACAACTTCAATGCGTCATTTACTGCAAAATTCTTTAACAATGAACTTGCCGTAACCGCGAAAGAAGCGTACGAAAAAGACAGTAGTTTTTGGAGTCAACAGCGTACAACACAGCTTACCGAGGAGGAGCGAAAATTCATCATGGCGAAGGACAGTATCCGGGATTATGAAAACAGAAAGGAATACCTCGATTCTGTGGATGGTCTTTTCAATAAGGTTACAGTCCTTAAAGTCCTTTGGTTTGGAATAGATCACCGCAACCGTGAATTGAAAACCCAATGGACAATTAGTTCCATTGCGGCGATGTCACGTCCGATGTACATCGCAGGTCCACGTGTGGCACCGAGTTTCTTCTACTTCCGCAAATGGAAATCAGAGCGAACACTGGATTCGTACACGGAAATGTCAATGGGTCTACTTAACAAGGATCTCAAAGGCCGAACCTGGTGGCGCTATCGTTACGATCCTTTTCATTTTGGAACAGTTCAGATGCAATTTTCGCATGACTTTGATGTGATTCGAAGTTTCGATGCCATCAGTCAAATCTACAAACGCGATAATTTCATCGAAGCGACTGAACTTGAACTTGAACATGACTATGAAGTTTTTAATGGGTTTTATGTCAATGTCAAAGCAAGTTTTTCTGAACGACGAAGCTTGAAGGGGTATAAATTTCTCAACATTTTAGATGATGCAATTCCTAATAACGATCCGAGTGCATTTCAATCTTATCAAGCGTTGATTGGAGAGGTTTCATTCAATTATACTCCATTTCAAAAATACATGCGTGAGCCACACCGTAAGGTGTTACTAGGTTCAAAATTCCCTACTTTTTATGCCACATACCAACGCGGCATTCCAGTTTTACTAGGAAGTGATATCAACCATGAATTTGGGCGAGTGGGTATCATTCAAACATTCAAAATTGGAACACTTGGCACCTCTTCTTACCACATTACCTCTGGGAAGTTTTTAAGTTCTAAATCCTTAAAAGAAGCCGACTTCAGATACCAACGGCGCAGTGATCCCTTTTGGTTCTCCAATCCACTTTATTCATTCCAAGGTCTAGATTCTTCTCTTCCATCCAAGAAAGTTTATTTTGAGGCACATTTCGTTCACCACGACAACGGAGCCATTCTCAACAAAATTCCATTCATGAAAAAGACAGGAATTGGATTGGTTGTGGGTGTTGGCGGTTTGTACGTGAAAGAATACGATTGGCAACACTACGAGATGTTCGCAGGATTAGAGCGTAACTTTAAACTATCTCGTCGCCGACTTCGCATTGGAATTTATGGAGTACTATCCGATGGAAATAACATCGCTCCAACGTTTACCTACAAGATCTCTTTTGCCATGCTAGATGATCGAAACATGAAGTGGAATTTCTAGTTTTTCAATGACTTAAACTGAAGTGTTAATTTACTACGGTTACATGAATGCAATGAAATTCAGGACACAACAAAATTTTATTCTCGTCTCTCATTTGATTTAATGCTCTCATTAAAGCGTTACGTGAAACTTCACAGCTACCCTTTGATTTTATTCGGTTGATATCGAACGAAACACCAAAGGAATGTGTTGATTTACCCGGTGTAGATGAATTGGGATATTGACTTCTGATCTCCTGCTGTTGAGTTTCTGTTCGAGTCATTGATGAAATAACAAAATAGTCCTTTTCGTTTTTAGAATCTTTCAAAAAGGAGCGAAACAATGCAGCCAGCTCCTCCAATCGCTTTTTCGCAATAGGCGTTAAATGCTTCGTGCTTGATGTTAATTTCTGAATGAAATAACCATCAGACTCACCAACTTCTACAAGACGCTTTCTACTTAGAAAAGAATTTAAAGTCGCTTCGTTATTAATAAACCCATTCTTTGTTAAACGAATTGCTAGCGGACGGTGTTTTTCAGCGTAAGAATCTTTTGGAACTTCCAATGACTCGCAATTGCAATTCGACGAAATCTGAGGACGAATCTCTGTGCGATTCTGAAAACGATGATAATAGCCCCGAATTCGAGATCGATAAGGATAAAAAACGACAATCGACAAACACCCAAAGACGATCATCAACAAGGATGCACGTTTCAGAGTAATCTTTTTTTGGATCAGTCGGATGAAAACAAAAAGAGTAATAAAAGTTCCAACGATAAGAAACAAAAGAAAAATTAATTTAAACATACAAACCATTTTTTAGTTTAACGATAATAACAATGCCATTGGCAAACTCAAAACTAATAAAAAATTGAATTACTCCCGTTGATTCAATTCTAGTATTCGATCGTTTGAAAATCAATCTTGATTCTAGTCAAACAATTTCATCATCAAATCTGTATCTTTGAGCAAAATGTCTGGGTATGTACGGAAAAATGAAAGAATTCCTAAAGAATGAATTGCAATCCATCGAAGAAGGTGGAATTTATAAGCGTGAACGGATCATTACAAGTCCTCAAGGGGCGAATGTAACGGTGAGCACCGGAGAAAATGTGGTCATCATGTGCGCTAACAATTACTTAGGACTTTCCTCCCACCCTTCGGTTATTCAAGCTGCCAAAGACGCTTTGGATACCCACGGTTTTGGTATGTCATCGCAAGACATTCACAAAGAATTGGAGCAAAAGATTGCCGATTTTTACGGCACAGAAGATACCATCCTTTATGCGGCAGCTTTCGATGCCAATGGTGGTGTTTTTGAGCCTCTATTTGGTGAAGACGATGCCATCATTTCTGATGAACTAAACCATGCTTCAATCATTGACGGTATTCGCTTGTGTAAAGCACATCGCTATCGGTACAAGCATTCCGACATGTCCGATTTGGAAGAACAACTAAAAAAAGCCCAAGATCAACGTTTTAGAATCATTGTTACTGATGGTGTATTCTCCATGGATGGTGATATCGCCAAATTAGATGCAATTTGCGATTTGGCGGATAAATACGATGCTTTGGTGATGACAGATGAATGTCACTCTGCAGGATTTATCGGAAAAACTGGTCGTGGTGTTCCGGAATATTGCAATGTGATGGGACGTGTGGACATCATCACAGGAACATTGGGTAAAGCACTTGGAGGTGCTATGGGTGGGTACACCACAGGTCGAAAAGAAATCATCGATATGTTGCGTCAACGCTCTCGTCCATACCTTTTCTCAAATTCTTTGGCACCTTCTATTGTTGGGGCTGCAAATAAAGTGTTTGAGATCTTAAGTTCAACGACTGAACTTCGCGACCGTTTGGAAGAGAATACGAAGTATTTCAAGGAACACATTATAGCGGCAGGATTCGATATCAAACCAGGTGATTCACCGATTGTGCCAATTATGCTCTACGATGCAGCCTTGTCGCAAAAATTCGCAGATGCCCTTTTAAAAGAAGGCGTTTACGCGATCGGCTTCTTCTTCCCTGTTGTTGCTAAAGGTCAGGCGCGCATTCGCACACAAATTTCCGCTGCACACACCAAAGCAGACCTTGACAAGGCAATAGCCGCATTCATTAAAGTAGGTAAAGAACTGAACGTTATTGATTAATCGTCATTGAGTTACAAGCAGCACACATATCGTTCTATTTTTCTGTTGGCAATCATTTGCTTTCAGTTTTTTGTTATGATTTTCAGCCAAATAAATTCTATTGAATTTAATGATACTGAAACACATGCATTATCTCAACATCCCAATGATCATTCAGAGTTTCCGAATGATGAATTGGATGAATTGAATGTAGAATCTCTGTGTGAAGAGCTCTTGGATGATGAGGAGAAAATCGCTAGAAACATCGTTTTTCATGTACATATATCTAAAGTGATTGGGGACTCTAATCAGAAGTTAAAACTTCAACCTCCTTACATTTCATTGCCATTTTGCCCTCCGAAATTGATTGACTAAGACACATTTGTCCTATTAAATTCAATCAATTTTTATCTTCATGAATTATTTTAAAACCAGCCTGCGGTATGATTTATCAGCAGGTTTAGTCGTGTTCTTAGTAGCACTGCCATTATGTTTAGGTGTCGGTTTGGCATCAACAAATATTGAGGGAGTAAATGGCCTTCCTAATGCATTTTCTGGCATCATTGCAGGAATTGTCGGAGCAATCGTTGTCGGAGCTATAAGTCAAAGTCGAATTGGTGTCTCAGGACCTGCCGCTGGATTGATCACCATTGTTATTGCTGCAATAACAACGTTGGGTAGTTTCGAAGGATTTCTTGTCGCAGTCGTATTGGCTGGAGTAATTCAGGTAATTGCAGGATTTTTAAAGTTCGGAATTATAGGCTACTACTTTCCGTCGTCTGTCATCAAAGGAATGCTCGCTGCCATTGGGATTACACTCATTATGAAAGAGGTCCCCCATCTCGTTGGATATGATAAAGACTTTTTTGGTGATGAATCTTTCTTTCAACAAGATGGTCACAATACGTTTTCAGAAATAATTTATGCCCTGGGCTCAATTCAAATTGGTTCAACAATCATTGGTGTTGCTTCTATCCTCCTACTTCTTATTCTCGATGTTTGGTTCTCGAAAACTTTAAAGTTTATTAAAATCATCCCATCAGCACTACTTGTTGTTTTGGTCGGCGTTATTCTCAACGCGCTATTTGTTAAATTCTATCCAACGATCGCTGTGAATGAAAAGCACCTAGTTCAACTACCCGTTGCAAAATCCGTCAGCGACTTTTTTGGTTTCTTTTCTAGCCCAGACTGGTCATTTTTAAGTCAATCAAAAACATATGTCATCGCAATGACGATTGCCTTAATTGGAAGTCTAGAGACACTTTTAAGCGTTGAAGCAACCGACAAGCTCGATCCAATGAAACAGAAAACACCGTCAAACCGTGAATTAAAAGCGCAAGGTGTAGGAAATATTGTTTCAGGGTTATTGGGTGGAATGCCTTTATCTCAAGTTATCGTGCGAAGTTCTGCCAACATAAATGCGGGAGCAAAAACTAAAATGTCAGCAATCATACACGGTATCATCTTACTCGTTTGTGTTTTGTTTTTGTCTAAATGGATCAATTATATTCCTTTAGCATCCTTGGCAGCAATTCTAATCCTCGTGGGATATAAACTCACCTCTTTCGAACTATTAAAAAGTGTTTATGGTCTTGGTATACAGCAATATTTTCCTTTCCTTGTAACGGTAATCGCAATTTTATTTTCAGATTTACTTACGGGGATGGCAATCGGTATTGGACTTTCATTGTTTTTCATTTTGAAAGCGAATTTTCAAAACAACTATAAATTAGTTCAGGAAGAAACAGACGGTATTCAATCTAAAAAGTTAATCTTAGCAGAAGATGTATCGTTCCTAAATCGAGCAAGTATTCAACATTTATTGTACAATTACCCTAAAAATTCTACGCTTACCGTAGATGGAACCAATTGTAAAAGTATAGATTTCGACGTATTGGAAATTTTGCAAGAATTCAAAAATCATGTTGCGACTGAAAGAAATATTGCTATCACATTCATCAATATCCCGGAATTAACAATTAAAACACAATCTCACTAAAATTAGCTTATGGAAACGTATTACAACAACTTGTTGGAGAACAACAAAAAATGGGTAGAACGCATGTTAGACAAAGACCCTGCTTTTTTTGAACGACTTTCTCATGGTCAACAACCCCCTATATTATGGATTGGTTGTGCGGATAGTCGTGTACCCGCAAATGAAATTATTGGCGCACAACCAGGCGAAGTATTTGTGCACCGCAACATTGCGAACATGGTGATCCATACCGACATGAGTATGCTTAGTGTATTGGATTATGCCATCAATATTCTAAAAGTTAAACATGTTATCGTATGCGGACATTATGGCTGTGGAGGGGTTCAAGCGGCAATGACAAACAAGCCCTTTGGTCTTATTGACAATTGGATTCGACACATCAAAGATGTATACAGATTTCACCAACCTGAACTCGATGCGATAGAAGATGAGACAACCCGATTTAACCGCTTCGTCGAACTAAATGTTTATGAACAAGTACTTGATTTGGCAAAAACATCCATCATACAAACGGCATGGGAAAACCAACAAAATGTTCATATTCATGGTTGGGTGTACGATATCAAGGATGGTATAATCAACGACCTTGAGATAACCTTGAAAAATAATGAATCCTTGTCTAAGGTGTATCAATTAGATTTGTAGAAAAATGATATGACCCAATCCAAGTTTTATAATGAGTTAGATTTCCTCACGATTGAATTTACCAAAGCTGCTCAACCTCAGAACAGCCCAATAATGGCTAAGTACATGAAGGATCTTTTTCCATTTATTGGGGTAAGTGCCGTACCTCGAAAAGTAATATTCAAAGAATGGAAAAAGTCATGTACACGTCATTTAAATCCAATTGAAACACGTGAACTCGTAAAATTGCTTTATGCTCAAAACCAACGCGAATATCATTATATCGCCATTGAATTGGTCAATTCTTGGAAGAAAAGCGAGATTATGTCAAGTGATTCAAGTTTCTTAACGGCGCTTATCACCACAAATTCTTGGTGGGACTCCGTGGATGCCATTGCGTCCAATTATCTTGGAAAATACATTCAACTCTATCCAGAGCAAGGAGCTGATTTAATAGAAGAATGGCGCTACTCTGAAAATTTGTGGCTTAGACGCTCCTGCCTTATATACCAGTTGAAATACGGCAATACTACTGATTTCACCATGATGATGGACTTGATTAACCAGTTCAAAAACGACAAGCAATTTTTTATTCAAAAAGCTATCGGATGGTCGCTTCGTCAATATTCGAAATATCAACCAGAAGCCGTTCGCGACTTTTTGCAGGATAGCGATCTAAAAGGTCTTGCACGAAGGGAAGCAGAAAAATATTTGTGAATGGGACAATGGACTTTAAGATTTTAAGACATCAGGATTTTAAGACAATAGACAAGGGACAATAGACGTAAAGAATTTTGGACATTAAGATTTGTAACCTTAACTCGTAATTCGTGGCTTCGAGTATGCTATCGCACCTCACGTGTCCGCTGCGGTGGAGCCACCAAAATCAAATTCGTAATTAGTAACTCCCAGAAAAAATATGGCCCTTATACTTGAATGCAGAGGAATG
>JAJTDQ010000062.1 GCA_021300505.1 Cryomorphaceae bacterium
TGGGGCAAAAGGAATATAGTATCACCCAAAAAAATACAATTGAAAAAGAATTCATTTAAGTTTTCCAAAGATTGGAATGAAGAAGAAATTGTTGAAATAGCAAAATATAGAAAATTAATTAGAGCATACTATGTAACAATGAATGAGGGAAGTTACAACTTGAATGAATATAGGTTACATGTTTTTTATAATCAATTTGTAAAAGCTTTAAATGAAAAAGTACCATCTCAAAATATAAAAATTGAAATCAATAAATTTGAAAAATACAATGGTATCAAATGGATATATACGATTTTGTTCATACTGTCTTTAACCTATTATCTCAAATAAATATTATGCCGCACATAAAAACAGCTACCCAAAAGTGATGACTCACTGGTTAAAGTATGCTCAGTACATCTATCAACGTTCGTGGTTGGTTGAAAGTAAATCGCTTCGAAATCTCTACCTTCGGGTAGCTTCAAAACGTTATTTGCCATTTTAGGACGACCATTTAGCACAATACACTTTGGCGGACAGACGATCTGGCTTTGCCAACAACGGGGACGCTGAAAACCGACATGGGCAAGAACAAAAAAAATAAAATAGCTAATTTTTAGTCTATATATCAAGTTTAATCCGTTAAACTTGTTGCAAAAAATCCAACTGAAGATATCAAATTTCACATACGTAATATTTCATTTATCAAAGTTTGATATAGTTAAGAACTAAATTTTTATGGAGAAAAAGACATTATCAAATATTTTAGAGGGAAAAATCTTTCAAATTCCCGATTACCAAAGAGGCTATGCCTGGGAGGCAAAACAATGGAAAGATTTTGTTCAAGATATTGACGCATTAATTGATGACAAAATAATTAGCCATTATACTGGAACAATTGTTATTTATCAGCCAATTGACAAACCGACAGAAAACTATGGTACAAAAAAACTTGAAATCGTTGATGTTGTTGATGGACAGCAACGACTGACAACTTGCAGTCTTTATTTATCAATTATTCTAAGAGAACTAATAAATATAAGCAAAGAGGACTACACAACAGAAATACCAATTTATCTACATTCGGGAAGTAAAAGTAAGCTTAGGCTAAACAATGATACGGCTGATTTTTATTTAGACTTAGTTTCAAAAGGTGTTAGCAATATTGAACCGAATTCGGTTCATCAAAATAGAATTTACGAAGCATTTTGTTTTTTGAAAATGCATGTCGAAGAACAATTAAGGGTTTACAGAAATATTCAAGATGTTTCAGAAAAAGAAGATTTCACAAAAACAATTAACAAAACTTGGAAAGAAGTTTATGTAAACATAGCACAATGTAATGGTAGTGAAAGTCAATGTTTGCGAGTTGCTTGGACTTTGTTCGTTAACTATACACCTAAAAATTGGGATGGTTACAGCGGTTTTAAATCAGATGAAGTAATTCCGCTGCGAAATTTTTCAGTTAAAAGTAAAGAGGAAGTAAAGAGCTTTCTTTTGAAATTTGTAGATGGTCTTGCTTTAATTTCCAAACATTATTCGACAATACTTAAATCCAATAATGCATTTGATGAAAACGAATTAAATCTGTTAACTAAAATCCGAAATGCAGGAAATATTGCCAATTATCTTCCATTAATGGTTGCTTCTCGAATTAAACGAGAAAATAACGTAGCTTTAAATGAGGAATATATTGGACTTTTAAAGTCACTTGAAATGTTTTCATACAGAGTTTTTCTTTGGGAAGGAATACGAAGCAATGCTGGGTTATCAAAATTTTATCGTTGGGCTGATGATGTTTTTACCTCAAAACATTCTTTACAATCTGTTACGGAATGGATATACGGCACAATCAACTGGTATTCGCCAGAAAACGCTTTCCGAAAATCTCTCACTGAAGATTTTTTCGAGTGGTATCAGCACAGAAGATTATTGAAATACACTCTTTTTGAGTTTGAACTTTTTCTACTGAAAGGCAAAAACAAACCAAAATTGAATTGGGAAGATTTATCCGATTCAACAATCGAACATATTTTACCACAAAATCCGGATGCAAATTCAAATTGGATTTCTAAATGGACAGCCGAAGAACGAAACAAATTTACACACGACATTTCAAATTTAGTACTGACAAAAGATAATTCACGTTACAGCAACTTTGAATTTGAACGAAAAAAAGGAGTTGCAGGTTCAGGATATTCTTACTCTAATTCTGACATAAGGCAAGAACGCAAAATTGCTGAGTTTGACGATTGGACTAATGAAAACCGAATTAAAAGAAGAAATGAATTAATAGGCTGGATTATAGGTAATTGGGGTGTTGATAGTCATTTTCAAGCAATAACAGAAGACATAATTGAGGACGAAGAAGAACCAATTTTTAATGACATCGATTAACAACAAAGAGATTTTGTTGCCGTCATTGCAGTCCAGAAGACTAACATTTAACAGGTAAAGGGGTCCGAAATTGAAAATCAACCCAAAAACTGTACACATGACGAATGTACAAATTCTTCTTACTAAGAGGCGAGAGTTCGTTTGGTTCACGATAAAAATAGCTAGTTCGTTGGGAGGTCACTGCAAAAAAGCAGATTGTTGATTTCACGACATCAAAGGTCAATTCGTTCCGAAAAACGGCTATATTCGTTCCGAAAACTCAACAAACAATTTTATTAAATCAACCTAAAAATGAAAAATACAAAATCAACTTTATTGGGATTACTACTTTTTATGTCTTTGGTATTGACTAGCTGTGGTGGAAGTGTGAAAGGAAAGTGGTCTGACGAGGACAAGAAGCGTTTTCGAAAAGAAATGGAAGGGGTGAGTGAGCTGGCAAATTTTGGCGAAGACAAAGAAGAATGGATTGAGTGCTATTTAAGTAAATGTGAAGCGAACTTTGCTTCTTTTGCTGAAGCAGATAAAGACACCGAAGGATGTGAAAGGATAGCAGCTGAATGCAACGAGGTGGTTTTCTCAAACGGTAGTGTGAAAGGAAACTGGTCAGATGAAGACAAGCAGAAGTTTCGCAGTGAAATGGAAGGAATTCCAGCACTTTCGAATTTTGGTGATAAAAAATCAGTGTGGATTGAGTGTTATTTGAGTAAATGCGAAGCTACCTTTGATTCTTTTTACAAAGCAAATCTCGACCAGCCAGGATGCGAAAAGATTGCGTTGGAATGTACTGAAGATATGTATTGATATTAGGTTAATTGAGGAATACATTTAAGATTCTGGTCTAGGATATAAAAGAGAGTAGTTAGGCTGGGTAATTAACGATTAACACAATCAAATGAAACTTGTTAAAATGAAAATGAACGTAATTTTAGTTGCCGGTTTAATAAGTCTTTTAATGGCCTGCAATCAACAAAATCAGGCTTTAGCCAAGGAAAAAAGAAATGCCGATGAGAAATGCAAGGAATTATTGACAGAACTTAAGGTTGCAGAAAATAAATTAGATAGTGCAAATAAAGAGATATTAGATTTGAATGCAATTTGCACCATAGGGCCCGCATGTAAAATTCATTATCACCTATACGAAAAACTAGATTCTTTGGAGCGTAACCACAAAAAAATTAACGCGCGTTTTCAAAAAGAATTGGCTAATTCATCAAAAGAATTCCGAAAGAACTATTATTCACCAATTCTTAAGGAATTGGAATTGGAAAACGATTCTATTCACGCAAGTATTTCATATCTAGAGCAAGGAACGCATGGTTTCGAAAAATGCACTGAAGGTTCAGAGTGCCCTAATCCGAGACATAATGCCTTGTATGTATTGGGCGACTCAAAGCAACGTGAATTGGATTCAATTCGTTCAATTTTGAAAAATATCAGGTAGTTTTTCATCCGTGAGCGACAATCAACAGTATGTCGGCACAAATTCGTGTAGATCGAAGTAAGTACTTCAACATCTTGGAGAAAACACAGAAAGGCGGACTCGACGTGACAGATTGGGTAATCTGGTTTTTAGTCTGTTTAATCAATTCACTAAAGTCAACAAATCAGCTTTTGGTTCATGTATTGGCAAAAAATGATTTTTGGAGTCAACACGCACATGTTGGACTTAATGATCGCCAAAAAAAGATACTTCACCATTTACTCAATGGGTTTGAGGGTAATTTAACCTCCATGAAGTGGACGAAAATCACAAAATGCTCGAAGGATACTGCCGTTCGCGACATCAATGATTTAGTGTTGAAGAAAATACTGCAAAAACAAGAGGCGGGGGGTAGAAGTACATCGTATGAGTTGATACTTCACGCAAAGAAATTCGTGGGTTGCTCGCTGTTATTATGGTTGAGTTTGAATGCAATGCCATCTCCCGCATTTTTGCTTATTTTCGTTCCATGATTCGTATTTTTCTTTCTGCCCTATATTGTAGCTGTTTTCTTTTCGCCTCGCATTCCCAATGGACGGAGAACCAAAGTCCCAGTTATCCAGAGTTGATTGCTCACCTGGAAAAATTGGACGCGGAACACAAGGAGATTGAACTCTACGCCATGGGCCCTTCCGATTATGGATTGCCGATTTATTTGTGTGTCATTAATGGAGCGCAAGACTCCACGAAAACCATGGCAAAGGCGCGAAAGGAAACGACCATTCTCATCAATAATGCGATTCATGCAGGCGAACCAGATGGCATCAATGCCTGTCTCATTTGGTTAGACAACTGGATCAAAGGTGGAAAGAAAACAAAGAATTTACCCGTCATAGCCTTCATTCCTGCTTACAATGTGGGTGGAATGATGCACCGTGGAACGAGCTCCCGCGCCAATCAAAATGGTCCAGAAGAATATGGCTTTCGAGGCAATGCACAAAACCTAGATTTGAACCGCGACTTTTTGAAGATGGATTCGCAAAATGCCTTCACCTTCGCTAAAATTTACCACGCCCTAAATCCAGATGTGTTTATCGATACACACGTGTCCAATGGCGCGGATTACCAATATACCTTGACCTTCATTGCTTCCATGCGTGAACGAATGGCACCGGGACTTGGGTCCTTGCTTTATGATGATATGATTCCCGCGCTGACCAATAAACTAAAGGATAAAAAGTGGGACCTTTTTCCGTACGTTGAGCTGGTAGGTGAAACACCTGAGAAAGGAATTCATGCCTTCAACGATCTTCCGCGCTATGCCATGGGCTATGCGGCTTTGTTCGATGCTATGAGTTTCACCATTGAAACACACATGCTCAAGCCTTTCCCGGAGCGAGTGAAAGCCACGCACGACATGATCGATGAGGTGATCCATTGGACGGATAAAAATCGAAACGCCATTGAAAATGAACGCAATCAAGCAGTAAACTATTGGCGCAAACAAGAGCACTTCAAGTTCAATTACTCGTTAACTGAAAAAAAGGATTCGATTCGTTTTAAAGGATTCGAACACAGCTATCCCTTTAGTGAAATTACGGGACTTCCCCGGTTGAAATACCACCAAGATAAACCTTACGAGCAATTTATTCCTCACTTCAATACCTATGAAGCCAAAGATTCGGTGTTTGTTCCGGAGGCTTTTATTGTAGGAGCACAATGCCGCAACATCATAGAGCGATTGGTGGCAAACGGCATTCAATTCTCAACACTTCAAAAAGACACTTTGATTCAACTTGGACAGGAACGCGTCATTGATTTTAAGACCATCTCTCGTCCCTATGAAGGCCATTATTACCATTCCGAGGTCAAAACAGAAGTTGAAAAGGCAGTGGTTCAATTCAAGGCAGGCGATATCATTGTCCTTGTAAATCAACCAGGTAGAAATTTCATCCTTTCCGCATTGACGCCAAAAGCGGAGGATAGCTATTTCCGTTGGAATTACATGGACAGTTATCTTCAGCAAAAGGAGTATTTTTCGGCCTATGTGTTCGAAGACCGTGCCTTGGAGATTTTAGCGGCAAACCCATGGTTGAAAGAAGAACTTGAAACTTTGAAAGCCGCCAACAAGGAGTTTCGGGAATCACAGAATGAGCAGTTGTATTTTATCTACAAAAACAGCCCCTATTTCGAAGACCATTTAAATGTACTTCCCGTTTTTATTCTGTCTAATTTTCAGTAATATAGAGGTATGGAAAATGTAGCAAGGGCAATTGCATATTTGGCTTATGCCGTGGCAAGTGCAGATCAGCATGTCAATGATACCGAACGCAAAGCAATTCACTCCTTTATCGATGAACATTGGCAATTGTTGGCCGATGAAGAAGATCCATTTGGTGCCCGAACTTTGGACTTCGTAGACAAGATGATTCCTGCGCTTGAATCGAATCATATGTCGTCAGAGGAGGCTTTTACTCATTTCAAGGAGATGTTCGAAGCAAAGAAAGAACTGTTTTCTACTGAATTGAAAACGTTCATTATTCAATTATGTATTCGCACAGGGGCGGCTTTCAATCAAATGAACAAGTCGGAATTGGTACTAATTTCTAGGGTTGAACTATTGCTGCACGATTAACTTATTTTTCTGCGTGTAGTTCGCTTCAAATTCGTTGCGAAGGAAGAAATGAATTCGTATTTTTGAAACCAAACTATACTGCTATGAAGAAACTTCTGTTGTTCAGTGGATTAATTCTATCTTCTTTCGGAACATACGCTCAAGATACCACTTGGGTGCAAACATTTACGTATGATTCAATAAATACACGCAGGGCAAACTTTGTGTTCCCTCAGGAATTAAATGATATGCGCTTCGAGAAAGTATTGATGTACTACAAGTTGAAATGTAGTCCATTGACTTCTTGGGATCAGTACAATTGTGGGGAGTGGGATTACTTGACCTACACACGTGTTTTTGATCACACAGGAAATTTCGATTCAGTGCGTGTTGACGGTAGCCGTTTTCTATCCGATTGGGCCTCGCCAACAACAATCAATTATACGCCAGTACCTTACCTATATGCAGATTCGTATGCGCGTGCTGAACACAACCGCTCAGGGGCAAACTTGGCTCCCTACGATGTCACAACAGGTTCGTCTGGTGCCGTTCATCCCTTTCCATTCAACGTGGCGAAAAATGGTGGCCGTTACCAAATGATGTTGACAGCGGCCGAATTGACAGCAGCAGGAATTACCGCAGGAGATATTCAGTCATTGTATTTGTATTTGAATGATTTGACAATCAATGGAGAGATGAAATACCCCATGATTTCATTAAAATCGACAACCGAGGCAACTTTGACAAGTTTTCATTCTACCGGATTTACGCCTGTTTACAATGCTTCGCGTTGGGGTGGAGGTAGCCAGTCGGAATTGGTGATTGGTCAAAATGAGTTGTTGTTCTACCAACCATATGCCTGGAATGGAACTGACAATTTGATTGTTGAGTTCTATTTTGAGAATTCTATGGGCGCAATGAATACACTTGGATTTGAAGCAGAGGCAGCCAATCAAAATGCAGTCTATTACAACTCAATGAATGGGTGTATCGAGTTTTCAGGTACTAATTATTCGATGTTGGAATTGTCTGATTTTGACCTTGGTTCAGAAATGACGATTACGTTTTGGGCGAAGGGAACAGGTTCGGCAGGAACAAACACATCGATACTTGAGGCCTACGACTTGAATGGTGATCGTACCATCAATATCCACATGCCGTGGAGCGACAACAACATGTACTTTGATGCAGGTGCTGGTTCAGGATATGACCGCATCAGCAAGGCAATGACGGGGGCAGAGATAGACAACAATTGGAACCACTGGGCATTTGTGAAGAAGCAATCGACAGGAGAAATGTTTGTCTATAAGAACGGAGTGCTTTGGCATTCTGGGACGAACAAGAACATGGCGATTGGCTACATCAGCCGATTTATTCTTGGTTCGAACATGAATCAACAGTACTTGTGGAAAGGAAAATTGGATGAATTCCAGCTCTATAACTCGGCTTTATCGCAAGCAACGATTCAAACGTACATGACTGAGAAACCGAATGCGGCACATCCAAATTGGAGTAATCTACTGGTCTATTATGATTTTGATGACACACAATGGGCGCAAGATGCATCAGCAACCGATTGGAAATTGATGCCGTCACAAACAGGGATGTTCCGCTATGATGAATACCCACTTGCTGGCGTCCGACAAGATGCGAATCGTCCGCGTATAGGTCTTGGTCAAGGAACGGTTTCAGGTGCTGATGTAGTGACTTACCACCCGCAATTGAAAATGAAAGAACCACAGGTGATCTTCGAACAACAGCCTGTAGCACATCATTTCGAAATCATCAATTCTTACCTTGGACTTCCGCAAGGAACTGCCGTGGTGTACGACCAAAATGGTGATACGGTTTCTCAAGTGCCTACGGCAGGAACGAATTTGTTGACCAACGAACAAATCACGTATTACCGTGAGCCATACGAAATCATCAAAGACATTGAAATTGCACGTTATATCACCCCTTATGGAATCAATTTTGACCTTGGTCCGCAAGGATTCGCATGGATTTATGATGTAACCGACTACCAGCATTTGCTGCGCGACACCGTTGATTTGGCGGCGCACAACACCCAAGAATTGCTTGATTTGCGCTTTGCCTTCATTCAAGGTATTCCGCCGCGCGACGTTCAAAGTCGTGAGCCAATTTGGGCGGACTTCCGAAGCTATAATTTTGCCAACCTCGCAAACGATGTTTCGCTACAATCAAAGAACGTTTACTTGTCTGACTCTTCAGACATGTTCAAAATCAAAACTCGTCTATCAGGGCATGGTCAAGTAGGTGATGGTGCATGTTGCGAGTGGGTGCCGAACGATCACCAAATAAAAGTCAATGGATCGCCTACATTCAACTGGAATATCTGGCAAACAACGGAGTGCGGTGATAACCCAAATATATCACAAGGTGGAACTTGGCCCTACGCGCGCGAAGGTTGGTGTCCTGGTGATATGGTGCGTGAGCATGAATTTGAATTGACACCGTATGTCACACCTGGAGATTCTGTAGCCATCGATTACAGTGTAAACCAAGTACCAACAAATGACCCAGGTCAAGCAGGAGGAAACTACATCATGGCTTTCGACTTGATCTCTTATTCAGCACCGAACTTCCAACACGATGCGGCAATCATCGATATTTTGAATCCTAATAACTACGAATACTACCGTAAGTACAACCCAACGTGCTCGAATCCACGTGTGATTCTACAAAACACCGGTGAGCAACCATTGACGAAATGTACCATCCGTTGTTGGATTACTTATGGAAACTGGATTGAGTATGAATGGACGGGTAACCTCGCATTCCTTGAAAAAGAAATTGTTGAAATTCCTGTGCCGGACATGTCGTGGTGGACTGACCTTGAAGGGAATTTGACATTCTCTGCACAAGTGTACAATGTTGAAGGTGATATCGCCTTAGACGAATACAGCAACAATAATTTCAAGCAAACGAAATTCAAAGCACCAGAACTGGTTGACGGTCCATTCTTCGTCTGGTTTACGACGAATAATAGAGCGAGCGAGAATAAATACAAACTCATTGACGCTAGCGGAACAGTGTTGTTTGAACGTTCAGGCATGTCGAATGCAACTCAATACAAAGATACTTTCGATTTGGCTCCTGGATGTTACAGTATTATCTTGGAAGACACAGATCACGATGGAATTGCATTCTGGGCATCAGCACAATTCGAAGGGGAATCATCTGGGCAGTTCCGTTTGAGAAAAGTAGGAGGCTCGTATATCGAATTTTTCCCAGGTGACTTCGGCCATTATCACCGCTACAATTTCTCTGTAGGATTCACCCTTGGAACCGAGGAAGCAGAACTGACGCATGAGGTGGCTGTTTTTCCGAATCCTACTTCGGGTGAATGCACTATAGAGGTGAGTGGTTTTGTGAATGGAAAAGCTGATTTGACCATTTACGATCTTACGGGACGATTGGTTCATAGCGAAGCCATGTTGGCAACAAGCAATTTCGCGGAATCACAAGTCGATATGACTGCATTCCCTTCAGGAAGATACATTGTGAAAATTGTTACCAATGATCAAGTTTATACCAGTGCACTGGTCAAGAGGCTGCAGAAATGTAGCCTTTTTTGTTTTCAGTGGACAAAGCCGCATGATAATCCTTAAATTTGGGACTTAAATTTCATATCATGGCATTTGATATCGCAGTTATCGGTGGAGGCATTGTTGGAGCAGCCACATTTTACAAGCTTCAGAAGAAAAATCCAAACTTAAAAATCATTTTGATTGAAAAGATGGATAAGTTGGCCGATCATCAAACGGGACATAATTCTGGTGTGATTCACTCAGGTTTGTATTACAAGCCAGGATCACTTAAAGCAAGAAACTGTATCCAAGGTCGTCATGAATTGGTAGCCTTCGCAAAAGAATACGGCATCGCTCACGATGTATGTGGCAAAGTAGTTGTCGCTACCGATGAAAAAGAACTACCGAATTTGGACAAAGTTTTTAATACAGGTTTAGAGAACAAAATTGAGGGCATTCAGAAGATTACCGCTGATGAGGTAAAAGACATTGAGCCATACGTGAAAAGCATCGGCGGAATCTGGGTACCGGTAACAGGAATCATTGATTTTCGAGGAGCAACAGAAAAAATGGCGGAGTTGGCTTTGGCGATGAATGCGGAAAGTGAAATGCACCTTGGTCATGAGGTATTAAGCATTGAAAAGGGAGAAAAGACCTCTAAAATAATTACGAATAAAGGTTC
>JAJTDQ010000171.1 GCA_021300505.1 Cryomorphaceae bacterium
TAAGTGATGCGAACGCTTGCGTATTCTGTATGCTCTACCCATAGGGGCAGGAGAAATGCGTTTCGCTGTAGGACCTTGATTGACATAGGCCGCACTCACAAATAATTTTCCTTCATCGACACGCTCATTGGCTGCCGTGGCCTTCTCCATTACATTCGCTATCGCAGAACGAAGGACCATTTCTGCATCCTTAGATGCAGACTTTGGAGAGAATCTCAGCGTCGCCAATGCTTGAGCGGCTGATTTTCCTCGTATCAAATCTATCACCAATCGCATTTTTCGAGGTGAAGAGCGTAAATAACGCTTTGTTGCACGAGCATTGAGCATAATATTATAACCTTATTCAGCTACGAATTATCGTTTTCCGGACTTTTGGTCCTTTCTGTTTCCTGCATGACCTTTGAATGTTCTCGTTGGAGAAAATTCACCAAGCTTGTGACCAACCATATTCTCTGTCACATATACAGGAATGAATTTATTGCCATTATGAACCGCAAAAGTGTGTCCGACAAAGTCCGGTGCGATCGTTGAAGCACGTGACCATGTTTTTACAACAGTCTTCTTGCCAGATTCATTTAATGCATCCACCTTTTTCAAGAGTTTATAGTAGATGAATGCGCCTTTTTTCAGTGAGCGAGCCATAATGTCCTAATTACTTTCTTTTACGAACAATAAGATCAGTTGACTTCTTTTTATTCTTGCGAGTCTTCAAGCCCTTGGCCAATTGACCCCAAGGTGAGCGAGGATGTTGACGTCCACCACCGGATTTCGAACGACCTTCTCCACCACCCATCGGGTGATCGATCGGATTCATCGCCATACCACGTGTTTGAGGACGAACTCCCAACCAACGCATACGACCGGCTTTTCCATAAAGAATATTCTCATGATCGGAATTACCTACAACTCCAAGAGTTGCCATACATGTTTGCTGTACTTTTCTGATTTCGCCAGAAGGCAATTTGACTTGAGCCATACCACCGTCAAAACCAACAAGTTGAGCACCTGTACCGGCACTACGAACCATTTGTCCACCTTTACCGGGCTTCAATTCAATATTATGAATGAACATACCAACTGGAATTTTTTCCATCGGAAGTGCATTTCCATCTTGAAGATCAGCATTCGGACCGGACATTACTTTCTGGCCTACTTTCAATTTACCTGGTGCCAAGATATAAGCAAGTTCACCATCTTCATAACGCAAGAGTGCAATACGGCAAGTACGATTTGGATCATACTGGATGCTCATTACCTCTGCAGCAATACCATGCTTTCTACGCTTGAAATCTATGATACGATACTTCTGCTTATGTCCACCACCACGATGTCTTGATGTGATGCGACCTGTATTGTTCCGTCCACCACTCTTCTTTTTCGGAGCAAGAAGAGATTTTTCCGGTTGCGCTCCCGGTGTGACTTCATTAAATGAACTCACTGAGTAAAAACGCGTTCCCGGTGTAATCGGTTTGAGAATTCTTAAAGCCATTATCTATCTCGAAATTAATCTTCAGTATTACCTTCACCGCCGACAAGGTCGATGGAGTATCCGGGTGCTAATGTCACATATGCTTTCTTGCGAAGAGGCGTTGCACCGCGCATCAATGCCTAATTACTTCAGCATTAAAAAGTTTGTACCAGATCCTGCAAGGCTTCCTTGCTAAGGATGATATTCTTATGATTGAGAATGTCATATGTGGATGCAATTGTAGCCGGCAATGTCATTACATTGGGGATATTTCTTGCAGACAGGACTACATTCTTATCGGAATCCTTGAGCATGAATAATGATTTTTGACCATCAATCTTCAATGCCTTCATAACGCTAATCATATTCTTGGTCTTGATCCCGTCAAAAGCCAAACCTTCAATGACTAGAAGATTTTCTTCTTTAACACGCAATGACAAAGCTGACTTTCTAGCCAATGTCTTCATTTGTGCAGGAAGATATTGCTTATAGAGATGTGGTCTTGGGCCATGAATTGTTCCACCACCCACCCATACAGGTGAACGACTTGAACCGGCTCTGGCCGTACCACGACCTTTTTGTTTCCAAGGCTTCTTACCACCACCACGTACTTCTGATCTAACTTTGGTTTTGGCAGTTCCTTGTCTCTGGTTCGCCAAGTATGCTTTTACCGCAAGGTACATCGCATGCTCACTTGGCTCCACATTGAAAACCTCTTCAGGTAATTCTACCTGACCGGTTACAGATCCATTTTTTCCGTATACATTTACGAGCATTGTTCTATACCTTACAGCTTAACAATTTCTACTATGGAATTAATTGCACCGGGTATGCTGCCTTTAATGACAAGCAAATTTTGATCCGGCATGATATCAAGCACTTCGAGATTTCTAATGCTGATTCTTGTACCACCCATTCGACCGGCCATACGCATACCTTTGAAAACTCTCGAAGGATATGATGATGAACCAATTGAACCTGGAGCACGCTGTCTGTCAGATTGTCCATGTGTTGACATACCAACACCACCGAAGTGATGTCTTTTCATAACACCTTGAAAACCACGACCTTTTGATGTGCCGGATACCTTCACCTTATCTCCGATTTGCAAAATGGTTTCAATAGTTACTGTTTCACCAGGTGCAACAGTAATATTGTCCATTCTGAACTCTTTGATATGGCGCTTCGGTGCAATGCCGGCTTTTTTAAAGTGCCCGGCAAGCGGTTGGGATACCTTACGCTCGGCTATTTCTCCATAACCGAGTTGAACGGCAGTATATCCGTCTTTTTCTAATGTGCGGACTTGCACTACTGCGCATGGTCCGGCTTCTATGACTGTACAGGGCACATATTCACCGTTCTCGCTGAATATGCTAGTCATGCCCAATTTTCGACCTAATAGCATCTTGTCTTTACTCCTTAGACCTTTACCTCGACATCAACTCCTGCGGGAAGCTCTAAACGCATCAATGCATCTATAGTGCGTTGCGTCGAGCTGAAGATATCTATCAGACGCTTGTGAACTCGCGCTTCAAACTGCTCACGCGATTTTTTATCAACGTGTGGCGAGCGTAGAACTGTGTAAACGGTTTTTTCCGTTGGTAACGGAATTGGACCGGATACTACTGCTCCCGTTTGCTTAATAGTGCGAACAATACGCTCGGACGATTTATCAATTAGGTTGTGGTCGTACGATTTTAATTTGATACGAATCCTTTGGGTAGCCACGCTCACGTACCTTCAAAAAAATGAGAGACAAAGAAAGATGGGGATGAGATTAACATCCCCATCTAACGGTACATATTTTATTCAATAATCTTAGTTACAACACCAGCGCCTACTGTACGGCCACCTTCGCGAATCGCGAAGCGTAGTCCTTCTTCCATAGCTACCGGCGTAATAAGCTCTACAATGAGATTGTCAAGGTTGTCACCAGGCATAACCATTTCTGTACCTGAAGGAAGTGTTGCTACACCTGTCACATCTGTTGTACGGAAATAGAATTGAGGACGATAACCATTGAAGAATGGAGTGTGACGACCACCTTCATCTTTTGTCAATACATAAACCTGTGCATTGAATTTGTGGTGAGGCTTAATAGAACCTGTTTTAGCAAGAACCATACCACGCTCAATCTCTGCTTTGTCAACACCACGGAGCAAGAGACCAACATTGTCACCGGCAACTCCTTGATCAAGAAGCTTACGGAACATCTCAACACCTGTAACTGTAGTTTTCTTTTGGAGACCAAAACCAACCAATTCAACTTCTTCGTTAACATTGACGATACCGCGCTCAATACGGCCTGTAGCAACTGTACCACGACCTGTAATTGAGAATACGACTTCAACTGGCATGAGGAATGGTTTGTCTGTATCACGAACTGGAGTTGGAATATAATTATCAACAGCGTCCATGAGGTCATAGATAGGCTTCAAGCGTGGATCATCAATGGCTGCTTCATCTGAAGTACCTGCATCAAGACCTTGAAGTGCTGAACCTTTGATGATTGGAATATCATCGCCTGGGAAATCATATTTGGAGAGGAGTTCACGAACTTCAAGTTCTACGAGATCCAACAATTCGGGATCTGCAATATCAACTTTGTTCATGAAAACTACGATACGAGGAACGCCA
>JAJTDQ010000063.1 GCA_021300505.1 Cryomorphaceae bacterium
GGAAGCATGCAGGTTACTGCATCATACCTTGAAAACACAAGAAATTACATTGGAAGAGTTAAAAACAGGACTTCAGCAATGGTACAATGCCGACAAAGGCTTAAGCATACAAGAAGAAATGATCGATAAAATCCGATCACTCTCTTTACGCATTGGAAAAGTGAGTCTTAAAGTGTAATGTAACCGCTTAGCAACAATCCGATTGCACATATTGCCAATACAACCCACTGAAGAATACATGGCTTAAGTACTGGAGCTTGTTCAGCATCTTCAGAAGACAATGCTACCATTACAAAACGTAAGTAGTAGAACACCCCTATTCCAGAGTTGATTACCGCAAGGATTACCAAAATAGGATATGTTGCAAATGCGCTTGAGAAGACCATATACTTTCCAAAGAATCCTGCCAATGGCGGAACTCCTGCCAATGAAAGCACACTCAACACCAAAACGAAGCCAATCCATGGGTTCTTTCGACCGATACCTTTGTAAGACTCGATGTTATCTGAATCATCGTTTACAATCAATGAAATCACGATTAGAGCAATGACTGCAAAGCCATAACCCACCAAATAAATCCAAAGATTGAATAAAGAAGCATCGCTGATAATCATCGGTGCCATCAACGCGTATCCTGCATTTGAGATACTCGAATAAGCCAACAATCGCTTAAATTTCGTTTGACGCAGTGCTGAAAGGTTACCCACGAACATTGTCAACACAATCATTCCAAACAAGGCACCTGTCCAAAGATCTGAAGCCGCTGAAAAGACATATGTAAACAATTTCAAGAAGGCATATAAACCCGCTAGTTTTACGACAGATGCCATGTACCCTGTAACGATATTCGGACTTCCCGCATACACATCTGGACCCCAGAAATGAAATGGTGCCGCACCTACTTTAAAGAGGAATGAAGCCATCATCATCAAAATACCAATATACAATAGCGGTCCATTCGCTGTACCTTCAGCGAGTATGTTCGATAATTCCCTTAAATCAAATGTACCTGTTGCACCATACACCCAAGCAGTGCCAAACAATAAGATACCTGTAGCAAAAGCACCTGTAAAGAAGTACTTCAATCCTGCCTCAGAAGACTGCAAGTCTTTCTTCTTTGAACCTGCCAAAACATAAACAGGAATAGAAAGGATTTCCAAGCCAATAAAGAACATAAACAAATCGGTATACCCAATCATACAGAGTGCACCCGTCAATGAGAATAAAATCAAGGAAATATATTCACCTGTATGTTCCGGTTCCCGCTTGAAGTAGCTGTAGCCACCTGCAATAATCAACAGTGCGAATGTCATTGCTGCAACAGAATAGATAACCTCACCTCTTCCAAACGCCAATCCGTTATAGTCGAACAAAAGGTATGGATTGTACCACTGGTTAACCATTAGTCCAATACCAACTGACAAACCAACCAAAGCCGTCGCCAACACCAATAGTGGCTTATGCGTCATCGCAATAAACATCGCGACAATTCCACTAACAAAAATTACTATTAACGCATCCATATTACTGTACAATAACTTTAGTGCCTTTCACAGTTTCGATCGTGAGGTCAAGGCTAGGTCCGACAAAGTCAATGATCGCTTGAGGATAAATTCCCACGACCACAATGATAAGCATGATGATAAAGAAGGTCAACATCTCGTTCCACGTTAGGTCGCTAAACGCTTCCATTTTCGGCGCACCGAACATACTGATTTGATATGCACGCAACGTGTAAACCGCACCTAAAACAAGTGTTGTTCCTGCAACGAGTCCAACAATCCAACTGTAATTGTAGAGTCCTTTGATCAGCAAGAATTCTCCGATAAATCCACTCGTTAATGGCACTGACACCGAAGCAAAAGCTACAGCTGCGAACCAGAAACCAAATTTCGGTGCCAACTTAGCCACGCCACCCATGTCATACATGTTACGTGTTCCCATTCGGCGTTCCAAAATATCTGCAGCAAGGAATAATCCAAGGGCAACCAAACTGTGGTTAGCAATTTGAATAAAGGCACCAGCCAAGGCATCTTTGTTGAACAACATAATCCCGGCAGCAATCAATCCAACGTGGCTAATTGATGCAAATGCGAAGAGTCGTTTAATGTCAGATTGCTTGATCGCAATAACAGCAGCGTAAACTACGCCAATCATTCCCAAAGTAATCACCATGCAAGACAAGGCATCCATGGCTTCGGGAGCAATTGGAATCATCCAGCGTACCATTCCGTAAAGCGCCATTTTCAACATCAGGGCTGAAAGCAACATTGTTCCTGCCATTGGTGACACGGTATAGGTGTCAGGTTGCCATGTATGGAAAGGGAATAATGGAATTTTAATGGCGAACGCTAGGAAAAATCCAGCCATTACCCAGAAGGCAGTCTTTGCGGTAAGCTGTGCTGCCAATAGATCTTCATAAGCGAAACTGCGTGAGTAAGTCCCTAGAGCCATTAACGACAACAACATTGCCAAAGATCCAATAAAGGTATAGATAAAGAACTTCATCAATGGCTTCTTGCGATCCGCAGATCCAAACCAATACGAAATCAAGAAGATCGGCACCAAGGTCAATTCCCAGAAGATGTAGAACATGATGCCATCCATGGCTGTAAACACACCAAGCAATCCGAACTGCATCAACATGACAAGAGCGTTGAAGGCACGGTTGTGCGCTGTTTCTCGATTGAGGTTACTCAGTAAAATCAAGGTCGTAATCACATTCGTTAAGACAACCATGAACAATCCGATTCCATCGTAGCCCATCTTAAAGGTCAAGCCAAAAGACAGAATGAAGTCAGGAGCAAAAACAGAGACGTATTGATCAGGTGAAAAATTGGCCACATGAATAAATGAAACCACCATCGACACTACGGCGCCAATCAATCCCACATAGTTCACCTTGCTTTTAGGTGCAACAAGTGCGATGAGTGCAAAAACGAGCGGTATAGCAAATAATTCCACAGTATCAGAATTTAATTAAATAGTAAACAACAAGGCTGATCACACCGAGGACCATCCAGAATAAATAGTTGGAAACGACACCTGTTTGCCATTTGCGAACGATGTCACCTGTTTTTCCAATCAAGCCTGCAAAACCATAGATTGATTTATTCAAGGCTAGTACCTCAACAAATGCATGAATTTTTACGGAAATCCACTCTAGAGGTTTTACGAACAAGAAGTTATATACTTCATCGAAATACAATTTCTTGTTAGACGCCAATTCCCAACCTTTCAATTCGTCATCCGCTTTTGCTAATCGTGCGTTTTTAACATACACCACGAAAGAAACGAATAGAATAACTAAAGTCATCACCACTGCTGCGCCCATGAGCATCATCGATTGTGATGAAGAAAGGTGGTGCGTTTTAATCAATTCCAATCCGCGTGTATTGTGCTCAAGGTAATGTGACATCCAGTGTGTACCAGAGTTCATCACGACACCAGGAAGATTCAAAATCCCCCCAAACACGGAAAGAACTGCAAGAATCATCAATGGCAAGGTCATGTTCAATGGACTCTCGTGTAAATGATGTTGTTGTTCAGATGTTCCGCGGAAATTCCCATGAAACACCAAGAAATACAAACGGAACATGTAGAGCGCAGTCATCGCAACTGAAACCATCAATAAACCATAAATCACAGGGTTATGCATGACAGCATGAGCCAAGATTTCATCTTTAGAATAGAAACCTGAAAGTAAAGGGAAACCAGCAATGGCCAATGTTCCAATTAAAAAGGTAATGTGTGTAATTGGAATGTATTTTTTCAAGCCACCCATGACACGGATATCTTGTTCATCAGACATGGCGTGAATGACACTACCAGATCCAAGGAATAAAAGTGCTTTGAAGAATGCATGCGTCGTTACGTGGAACATCGCCGCAGTGTACGCCCCCATTCCCAAAGCCACGAACAAAAGTCCAAGCTGAGAAACAGTTGAATAGGCCAACACTTTTTTGATGTCGTTCTGGCGCAATGCGATAAACGCTGCCACCATTGATGTTGCTAAACCAACGTAGAGCATGATTTCCTGTGTCGTTGGCGCCAATTCGAAGAAGAAGTTTGAACGCACGACCAAGAAGATACCCGCCGTAACCATTGTCGCTGCGTGAATCAATGCTGAAACTGGTGTTGGTCCTGCCATGGCATCCGGCAACCATGTAAACAATGGAATTTGCGCGGATTTACCAGTTGCACCAATAAATAGACAAGCTGTAATACCGAACATCATCCATGTGCTTGGTTCAATTTTATCAATAAACAGTTTGTCAGCCAACTCTGAATATTCCAAGGTTCCGAATTGAGACAGGATCAAGAACAAGCCAATCAACAAGCCCAAGTCACCGATACGGTTCATGATGAAGGCCTTGCGCGCAGCTACACTGTTTGCAATACCCTTTTGCACATCGCTGTAATGAAAGCCGATCAACAAATATGAACAGATTCCAACACCTTCCCAACCGAAGAACAACATGAAATAGTTGCTACCCAACACGAGAATAAGCATCGCAAAGATGAAAAGATTCAAGTATGTAAAGAACTTGTAATATCCTTTGTCGTGGCTCATATACCCCATCGAGAAGAGGTGAATCAAGGATCCAACTCCTGTTACGATTAATGTCATCCAGATCGAAAGTGAATCCAATTGAAGTCGTGCATTCAATTCAAATCCATCAAGGGAGATCATGGAGAATAGATGAACCAATTGCTGCTTATGTACACTTCCAAATAGTGTCAATGCCAATCCAAAAGCGGTGAACATCACCCCAGTAGCAATGCTTCCAACAACGGACTTCGGCATTTTCTTACCGAGCGTTCCATTGATTAAAGCACCTAAAAGTGGTAATGCAAGGATGGTCAGTAAAATTTTATCTGCTCCCATTTCTTAACCTTTAAGTTTATTGAAGATTCCAACATCCGTTGAGCGAATATTTCGGTAAGCCATGACCAAGATAGAAAGTCCAACCGTTGCTTCGGCTGCGGCTACCACCATGATAAAGAAGACGAATACTTGTCCGTCACCTTTTCCATGATACGTCGAGAAAGCGACCATTAATAGATTCACTGCATTCAGCATCAACTCGATACACATAAGTAGAACGATGGCATTTCGGCGTACCAAAACACCTACTGCACCGATTGCAAAAAGCACAGAAGCAAGAACGATGTAAAAATCGATCGAAACCCCTGATTCAAAAATACTTGCAAGTACCATATTAATCAATGATTTGTTTTTCCCGTTTCGCTAACATCACAGCCCCAACCATTGAAGCAATGAAGAGTACTGAGGACATTTCAAACGGAAGTACGTATTTCGTAAACAACAATTCACCAAGGTTCTCCACCAATCCGTTGTTGTTTGCAGATTCTACTGCTTGTTGCGTGATGACAAGGCCATCCTTCAATGCGGCAAGGAGCACAGTTAATAGCACTCCACCTGCAATGATCCCCGCCAATTTAATTCCAATCGAAGTAATTGGTTCACTGTCTTTGTTCAAGTTAAGCAACATGAGAACGAATAGAAAGAGTACCATGATTGCTCCTGCATATACGATGATGTTCACAATTGCTAGGAACTGTGCATTCATTAAAATATAGTTTGCAGAAATCAGGAAGAACGTCACTACCAAGTAGAGGACGCTTCGAACAGGATGCTTACTGAGCACCACCATTAACGCTGAACCGATCGTGAGACCTCCCAGCACTATTGCGAGCATTTCTAGTGTCATTTTGTACCTCTTTGACCCGTGTGTTGGCGTTTTGTAACATCGATGCGGGCATTCATCGGTTCCACCAATTTATCTTTACCAAATAAAAAGTCTTCACGTTCAAACTCAGAAGGTACAATGCGGTCTGTCAAGAAAATTGCCTCTTTCGGACACGCTTCTTCACACAATCCACAGAAAATGCAACGTAGCATATTGATGTCATACGTAGCGGCATATTTCTCTTCTCGGTAAAGATTCTCCTCACCTTTCACGCGCTCTGCAGCTTCCATCGTAATGGCTTCTGCGGGACACGCTACTGCACACAATCCACACGCGGTGCAATTTTCACGACCTTGTTCATCGCGTTTCAATACGTGCATACCACGGTAAACAGGTGCAAAAACACGCTGCTCTTCAGGGTACTTAACTGTGTTGTTTTTACGAAACAAGTGTTTGAATGTAATCCACATACCACCGAGAATTGCAGGGAGATAAATCTTCTCCATGAAGTTCATCGGTTTGTCGGAAACAACTTTTTTTCTATTTGACAGACTTTGCATAGTTACTGATCTGATATCGTTAGAACCATCCTTTATTTAATGCGATTACCAATCCAGTAATCAACAAGTTAATCAATGCGATTGGAATCAAACTTTTCCACCCCAAGTGCATCAATTGATCGAAACGGAAACGTGGCAATGTCCAACGAATCCACATGAATACAAAAATGAAGAAGAAGATTTTCGTGAAGAAAGCGATTATACTTAAGATGGCTAAAGCATTTCCGCTGAAGTAATCCATTCCAGGGAAGTTATATCCTCCAAAGAACAGGATTGCAATGATCGCAGATGAAATAAACATCGAAACATACTCAGCAAAAAGGAAGAACCCTAATTTCATTGAAGAGTACTCCGTGTGGTAACCACCGATTAACTCAGACTCACACTCAGGCAAATCGAAAGGAGCACGATTCGTTTCAGCCAAAGCACAAACGAAGAATACGATGAAACAAACAGGCTGATAGAAGATATTCCAGTTCATTCCGTGTTGGTCCTGAACGATGTCTTTAAGGCTTAAGCTTCCCGTCATCATAACAATCGTAATTACAGAAACACCCATTGCCAATTCGTACGAAATCATTTGCGATGAGGCACGGATTGCACCAAACAAGGAGTATTTATTGTTAGACGCCCATCCACCAATCATGATTCCATAGATTCCAACGGAAAGTACTCCCATGATGAATAGGATTCCAATGTTAAAGTCAGCCACTTGAAGAGCAACTGTATTTCCAAAGATTGTGAGATCCTCACCCCAAGGAATGATGGCACTTGTAATCAAGGAGGTAAACATGGAGATTCCCGGTCCGAGGATAAATAACCACTTATCAGAATGGCTTGGGATAAAATCTTCTTTCATGAACATTTTAACACCATCTGCCAAAGGTTGAAGGATTCCAAATGGTCCCGCACGATCTGGTCCGATTCGGTCTTGGAACCATGCCGCCACTTTTCGTTCAAAATATGTCGCGTACATTGCTATAAGCAATGAGATCGAGAATATGATAGCGACAAGTACGAGTTTTTCAATAATGAGTCCTGAATCCATTACTTCAATTTTTTAGTTGATGTTCGCGGACTTTGGTAATGACCTTGAGAAATAACAGAATGACGGTCGATTGTGCGTGGTCCGATGATGTTCCATTGAGACAGGTCTTTCTTTTCAAATCGACAATCGTTGCAAATCCATCCTGGCTTACCATCTTGATCTTCAACTTCACCATAACGGTCTTTGCGCGCCGTAACACGATAAATCTCATTACCAAACTGCCAAACAACTGCTTTTCCTGAGCACTTCGTGCATTCGCACTCCGCTTCCATTGGCTTCAAGAACCAAACGCGGCTTTTGAATCGGAAGGTTTTATCCGTCAATGCACCAACTGGACACACATCAATCATGTTCCCAGAGAACTCATTTTCAACTGCACTTTCAATATAGGTGCTGATTTCGGCATGTTCACCACGGTGAAGTACACCATGAACACGTTTGTCAGTCAATTGATTGGCAACAGCAACACAACGGTAGCATAAGATGCAACGATTCATGTGCAACTTAATTTTGTTCCCGATATCGATTGGATCGAACGTTCTACGTTCTTCTTCGTAGCGTGTCTTTTCAGCACCATGTTCAAATCCAAGGTCTTGCAAATGACACTCTCCAGCTTGATCACAAATTGGGCAATCCAATGGGTGATTGATCAACAAGAACTCAACAACTGCACCGCGGTTTTCATGCACGCGTTCGCTTGTTTTGTTCTTGATCACCATTCCATCCTGCACTGGTGTTGAGCAAGATGCCACAAGTTTTGGCATAGGACGCGGATCTTTCGTTGATCCAGCAGCCACTTCTACCAAACATGTTCGGCATTTCCCCCCTGTTCCAGGTAGTTTGCTGTAAAAGCACATTGCTGGTGGAACTACTTCTCCACCAATAGTGCGCGCCGCGTTAAGAATTGTTGTTCCGTCTTCGACCTCGACTTCAACGTTATCAATTGTAACTTTGACCATCCGTTCTTGTATTTCTTAAGCGATTGATTGCGGTTCGCGAATCAATCCATAATTTCTTTTTTGTGACTCTTCACGTTCATTCACGTGCCATTCAAATTCATCTCTAAAGTGACGAATTGCAGCAGCTACTGGCCATGCAGCAGCATCACCTAGCGGGCAAATGGTGTTTCCTTCGATTTTCTTGTTGATTTCAGCCAACAAGTCAATATCGCGCATGTTACCTTGCCCATGTTCTAGACGGTGAAGTACTTTTTCCATCCATCCTGTACCCTCACGGCAAGGTGAACATTGACCACACGACTCGTGTGCGTAGAAACGTGCAAAATTCCATGTATTTCTTACGATACATTGGTCTTCATCGAAAACGATAAATCCACCTGAACCAAGCATAGATCCAGAGGCGAAACCTCCATCAGCTAAACTTTCGTATGTCATTATCGGCAGTAATCATCACCGTAGATGAATTCCTCTACCGTGATTCCCATTTCGATTTCATAAACTCCTGGTCGAGCTAGGTTACCACACGCAGAAATCAGCTTTGTACCTGTACTCTTTCCTAAACCTATTTTAGCATATTCTTCACCACCATCATTCACAATTGGAACGACTGCAGCGATACTTTCAACATTGTTGACTACTGTTGGACATCCATAGAGCCCTTTAACAGCAGGGAATGGTGGTTTCATACGTGGGTTACCACGCTTTCCTTCCAGTGACTCAATCAAAGCCGTTTCTTCACCACAAATGTAAGCACCTCCTCCAGGAGCAACGCTCAAGTCGAGGTCGTAACCAGAGCCTAGGATATTCTTTCCGAGGAATCCTTTGTCATAAGCCTCAGCAATTGCTTTTTCAAGAATTTCCAATACCCACATGTATTCACCGCGGATATAGATGTATGATGTATTTGCTCCTAAGGCGAAACTTGATACGATCATTCCTTCAATCAACAAGTGAGGAATTTTTTCCATCAGGTAGCGGTCCTTGAATGTGCCTGGCTCCGATTCATCAGCGTTGCACAACAAATATCTTGGAACGCCCTCCGGCTTGGCAAGGAAAGACCACTTCATCCCGGTTGGGAATCCAGCGCCACCTCGTCCACGCAGTCCTGACTTTTGAACCTCTTCGAGTACCAATTCAGGCGACATCGACTTCAATGCTTTTTCAACGGAACGGTATCCACCATTCTTACGGTATACATCGAATGTTTCGATGCCCGGTACGTTGTCATGTTCTAACAGTAATCTTCTTCCCATCCTTCTTAATTTGGGGTCTGACCGGCCCTGTAAGCCGCAATTATTTCATCCACGCGCTCCTTCGTTAGGTGCTCATGGTATTTTTTACCACATTGTAGCATTGGCCCATAACCACATGCGCCAAGACATTCTGATGTTTTCAAAGTAAACATGCCGTCAGCAGATGTCTCACCAACCTTGATGTCCAACTTGCTTCCGATGTAATCAATGATTGAGTCGCTACCTACCAACATACATGGTCCAGTTCGGCAAACTTCAAATACGTAACGTCCTGTTGGCTCAAGGTTGAACATCGTGTAAAACGTTGCCACCTCATAAACTTCGATTGGTTGAATGTCTAAGACCTCAGCGACATAATCCATCGTTTCAATGCTCAACCATCCGCCAAACTCTTCCTCTGCCATGTGCAAAACTCGAATTAGGGCACTTTTACTTTTTCCTTCCGGATATTGTGCAAACAATGCTTGCACCTCCGCCATTTTCTCCGCACTGAATACAGGCTTTTCTGAATGGCGTTTACTAAGATCAGTGTGTGAACTACTCATAATTATGCGTCTAATTCTCCAGCAATCACATTCATACTTGACATCGTCAAAACTGCATCACTGATGGTTTGTCCGATAATCATTTCTGGATATGCTTGGTAATAAATAAAACATGGTCGTCTAAACTGCAAACGGTAAGGTGAACGCCCACCGTCACTAATAAGATAGAATCCTAACTCACCATTTCCACCTTCGACGCAATGGTAAACCTCTCCCGCTGGAATTGGTGTTTCACCCATCACGATTTTAAAGTGGTAAATGAGTGCTTCCATGTTGTTGTACACTTCTTCTTTTGGTGGAAGGTAAAACTCAGGAATGTCTGCTTTGTACGAACCTTCAGGCAAATTTTTCCAAGCCTGCTCGATAATTTTCAAACTCTGACGAATTTCTTCTTGACGCACCATGAAGCGGTCATAAGTGTCTCCATCTGTTCCTACTGGAATGATGAAATCGAAATCTTCGTAAGAGGAGTATGGATTCATCACACGAACGTCATAATCCACACCTGCGGCGCGCAAGTTAGGTCCTACAAAACCGTAGTTCAACGCACGCTCAGCTGAAATTGGTCCTGCTCCACGTGTTCGGTCCATGAAAATCCTGTTTCGCGACAAAAGGCTATTGAACTCGTTGAAAACCTTCGGGAAGGTTCTCAAGAAATCTTCGAGTTTACGGTGAAATTCCGGTGAAAAGTCACGTTCAAAACCACCGATGCGTCCCACATTTGTTGTCAAACGTGCACCGCAGATTTCTTCGTAAAGTTCATAGATTTTTTCACGCTCTTGGAATACATAGGTAAATCCGGTAAGGGCACCAGTATCTACACCAATTACGGAATTACAAATCACGGTCATGTGCCACCCCATGTTATTGATTGGGGAAGAACAATAGTTCAAGCGGTCAGTAATCGGTGTAATTTGATTATATGGGCGGCGTTCAGCCAATTTCTCAAATGCTCGGTGGATATATCCAACTGTTCGCTCCGATGACAAAATTTTCTCTCCATCCACTTGAAGGACGTTTTGGAAAATTCCGTGGGTAGCAGGGTGTGTTGGTCCAAGGTTTAATGTCGCAATATCACCATCGATTGTTTCATTGGACAATCCAACATGTGGCATATCGTAGGCACTATCTTCTTTAAAAGTACTCATGATGTTACTTATTTATCGTCCAAAATATCGATCGTCCTTATCTTCTCGAGTTGCGTCTTCGAGGTGGTATTCTTTCCGCATTGGGAAATAATCCATCGTATCTTCGTTCAAGATGCGCACTAAATTGGGATGACCCTCAAACCGAATTCCGAAGAAATCGTAGGTTTCACGTTCCATCCAATTGGCGCCGTCATAAATATCTGTCAATGTTGCGATGGTCGGATTTTCCGCTGGCAAGAAGGCTTTCAAACGAATTCTAAAGTTATTCGTCCAACTGTGAAGATGATACACCATGGCAAACTCACGACCGTTATCGTTCGGGTAATGCACACCACCTAGCAATGTCAAAAATCCGATTTGCAATTCAGCGTCAGATTTAATCCATTCAATGACGTCGTGCATTTGATCGGCTGCAATTTCCATTGTCAACATATCATAAGGCATTTCAACAGAAACAACAGCTGTTCCAAATTGCTCTTGGATACGGGCTGCTACACCTTCATTCGTCAATTTACTCTCCATCTGATTCAATGTTGTAGCTGGTTAACAAATGTTTGTATTCGTCAGAATAGCGACGACGGATTGGTTCGTGCTTCACCAATTCATGAATTTTCATAATGCCATCGATAATTTGTTCCGGTCTAGGCGGACATCCTGGAACATAAACATCCACAGGAATCACACGATCAATACCTTGCAAGACACTATATGTATCAAAGATACCTCCTGAAGAAGCACAAGCTCCAACAGAAAGAACCCATTTCGGCTCAGCCATTTGTTCGTAGGCTTGCTTCAAGATTGGACCTAATTTTTTTGAAATCGTTCCAGCCACTATGAGCAAGTCGGCCTGACGTGGTGAGAACGACATACGCTCCATTCCAAATCGCGCTAAGTCATAGTTACTCCCCATGGTTGCCATGAATTCAATTCCACAGCATGAGGTAGCGAAAGGCAGAGGCCACACCGAATTCGCACGAGCAACGCCCAATGCCTTTTCGAGGGTTGTCATTTGATACCCCTCCCCATTAATTACTTGAATATCGTCTATTTTTCCCATTCCAAAGCTCCTTTTTTGAGTACGTAGAAAAAGCCAACCAGAAAGAAGGCTACGAAAAGAATAACAGCCAAAAGACCTTCTAGTTCGAGCTTTTCAAAGTTTACCGCATAGGGATAGAAGAAAATAACTTCTACATCGAAAAGCACAAACAAAATGGCCGTCATGAAATACCGAATCGACACCGGAAAACGAGCATCACCATCTGATTCAACCCCACATTCCCAATTCGAATCCTTCTTTTTTGAGTGGACATTTGGACCTAAACGGTGCGTAACAAACAATACGAGACATACAAATCCTGCGGCTACCGCTACTTGAATCAACAAGGGTAGATAATCCGCGGAGGTTGAAGCTGCTTCCATAATTGAGTAACTTTAAATTCTAATCAACTAATTATTAATGCATTAACAACGATTAAATTGATTTTCAAACGATTTTATTGCACTAGTATCCAAGAAGGACGGACAAATTTACCTTTTACATTGAAATAGTGAAGGAAAAAAGGCAAATAATTTCAGTAAAAATCACATGATAATTGGAGCGAAATATTTCGTTGAACAAGATCGATTGACTTTAAATTGCCACCCCATGAAAATCAGCTGTCAACGCAATGTATTCAGCCGTATATCTTCCATCCACTTCTCGTATGGTTAATTGATTTCTTTCAATAATCTCTTGTCGTATGAAGGAAAAACAAAGTACCGTTCGAATAGCTGCACCTCCCACCTTACCTTGTATTTCGATTCTACTTGTTGGAAATAGATTTACTTTGGTTGCTTCGAGTTGAAGCAACTCAACATCTGACGAAGGTGCAATCATCCAGAAAGCACCATCTTCATTAAGCATATGTTCAACCCTAGAAAAGAGCAGATCAAATGGCAATGCGTACACGTGTCTGGCCTGAGCTCGTTGGGCATCGGGATTCAATAGCCCTCCTGTATAAAACGGTGGATTACTGATGATTAAATCAAATTTTTGATTGGTGTGTAATTCTTTGATGTCCATTTCAACGATAGTTAATCGATCTGGCCATGGTGAATTTACCACGTTCTGTTTCGCTTCTGCCGCTGATGATGGTTCAATTTCAACCCCAACAATAGTCGCCTCGGGAAATTTCTGAGCCATCATTAACGCTAGAACACCTGTTCCGGTTCCGATATCCAAAATAGCTTTAGGATTTTCTGATTGAACTAAAGCACCTAGCACCATGGAGTCTGTTCCGACCTTCATTGCTGACGATTCTTGTCGAACCTCAAAATGACGGAATCGAAATACGGACATGGTTGAGTTAGCCTAAATACAATTGAATAAGTCCCTCTGGAGCCGTTATCGTCATAGTCCTTTTCTTGCGATCAATCGCTTGAACCACGTTTGCAGCAAGGGGAATAAGAACTTCTTTGGTGCCCTGTTTAATTTGAAGCAATGGATTGATCGCTAAATCAATCACATCCTGTATGATACCAACTTCTCCATAAGTTGTATCGAGTACAGTAAATCCAACAACCTCATGGTCATAGAACTGTATTCCTGTAAGTTTTGGAAGAATTTGAGCGGGGAGAAATAGGCGTTGACGAAGTAAAATACGTGCGTCATTTTCATTGTCGACACCTTCAAATTTTACAGCGGCAAATCCTTTATTTTTTAGCTTAAAGGATTCAATAAAGAAAGGATTAAGCTGCCCATTTATTTCAATGAAAACAGCATCTAGAGAGGAGTAGTCCTCCGGATTGGTCACGTCTAAAAACAGCGAAACTTCACCTTTAAATCCGTGAAGTTTCGCTACGTAACCTAGTTCAAAGCAATCAGCTTTATCCATTCAAAAGGGATAAAGGCTTATGCCTCTGTTGTTTCTTCTGTGCTTTCAGAAGCCTCATCTGCTGCAGGAGCCTCAGGAGCTGCTTCTTCAGTTGCTGGAACCTCTTCAGGAGTTTCAGTTGCAGGCTCTTCAGCTGGTGCAGGAACTTCTTCAGGTGTTTCTTCCGTTGCAGGCTCTTCAGCCGGTGCTTCTTCAGCAACCACTTCTGTTGACTCTTCAACTTCAGGTGCAGCTTCTTCCTGCTTACCAGTGATTTTAGCATCTTTATCTGCCAACCATTGGTTAAATTTCTCTTCAACTTGATCAGCCGTCAATGCACCTTTCTTCACACCGTTCAACAGGTGGTTTTTGTAAAGTACACCTTTGTACGACATAATCGCACGCGCTGTATCTGTCATTTCAGCTCCAACTTGAACCCACTTAAGCGCCGCGTTGAAGTTAATGTCGATTGTTGCTGGATTTGTGTTTGGATTGTATGTTCCGATTTTCTCGATGAACTTACCATCTCTTTTCGCTCTGCTATCTGCAGCTACGATGTGGAAGAAAGCCTTGCTTTTCTTACCATGTCTTTGCAATCTAATTCGAGTTGCCATAGTTGATTTTACAATGTGAGGTTCGAAACCTCGGTTTATAAATAAGTGAATTGGGGCGCAAAGATAGTGATTAATTGGAAAGAAACAAGATAGCCGTAAAATAATCACCTGAAACATGCGAGTACCGATGAATTATTTGCAATTTTAACTATTCAATTTGAACCATGCCACATCAGGACATTCAAACTACCCTTTTTGACCTCGTAAAACAACGCATTGCAGGCGAAGATACGATTGGAAACGCACTTGCTGATGTTTTGAGTATAAGTTCCGATGCCGTTTACCGCCGTTACAGAGGAGATACAGCATTGACGATTAACGAAATAAAAAAGATATGTCTTCATTACAACATTTCTTTTGATGCCTTGTGTTCCATGGAGGCGGGAAATGTGACGTTCACCTATCCGCCCTTAAACACCTATGACTTCAGTCTTGAAACTTACCTTGAGGGAATTCTGCAAGCCTTTGAAAAGCTGAAAAAACAGACCGATGCACAACTCATTATTTCAGTGAACAACACACCATTTTTTCAATTGTTGAACTTTCCTCAACTTGTTCGCTTTAAATTGTATTTCTGGGCGAAAACGCACCTCTTGATTCCGGCTTATCAGAATAAGAAGTTCAAACACGAAAAGACAAGTGATCGCGCTTTCGAATTGGGAAGAGATATTTTACAGATATACAATTCGATTCCGTCCCAAGAAATCTATGACCCGCAGTTGTTACAAGGATTCATGCGTCAAATCGTGTATTACTGTCAAGCGCATCAATTCGAAGACCCCGAATATGCCCTCTTTTTGTGTGATCGTTTGAAAATGATGTCGTCCCATCTAAAAGAACAAGCCGCACTTGGTAAAAAGTTCATTTTCGGAACCCAGGCACCAGCCTTTGGAAATGATTTTGCAATGTACAACAACGAAATCGTAAATACAGATGCATCTTTTTATTTTTCAACCGCTGAATTGAAAGGTGTTTACCTCACGCACAATGTGATGAACTACCTGCAAACCAATAATCAAGGGTATGTGGAGGACACAAAACAAATCCTAGACAAGCAAATTGCCAATTCGAGTATCATCAGTGTAGTCAACGAAAAGGAACGTAACAATTACTTCCATGAGCTTGACCGAAGCATCGAAAATGCACGCAAGAAAATTGAAGCAGGATTGCTTTAATTCCGATTAGTTCAAGCACTTTTCCCTAACCTTAAAGAACATTTGCGAATTTCGCAACTGATGAAAGCGTCCTTGTTGAAATCAATTATAACTAGACAGCAATTGTGTGAACCTTTGTAGGGAACTAAATTGATGTTATGAAAAATTTAAAACGCTTATTATCTGTTGTCCTTCTCGCATTGAGTGTAACAACAACCGCACAAAACACGAACCCCACTATCGCGGTAATTGATCAAGCTAGGTAATTTCATTGTTCTGGACGAATTTGACATGGCGGATGTACTCATGAATTCACCTCAATTCACATCAGGGTGTTACGGTCAAAATTGCTTAGCCACGATGGGTAAAAAACTAAATGTTGATTACATCCTTTGTGGGAGTTTTGATGGATTCGGGAATAAAATTGTTCTCACATTAAAGTTAATTGATGTCAAGACTGCCTCAACGTTTAAGTCTGCTATGCGAGAATTCGACAATCAAGAAATGGAGTTGCAGCGTATGTCAGAGGTTTTACTAAAGGAAATGCTTGGTGTTGAGGTGCCAAAAGAACTGGCTGAACGTCTCGCTTTTAAGAATGAGCCAATCACATCAACGAATGTTGGCCGCATCAAAAATAATGGTCCTAGAATCGGATATGCCTACCTTTTTGGTTCGATGAACGAATTCGCCACACGTTCCGAATCTCAAGGTGGATTGGGTATTTTCCCTGGTGTGAGCAT
Source organism: Cryomorphaceae bacterium (assembly GCA_021300505.1). GTDB lineage: Bacteria > Bacteroidota > Bacteroidia > Flavobacteriales_D > Crocinitomicaceae > M0103. The sequence goes on from JAJTDQ010000063.1 coordinate 16,588, forward strand.
GATTGGTTTTCAATTGGAAGGTCAATATGTCGGGACAGAAAATTTTTCAGCTTTGGTAGAAGGATTAATCAATGTCTCTGGTCTCGAGCAAGGACAGTTTCTACCTTCCATCACGATTATGAATGGATTTCGTTTTGGAAAAGGGGGTTGGGAATTGGCTTTCGGACCAGGCTTTGGTGTAAAACCTACATCCCTTGGATTCTTTGACACCGACAACACCTTTAGTTCTAACCAGCAGTACTTTTCAAATTCTGATTGGGAAGCCTATGCGTTCAGGGAATACTCCGACAACCCACAATACAATACGAACGGTGTCTTTTCAGCTCCAAATCCTTGGGACATTAATCCTAAATACAATTTTGACAAAAGGTATGGGGACACACGAGGAGATTGGAAGTTAAATACAATGTTTGTTTTCGCAATTGGTCGTACTTTTCGAGCTGGATCTTTGAATATTCCAGTAAATTTATTCTACTCTTCACAAAAAGGAGGCGGAATGACTGGAATCAATGTTGGCTTCAATGTGCAGAAGAGTAAGCGATCTATCAATGGTATTTAAACAAAGAATTGAAATGAAATATTTTATCTTTTTCGCGATGCTAAGTTGTGGTGTAGCTATCGGCCAACAGCAACTTTCGGACTCAAGTCTGCAAAAAAACCAAGAAAAAACGGGGAAACAGAAAAAACATAGTGTCGCAGATCGTCAAAGAATAAAGGTCTTCAATGCCGCTGGGGCAAATGCGAAAGGTAGACTTCAGATTCTTTCTCCCGATACAGTGATTGTTGGGAGACAAAAAATTGCCTTTTCGGAAATCACACGGATTTATGTATATTCAAAAACGTTTCGAAAAATAGGATTCATTATTGGTGGGTTAAGTGGAGCACTTGGCCTATATGTTCTTGCTATAGCGGGATTGGGAGATGAAGGTCCACCTCTTGCCGTGCTATCGGCAACGACCGCCGGTTTTTTATCATTAACACTAATCTCAAAAAAGTTCGATCTGGGGGATGAATACAAGGCTTATTTCCAAAAATTAGAATAAGAAGATTTTGTGCATTTTCACCTGCTGATGCCTAATGAAAAGTAAGGTTTGTTAAGTATGCGTAAACAGAAAAACTTAAACGTAAGAGAATAATTCATTTTTATTCTCTGTGCCTCTGCGGTAAAATAAAGTACATTTCCACACAGAGATTAATAGCAAATAAGTAGCTGACCATAGAGCCACAGAGGGCACAGATGGTTGGGATTCTATTTAAAAAAAGTATTTCTGATGTTAAATTGATTTTTTCTCTGTGCCTCTGCGGTACAAGAAATTACATTTCGGCAAAGTCATTCCTCCTGCACAAATGTATTACTCAACACAGAACTAAGCCCCGGACACGGAAGTTTGATTTTCGTTAAAATGTAAATGAAAACAAAATTAAAGTTAGAGACGGAAATACTAAAATAATACGTTAAGAATAATTCTCATGTTCAAAGAAAAAGTTATTTTGATTACGGGCTCAACCCAAGGCATAGGAAAGCGCACTGCATGTCGACTAGCAGAACAAGGAGCGATAATTATCATCAATAGTAGAAGTTCAGACAAGGTAGAAAAAACTGTTGCTGAATTAACTGATCATGGCTTTACTGTTTTTGGAATTAGTGGGGATGTCAGTGACTATCTATTCTGTCAGGAAATGCGTAAGCAAATCATTTCACACTATGGTAGAATTGATGTTTTAATTTGCAATGCTGCAATCGCAGTAGAAGGCAATATTGCCGACAGCTCTTCACGAACCATTGATCTAGCAACACGGACCAATGTCCATGGCAGTATTTATCCTGCCATGGCGCTGATGGATGATTTAACAGCCACCAAAGGAAGTATTCTATTCATCTCGTCAATTGCGGGAATTGTTGGGCTGCCAGGATTTGCCATGTACTCATGTACAAAAAAAGCAATATTTTCCGTTGCAGAAAGCATGAAAAACGAAGTGGTAGATCGCGGTGTTTTTATCGGTGTTTGCCTTCCCGATTTTACCGAAAATGAAGATTCGAAGCAAATCATGACAATCAATGGTGAACTAAAAACCCTCGTGAAGCGCAATGGCATAAAAACTGTTACGCTCGATCGGACAGCAAAATGCATCATTCATCAACTAAAGTCCAAACGTTTTATTTATTTCACCTCGCTTCGAGGTCGATTCATGTATGAATTTTATCGTTTCTTTCCAAGATTGCTGCTTTTCGCAATGAAGATAAAACGAAAACAATTTATGAGATAAGCTACAAGATTAAGTATGAGCAATGCAATTCCTACTGAAAATGCGAGAGCAAAACGTTTTGTAGTCTCTGATTTTGAAGGTAAAATTGAGGCAAACCTAAGCAGTGTTTTTTCTTCATCCCTATGCCATAAACAAAAATGAGGTCATTTTATTTTTTAAGTGAAGTAAAGAAGAATAAACGAATTGTTCTTAGACTAAAAAACTTTGGATTGTATTTAAGGTGTCTTACACTAACTCAGGATTTCACCCTACCTTATAAAGCATTTTAATCACCCAATACCAAAATGCGACAAGAATCACGATTCCAGCCAGTAGTCCAAAAACCCCAACTACCTTAATTAGTTTAATAGAAAACCGATCCAAATCACGGTTCACCTCAGCATCGTGCGCATAGGATTGATCGTCTACTTTACTTCGAAAAAGTGAAAATCCTTTGTTCTGTTTTTTTCTCATCTATTCTCTTTAAAAATATATTTATGACATTCTTCACCGTTCAACTTCCTCAAGTCACATCTGTTTTTCCGATAAGTTATTGAAAGCGGTCACTAATTTCCCCATTAACTCCTCCGATCTGAATACTCAACAACTGTTAAAGTTCCTGCTTAAATAGTCGGAAAGCACATAGTTCGGTATGAGCATGCCTAAATCAATTAATATTCTGTTAAAGATAAGCATGATTTTTTTGGAATTTCCTTTTTACTTGAACTTACTTGAACTAATTTAATGAACAGAAAAAACGTTCGGTTTTTGTTAAATAAAGTCAATACGCTTGTTCCCCTAACATTTGATTATCTTTGAAATGAATCTATTTTTCTTCGTTTATGAGATTTATTTTTATCGCCCTTCTCCCCTTCTTTTCTTTGTCACAAACCATTCCAAACAGCTCTTCACTACAACTTGAAGAGATAATGAAAGGAAATGAATTCGTAGGTTTTCTTCCGGAAAATATCCGTTGGAGTCTAGATGGTCAAATCATATACTTTGACTGGAATCCCAACCATGAACTCGGAAATAGCACCTACGCATATCGCATAAACGAAAAAGGCGCGACACCAAAAAAAGTAGATCGCATTGAGGCAATCGAATTTGACCCGTCGCAAAGTCAATTTAGTCAACAGTATTCTTCCATTGATGGTGCTCTCGTGGTGATCGATAGAAAAACATCGGCTGTTACTCCGCTTTATTACACCAATGAAGAGGTATACAATGTGCAACGCACCAACAGCGAACATATCGTTGCCTTTCAGCAAGGAAACAACCTGTTTTTGTACAATGGGCTGAATGGTTCCATCTCCCAGATTACCAATTTTCAATCAGGCAACGCAAAAAATGAACAAAGAGATTCAACTTTTCTGATGAAGGAGGAACAATTTTTATTTGAGTATATCCGCGATAAAAATGAAAGAACAGAATGGAGCAACGAACAAGGAAAGTCTCGTTTTTCATTACCTGAACCCATTTATTTTGGCAAAGAGGTTCTTGAAAATCTTCAAATCAATAAATCCGGCAAGTATGTGACTGTACGTTTTAGCACTTACCCAAAAGAACGAGATACGGAAGTGGAACATCACATTTCTGAGGATGGTAACGCCTATACCACCCCAGCCCGCGCAAAGGTTGGTGCAGAGGAGCCATCGCACCGTTTAGGAATTTTCAGCACCGAGCGCGATTCCATCTATTTTGTTGATTTCAGTATCTTGAGTGACATCAGAAAAAAACCAACATACCTGAATGACACTACCCCCTACTCTTCCGATCGGAAAATCGTCATGCACTCCTTGAAATTCTCATCATACAGAAATCAAGCCGTGTGTGACATTCGTTCCTACGATAACAAAGACCGTTGGATTGTGCTCATCAACCTGGAAACAGGAAAATTCATAGAAATCGATCACCAGTATGATGAAGCCTGGATTGGTGGCCCTGGAATTTCTGGTTGGAACACGGAGGAAGGAACGCTCGATTGGATCATCAATGACCTGGGCATTTGCTTTCAATCAGAAATCAATGGTTTTTCTCAATTGTATCTCTACACATTTCGCACAAAAGCAATTACTCCCATTACACGAGGAAAAAACTGGGAAGTACACAACGTTACATTCTCAAAAGGACATGGCAAACTGTTCATAACGGCAAACAAAACCCATCCTGGAAATCGTGATTTTTATATTTACAGTTTTGCAACGAACGAATTAACCCCCGTCCTAACCAAAGATGGTGCACACGAAGTTTTTATCTCCCCAGATGAAAAGACGCTAGCTGTGCGTTACTCGAGTAAAAATGAGCCTTGGGAGTTGTTTTCTGCTCCAAACACAATAAACAGTACTTTGACGCAAATCACCCATTCCACAACGGAGGAGTTCAGCCGATACAAATGGCGCGAACCAGCGGTCATTGACTTTAAGGGTTCGGATGGTACGGATGTATATGCTCGGGTCTACGAACCTGAAAAGGAAAAAGCAATAAGGCGGCTGTGATTTTTGTTCATGGTGCGGGTTACCTTCAAAACGCCCATAATTATTGGAGCAATTATTACCGTGAATACATGTTTCATAACATGTTGGTCGACAATGGATACACTGTACTTGATATCGACTATAGAGCGAGTGAAGGTTATGGACGAGATTATCGTACGGCAATATATCGGCACATGGGAGGAAGGGACCTTCAGGACCATATTGATGGAAAACAACTGCTCGTAAATACGTATGGAATCGATTCAAACCGTGTCGGAATTTATGGTGGTTCCTATGGCGGATTTATAACTCTAATGGCGATGCTTACTACCCCTGGTCAATTTACTTGCGGTGCAGCCTTACGCTCTGTCACAGATTGGGCGCATTACAACCATGAATATACGAGCAATATTCTCAACTATCCTGACACAGACCAAGAAGCATACAGAAAGAGTTCACCCATCTATTTTGCTCAAAACCTTGTTGGTCGTTTACTTATGTTGCATGGGATGGTCGATGACAATGTTCAGTTTCAAGATGTGGTTCGTCTAAGTCAGCGATTCATCGAACTTGGAAAAACAAATTGGGATCTTGCGGTGTTTCCCATAGAATCGCATGGATTCAAGGAGGCCTATTCATGGACCAATGAATACCGCAGAATCTATGAACTCTTCTACAACGAACTTATTCTTCAACGAAAATGATGACAATCAGAGAACTTAAAGGAAAAGATGAAATGCTTGTTCACTTGAGTGTGATGCAAGAACTATATCCAACGTTAACAGAAGAAGCATATTCAAAACTTCTCGACGGAATGCTTCCCAATAATGAATACGGTCAGCTAGCAGTATTTAATGGCGAGCATTGTGTCGGGATTGCAGGTTTTTGGATTGGTACAAAAGTGTGGTGTGGGAAGTATTTAGAGATCGATAATCTTGTTGTATCTGCAAAACACCGCTCAATCGGCGCAGGAAAATTGCTCTTCAGTTATTTATCCGAGAAAGCGATAAATGAAGGGTGCACCATGATGGCCTTGGATTCCTATACCAGCAACTTTAAAGCACACAAGTTCTTCTACAATGAAGGATTTGGTCCGAAGGGTTTCCACTTTATTCGTATTCTGGACGAAAATGGCATTCGATAATTCAAATTCAATGGCCTACAAACGAACTTGACTCAATTTAAACTACATTCGTGCAACTCAAATTATACCATGAAAAACTATCTTCATATACTTCTAGCAGTTCTCTCATTTGCCTCGTTCGCTCAAAAGGAAAATCATATGTATTGTTCGAAACGCGATCGTTTTTCGAATCACCAAATGAATTTGAATTATTCCAATCATTTACCATAAATCAAGTTTCGGTAAATGGCATTCCATCTCAATACTCTCGTGTACTTTCAGCAATTAAAGTGAAAGTGAATGCAAATGCTGGTAGTGGCTTCATCATAAAAGTTGATTATGCGGGCACACCGCCAACGGCTCAAACAAATCCACTTGGTGGAGCGGGTATGACGAATGACTTTTCTCCATCTTGGGGAAACCAAGTAACATGGTCTTTATCAGAACCATTTTCTGCTTATGAATGGTGGCCGTGTAAGCAATCATTAACTGACAAAGCGGATAGCTGTTCTGTGAAAATCACTGTTCCAGACATTTGCAAAGCTGGATCAAATGGCAAACTTATAAACGTTATTCCTCTTGGCAATGGCAACACTCGCTATGAATGGAAACATGGCCATCCTATCGAATATTACTTAATTTCTGTGGCAGTTGCGAAGTATGTTGAGTACAATGTTTACGCGAATCCAGTAGGATCTAACGGTCCTGTTCTTATTCAGAATTTCATCTACGACAATCCACAAACACTTCCTAACTTTCAGGACGAAATTGACGAAACAGCAGATTTTATGGAACTTTATGCCACACTTTTCGGTCCTTACCCTTTTCAGGATGAAAAATACGGGCATTGCATGGCGCCAATTTCTGGTGGAATGGAACATCAAACAATGACTACGCAAGGATTTTTCGAGAAAAAATTAACCGCACATGAACTCTGTCATCAATGGTGGGGCAACAATGTAACTTGCGCGAGTTGGGCAGACATTTGGATCAACGAAGGATTTGCATCATATGGTGAATATTTAATGTTACAAAACCTTTACAGTGGGCAGCAAAATGGAAATATGAACGATGTGCATACTTCCGTTATGAGTGCGCCCAATGGAAGTGTCTATGCACTTGACAGCCTAAATGAAGGCCGAATTTTTAGTGGGCGCTTGTCTTATGACAAAGGAGCAGGGATTGTTCATACCTTACGTTACCTGATTAATGATGACGATGTGTTCTTTCAAGGCCTAACTGAATTCCAAAATGAATTTAAAGATACGTCGGCGACAGGTGCACAACTCAGAGATTTCATGTCCGATTACTCAGGAATTGACTTAACTGCATTTTTTAGTGAATGGTACTATGGAGAGGGGTATCCAACCTATTCAGCGCGATGGAACAATGTAGGCACAGATTTACTGCTAGAATTGACGCATACCACGTCAATGCCTTTGGTGACTCCAACATTTACAAATCCAATCGATGTGCGATTTACACGTCAAGGTCAAGCAGACACCACCATTCGTTTCAATATCTCATCCAACTTGGACCAATACTTAGTACCGAATGTTGGAACGATTAACAACCTTACTCTTGTTGATCCAAGCAACTGGGTAATAAATAAACTTGGAACGAGAGTCAAAGATGTGAATTTCTTCTTGAGCGCGGTTGAGTTACCAAACGATGTCGTTTCAATGAAACCTAATCCGTTCGATGGCGCTGTTTCTATAACAATCCCATCAAATACAGTGGTAGACCAACTCCTAGTTTTTGATGCAACTGGAAGAAAGGTAATGACGAAAGATGTCGCTGGAAACTGCACAATAGATACACAACATCTTTCTCCAAATCAATCCTACATTTTTGTTTTAACGAACCAAGGCCGAATCATTCATTCAGTAACATTAGTGAAATAGCAGATGAAATTCGTCCTTGCAGTCATCACATCTGTCTTAAGCTTAACCGCGTCGAGTCAAGAAATTGAACATACCTGTTCAGAAGCAAAAATACATGCTAAACACAACGGCGTAAAGACCTTAACATCACAAGAGGAGGTGAAAGCCAATGCCTACAACGTTCATTTTTACAGCCTTGATCTGAACATGACTAATCAGTCAACTTTACTCAGTGGGACGGCAGAAATACATGGTACCCTAGTGCAAAACCTGGACACCATTCTTCTTGAATTGTTCCCATCTCAAGTAATCACAGAATTGCGATTAAACGGTGTGTCTTCATCTTACAGCCGGGTTAATTCACTCTTGAAAATTGGTATCAACCAAGCCGTTGGAAGTTCTTTCATCATTTCAGTGGATTACAATGGAACACCCCCGACCTCCGTGCAAAATCCATTTGGTGGCAGCGGTGTGTCTAACGCTACTGTTTCTGCAATTGGGAACAAAGTAACATGGACTGTGTCATGTCCCTTCCTAGCGCACGAATGGTTTCCATGCAAACAGATTTTGCGTGACAAAGCCGACAGTTCGGCAGTTCGGATCACAGTGCCTAACGGATTGATTGCGACATCCAATGGTGTTTTACAACAGACAGAAAACCTTGGGAATGGATTTACGCGTTTCACCTGGAAAAATCACCACCCAATTCTATATTACCTCATTTGTGCCACTATCGCTCCCTACACAGAGTACGTGAACTATGCCTACCCAATCAATCTTCCTGGAGATTCAATTATGGTTCAGAACTTCATCTACGGGAATTCTTCAGGTCTTTCTCAAGCAGAAGCACAATGTGATTTGTTACCCAGTTTCATTGAACTATATTCTGAGAAATTTGGATTGTATCCCTTTAGTGATGAAAAATACGGTATCAGTATCGCTCCACTTTCGGGTGGAATGGAGCATCAAACAATGACGACAGTCGGGGTGATGGAGAAGAAAATCAACACACATGAATTGTGTCACCAATGGTGGGGCGATTATGTCGGAATCGCATCCTTCTCAGATGTTTGGCTAAGTGAAGGATTCGCTACGTATGGTGAATTGGTCATGTTGGAGAATTTTTATCCAACAGAAACGGTTTCCCTCGTGAATGCTTGGCACAGTTCCGTTTTGACAGCGGTAGGCGGAAGTGTCTGGCATACAGACACGCTGAATATTGCACGAATCTACAATTCTCGTCTAACCTACAAAAAAGGTGGAGCCATCATTCACACCTTGAGACATATCATTAACAATGACTCCCTTTTCTATGCATCCTTGCGTAGTTTCTTAAATGCTTATGGTGATAGCGTCGCTGTTGGATTGGATTTGAAGGCACATCTCGAGGCAGCAACAGGAATCGATTTGACACCATTTTTCGAACAATGGTATTTTGGTGAAGGTTATCCGACTATATCGGCAAGATGGAATTCTATTGGGAATGATGTGCTTTTAGAAATCAACCACACGACATCCATGCCCGCTTCAGTTCCCTTCTTTTCAATTCCGCTAGAACTGCGTTTTAACCGAAATGGTCTTCCCGACACCATTGTGCGTGTTGAGATCTCAGACAATTCAGACCAATTTTATCTTTCTGGATTGGGCACAGTGACAAATTTAAATGCCGTCGATCCAAACAATTGGATTATCAATAAAAACGGAACAATAATTCAAGATCCTACATTCACAGCGAGTACGGAAAACATAACGACAAGTGATGGCCTTCTCATCTATCCAAACCCAAGTGCCGGAGAGATCAATATTTCATGGGATGAAGAGGTGTCTGCATTACGAATCATGGATAGTAAAGGACAGATCGTTCAAATAATTGATCAACCGATGGTTACTCCTATTCGTATTGAAGGACTTAAAAGTGGGATGTATATCCTTGAAATCACCTCTAAAAATGCTACGCGAACTCAACGTCGAATCATTTCACTTTAAGGCAGGAAAGTTTTAAAAGTCTTCTTGGAATTCTGGCGCTTATTTCTACAAACTGAGTAAATTTGAGCTCTAAAAAAACAGTATGCCTCATATCTCTCAGAAAGCCGTCGACATGCCGGCATCGCCAATTCGTAAACTTGTACCTTATGCTGAAGCGGCAAAAAAACAAGGGAAGATTGTTTATCATTTAAACATTGGTCAACCTGATATTGAAACTCCTGAAGTTGCTCTTGAGGCAGTACGCACTATGGATCGTAAGGTGATTGAGTATAGCCATTCTGCAGGTTTTGAAAGTTATAGAAATGGTCTAGCCGCCTATTATCAGAAAACAGGAATCAATGTGAATGCGGAAGATATCCTCATCACAACAGGAGGGTCTGAGGCCTTGATTTTTGGATTTATGACCACATGTAATCCAGGCGATGAGGTAATTATTCCAGAACCTTTCTATGCCAACTACAACGGTTTCGCAGTGATGGCAGGACTCAATGTAGTACCTGTTACTGCCTCGATAGAGAATGGCTTTGCCCTGCCTCCAGTGGAAGAAATTGAGAGAAAAATTACCTCAAAAACAAAAGCAATTGTCATCTGTAACCCAGGAAATCCAACGGGATATTTGTATTCAAAAGAAGAACTTGAACAGTTGCGTGACATTGTGAAGAAACACGACTTGTTTTTGTTCGCCGATGAAGTCTACCGCGAGTTTTGCTATGATGGCGCCATTCCATTTTCAACAATGAACCTTGAAGGCATTGAAAATAATGTCATCATGATTGATTCTGTTTCTAAGCGTTATTCCATGTGTGGAGCGCGCATTGGAGCCTTGATTACAAAAAATAAAGAGGTGATGGCTGCTGCATTGAAATTCGGTCAGGCACGCCTTTCCCCACCAACCATTGATCAAATTGCTTCTGAAGCTGCCTTAAATACTCCTCAGTCTTATTTTGATGATGTCGTAGCAGAATATGTTGAGCGTAGAAACATCATGGTAGATGGATTAAATCAAATCCCAGGTGTGTTTTGTCCAAAGCCAAGTGGTGCATTTTACTGTGTGGCAAAATTCCCTGTTGACGATGCGGAAAAATTCTGCCAGTGGCTTTTAGAAGATTTCTCCTTTGAAGGTCAAACAGTAATGATGGCTCCAGCAAATGGATTCTACTCTAGCAAAGGATCAGGACAGCAAGAAGCACGTATTGCGTACGTATTGAATCAAGATTCATTGCGCAGCGCAGTGAAGTGCCTGGAGGAAGCCTTGAAGGTGTATCCGGGGAGGTTGTAGGAACAGGACACGAGACCGCTGCACTTTTGGACAAGAGACAAAAGACTGGTTTGTTCTTCGTAGCTCATCATTTGTAACTCGTAACTCAATGGCATGGGACTTTTGGACAAGAGACAAAGGACTGGGTTGTTATTTGTAACTCCTCATTTGTAACTCGTAACTAATTATACTGGGGGTTTTCGTATCATACACCATTCGTCATAAACCATTTAATCGTTTACATTCTCATACGGCAAAAAAAAATCGGAGCCGAAGCCCCGATTTATTTATAATGTGTTGTAAGAAATTACTTCTTAACAAATGTGTTACGGATAACAGTTCCGTTTTCAGCAACGATCTCGTAGATGTAAGCACCAGCCAATACATTTGAAAGGTCTACTGCTACAGTGTTTGATGTTACATTTTGTGTAGAAACAACTTTACCATCCATAGAGATGATAGAAACTGAAGTAGCGTTAGCTTTCAAGTTGATGTTCAACACTTCAGAAGCTGGGTTAGGGTAAACAGAAGAAACGATTTCGTTTTCTGTCAATCCTACTTGGAAGTTAACTACTGGATATCCATCAGACCAGAACTCACCTGTGTGTGTAACTGCATCAGCAAAGTCACCATCAGTGTTTGTTACCAAACCTAATGAATCACCTGCCGTTGTTGGCAAAACAACACCAGCCCAAAACTCACCGTTTGCAGGAATAGCAATTGATGAAGAGAATGTAGCAACAACATTGTATCCAACTGCAGCCTCAGCAACCATAGTACCTGCAGCTGTTGTATCTACTTGAGAAAGTGGAATAGTTACAGAACCAAGTTCAGCTCCTGGCTCACCAGCATTGTTCGCCCAAATAACTGCACGGAAAGTACCTCCTGTACCAGCATCAGATTTCGCTGGAGCCCACAATAGCAGGCTTGTGATAGAACCACCACCGTTCACACCGTGTGTTCCATCAAACAACTGCATTTTAGCACGATCATCGTAGCTATTGTTTCCCGCTACGTAACCACCACCTTGTGCTCCATAAATTGTTGGAGTTCCAGTAAAGAACTCAGTTAGCGTGTCAACTTGCGCATTTGCAGCAGCAGCAGAAAGAACAACGCCGATAGAAAGTAAAATTTTCTTCATAGTCAATATTTTTTTTAGTTAAACCATCGCAAATATAGGATAATCTTCCTTTCATCAAAAAAAACAGTCAAATAATCTACGCAAGGTGTTGTTAGAAATGAAATTTAACGGGTACTTAATGAGCACCCTTCTCCTTTACATCTAATGCATGTGGATCATAGGCGATAAACATATTCGCCCAGATAATTTTGGATAATGCAAACAAAAAGGGAGCTAAAACTACCGTTGCAAGCACTATCACAGTAATTTGAACTCCAGTTGACACATTGTCAAAAAACAAATTAAATGATACCCAAAGTGTAACGAACAACGCTACACCTAATGCATAAGCCACATACATTGCTCCAAAATAAAATCCGGGCTCTTTGGAATAATGAACCCCGCATTTGTCGCAGGTTTCACGCACATCACCGACATGACGTAAATCGTAAACATGGGAAACGAAAAACTCTCCCTCCTGACAATGCGGACATTTGAATTTCCGTATGCTGTACATCTTTGTTCCTTTGCCTAACATAATTCATCTATTTTACATTACAAAGGTACCATTCCTAATCGCGTTAGAGGTAACAAAAGTTACTTATCCAATATGCAATAATCACACACTCTGAAATCATTTTTTGCACAGGTTTTAGTATCTCAGAAAATTGTACTTATATTTAGGGGCTAAATACTAAAACCATGCTTAAACGACTACTATTCTTGATGCTCTTCTTATGCATTCAACCGATTGAATTAAAAGCCCAGTGTACAACAACGAACGCAACGTCATGTGAGTGTCTTGATGGTACGGCAAGCTGTCTTCTTTTACCTGACATTACGGCATCTTGGAAAGGAATTTCTAACAATGGGTACACAGAATATCCTCAAACAGGCGCTGGCACTAACTACACTGGTCAAGGTCCTGACAATGGTCGACTCAGAGTAACTGGATCAACACCAAATATTGGACATGGTTCATTTACAGTGAGAGGACAAGACAACAATGGAAACCGAACATTTTTGTGCGGATCTGATACCGTATTTAATGTCCCTGCTGGAACAAATTTTACGTGTCCAAACAGCTATCCGAACCCAAAACAGCTCATTACTCAACGCATTTACAAAAAAGAAGGGAATGTAATGACATACATCGATCGCTATGCTGGAAGCGTTACCTATCATCCTTCGCATGGTCATAATCATGTTGACGATTGGGCTGTAATGACTTTACGCATTCAAACATCCGATCCGAATCCGTTGAATTGGCCGATCGTTGGTTCGGGTGCAAAAATCGGTTTTTGCCTCATGGATTACGGTCAATGTGGTACACCTGGAAGCACATATGATGGCCATTGCCGTGACAACAACACCGTTTATCAAGGTGGTGCAACGCTTCACAATGTCGACTTCCCCAATTGGAATTTAGGTGGTGGAAATTACAATTGCTCGGTGATTGAACAAGGTATATCCTCAGGTTGGACGGATGTCTATGGGAAGTATCTTGATGGAATGTGGATAAATGTACCACCAAACACATGCAATGGAAATTATTACATTGTTATGGAGGTGGACAAAAACAATATTTTTCTTGAAGAAAATGACGATAACAATTTCACTGCAGTTCCTGTAACTTTGACACTACAAAACCCTGCGGGATCGAATGTTCTACCATTGATTACTTCAAACAACTCAAATAATTTGTGTGATGGACAATCATTAACCTTGACTGCTACGGCAGGAACAGCGTTTTTGTGGTCAACAGGCGAAACCACTCAAACGATTACGGTAAACCAACCAGGTTCTTACACGTGTCAAGTAACGAACTATTGTGGAACAAATACCTCAGAACCATTCGTAGTCAACAATGTAATGCCCGATGCACCCGTGGTGAGCGGAGACTCGGTTTGTGTATCAGGTTCGATGACACTCACCGCTGAAGGATCAGGAGATATTTCATGGTTTGACGTCAATGGTAATTTTGTCGGCGCTGGTGATACGTTAATTACACCAATATTAACGTCAACTACAACCTACTATGCTC
>JAJTDQ010000064.1 GCA_021300505.1 Cryomorphaceae bacterium
CTGCAATTTTAAAGTAAGCAAAGTGATTTGGTGTCGTAAGAATCCGTTCACCCACCAATTCATGTTTATAATCTGCCTTCAATGTTTTGAGCAGTCGAGGTAAATCGCGCGTACCGAAATACGCATCCACTTCCGGAATTTCTTTCTCTAAATCATCTTTGTAGCGCTCAGACAAACAGCCCGTCACATATACTTTGTCCACCAAACCTTCAGCTTTCGCTTCGGCATAACGTATAATTGTATCGATGGATTCTTGCTTAGCATTGTCAATAAATCCACACGTGTTGATAATCACAATTTCGGCATCATCTTCCAATGATTCATGCTCCACATCAAACTGATTGGCCTTCAATTGGGCCATCATCACCTCTGAATCAAATGTATTCTTCGAACAACCGAGTGTCACCACATTGACCTTGTTCTTCTTAAGGGTTTTGGTCTTCATGTTGTAAAATTAGCGAATCTTCGCTCAGAAAAGCACGAAAAGACAAATGAAAGATGGGTTTTATTGCCGCAAGCGCTTATCTTTGAGAAAGAAGCTTTATTATGAAAAAACATCTTTTTTACTCAGTTACGCTATTGATGACTATTCTATGCTCATGTTTACCTCCGCGCTACGGCATGAAAGAATATGAAGTAGCAGAATCGATGCCACTCGCTGAAATTGGCGATCTCAATACCGAAAGTGCTGCTATCGACATTCTATCTGCTGAAATGAAAGGCACTACGATTCAACTCGTTGTTTCATACAGTGGTGGCTGCGCTGAACATAGATTTCGCTTGATCGGAAGCCCAATATTGACCAAATCCTTACCTCCTCAACGTGTGGTGAAACTTATTCATACAAACAATGACGACCAATGTAAGAAGATGATTACCGACACGCTCTTGTTTGATGTCACTCCTTTCGCGAACAATGCGTCGAAAGATAAAACCGTGGTATTGAACCTTGACGGGGTGGTTACTTTGAAGCCTTTATTGTTGGTATTTTGAGGTGGATGGAACATAGAGCATGGAGCATAGATAAACCTTCTTCGCTTCTAGAGCTTAGAAGGTGCCGAAGGCATCAAATATTAAATTGCCGAAGGTATCAAATCCTGAATTCTTCATTTTTAATTCTTAACATTTAATTCAACACATGAAAATTGGCGTATTAATCTCGGGATGTGGCGTTTATGATGGCGCTGAGATACAAGAAGCAGTGTTAACCTTGTTGGCTATTGATGAAATTGGCGCTGAGGCGGTGTGTATTTCCATTGATGAAGAACAACACCATGTGGTAAATCACCTCACGGGCGAGGAGATGCCAGAACAACGCAACATGTTGATTGAAGCAGCACGCATTGCTCGTGGTAACATTCGTGAAATTCAAAGCATTGCACCTGCCGATATTGATGCCTTGGTGATCCCAGGAGGTTTTGGAAGCGCAAAGAACTTTACCAATTGGGCATTCAATGGTCCTGATGGTCTAATTGATCCTCGTGTAAAATTATTATTGGTCAATCTCATCAATGTTGGAAAACCAATTGCAGCGTTGTGTGTAAGTCCAATCGTTGTTGCAAAAGCCTTGGAAGGGTCTGAAATTAAGTCGCACTTAACGATCGGAACAGACCGTGAAGGTTCACCCTACGACATCACTTCATTTGCAGCAGGTCTAACAAAGACTGGCGCAATCACAGAAATGAAGTCAGTCCGAGAAACCTTAATCGATCGAGAAAACAAAATAATCACGGCACCTTGCTATATGATGGATGCCTCAATCAATGAAGTTAGAAAGAACATTCGCTCGGCTGTCGAAGCACTTCGCGACTTGGCTTAGTGTCGTTTAGACACTATATAAATCAACGTTTTTTGTTAACAATGACTTAAAATTTGTGGGAAATTCCACCTAAAATGAGGTGCCTATTCTTTTCCTTAAACCTACTTTTGTGGTCTAAAATAAAAGCAAGCGCTTTTCAAAAAAATAACACCATGGATGTATTTGGAAAAAGAGGAACCCATGACGATCTCGATGCTTCAATCGGATTAAACAATCTTGGGACACAATTTTGGAATTTAACACCGGCCGAATTGACGGAAGATGTCATTATTAACGGACAAGGTGTATTAACCGACACTGGAGCCTTAGCCATTGAAACAGGTGAATTCACCGGACGTTCTCCAAAAGACCGTTTCGTTGTGTGCGATGAAAAAACAGAAAATTCTGTGTGGTGGGGTGATGTGAACATCAAATTTTCTCCAGAAAAATTCGACGCGCTTTACAACAGAATGAAGGCCTATTTGAATGGGCGTGATGTCTATGTGCGTGACGCGTTTGCTTGTGCTGACCCAGATTTTCGGTTGAATATACGTGTAGTAACCGAATATGCTTGGTCAAATATGTTTGCTTACAACATGTTCCTTCGCCCAAGTGATGAGCAGATTGAAAGCTTCCTTCCAGACTGGCATATCGTATGTGCTCCAGGATTTAAAGCAGATCCTGAGATTGATGGAACACGCCAACACAACTTCGCTATTCTGAACTTCACGAAAAAGATGATCATCATCGGTGGAACAGGATATACTGGCGAAATCAAAAAAGGTATTTTCTCTGTATTGAATTATGTTCTTCCACACGAGAAAAATGTACTTTCTATGCACTGTTCAGCAAATATTGGCAACGAAGGTCATGACACTGCAGTGTTCTTTGGCCTTTCCGGAACTGGAAAAACAACACTTTCCTCAGATGAAAATCGCCGTTTGATTGGTGACGATGAGCATGGTTGGGCTGCAAATACAGTATTCAACTTTGAAGGTGGATGCTATGCAAAAACGATTGATCTTTCTCGTGAGAAGGAACCTCAAATTTATGATGCGATTCGATTTGGTGCCATCTTAGAAAACATTGGCTTCCAAGAAGGATCCGCAACTCCAGATTATACAGATGGATCAATCACAGAAAACACACGCGTTTCCTACCCGATTCACTACATCGATAATATTGCGACACCATCGATTGGTGATTCACCAAAGAATATTTTCTTCTTAACAGCAGATGCCTTTGGTGTAATTCCTCCAATTTCACGTTTGTCAAAAGAACAAGCGATGTATCATTTTATGTCTGGATATACAGCAAAAGTTGCCGGAACGGAGATGGGCGTTACAGAGCCAACTACCACATTCTCAGCGTGCTTTGGAGCGGCATTCTTGCCACTTCACCCAGCGAAATACGCTACCCTCCTGGGAGATAAATTGAACGGTACAGACATTAAAGTATGGTTGATCAATACAGGTTGGACTGGCGGATCTTATGGTGTTGGACACCGCATGAAGTTGTCTGTACCTTCAGAAATTTTGAATCCACGTTCTACTTGGGCAGATAAAGCGGCCTACGATGAAACAGCAAATAGCCTTGCTGCGAAATTCGTGAAGAACTTTGAGAAATATGCTGCTGAAACGAGCGAAGAAATTAAAGCTGCCGCTCCGAAAGTAATGGTATAGGTCCTTACACTATGAATCTTTGAAAACGCTCTGATTTATTCAGGGCGTTTTTTTTTGCTATTCTTGGTCCAACCACGCCGAATAAAATAAATTCGAACAACGATGGCGATAAGGGCCATCACCCCTAAAAGTGCAAAATAACCATATTTGGTGCGCAACTCAGGCATATTGTTAAAATTCATCCCGTACACCCCAACAACGAAAGTCAATGGAATAAAATAAGAAGACATGACGGTTAAGGACCTCATGATTTCATTCATCTTCTGCCCTTGAATGGCATAATACAAATTCGTCATCCCGTCAAGGATCTGTTTGTTGGCATCGATTTCTTCCAGTACAGATAAACATTGTTCTTTTAAATCCGCAAAATAGGGATGGTTGTCTTGGTCTAAAAAGACACTCTGCACTTTTTCAAGTTGAAATGCGATATCCTTCAAAGGAAGTGCGATCTTGCGCAATTCAATCAAACGTCTTTTCTCAAACTCAATCAACTTTAAGCTTCCTTTTTCATCACTGCGTCTGAGTTGTACCTCAATTGATTCAATCATGCTTGTAATTGACTCTAGCACCTCAAAGTAATTATCAACAATAGCTTCTAGCATTCGAAACAATAGAAAATCAGGACCTTTCATTCTGATTTTGCCACGCTTGTGTTCTATCCGCCCGCGCACCTCTGTAAAGTGATCCGAGCTTTTCGTTTGAAATGAAATTAAATAGTTTTGTCCAAGAATAAAACTGATTTGTTCCTGATGCATTAAAAAAGTATTGTTCTCAGCGGGAACGGCAGATTTAACCGTAAAGAAGATATAGTTGTCGTATTCTTCCAATTTTGGACGCTTTTGTGGCGAGTTGATGTCATCGTATGTTAAACGATCGATTTCAAGATTGTTGCACAAGGTTTCAATGGCCATTTTATTGGACAAATCATGAAAATTTAACCAAGAGACATAATCGCTGTCCTCTGTATGACTCCTAAAATCAACCGCAAAATTCTCAGGAGTATCTTTCGTCAAGAAATACATTTCATGATCGTATTTATACAGCTGACAGACAGAGTTCTTATCCATGCTCCTTCAATTATTTCCTACAAATTAACCATTAAAAAACGATACATCTCTACCATACACATAATATCGAACTTGCAAACCAGTTCATTAGGCGTGTGAACATGATCTTCAGGTGCGCCAATAAACAACCAATCAATCGGAAGATGTGAACGCTGAAGCATTGTACCATCGCTGCCACCTGCGGATTCCACTTCGAGCTGGTATTGAATACCCGAAGCGTCTGCCAAATCTAGGATCTTGTTCAAATAGCTACGTCTAGGAATACTGCCATCCCGCATGGAAATTGCCACGCCCCCTCCATGTTCTACACCATCTGTAACCCACGTAATATCAGAAACCAAGGCTTGATAAATGCCGTAATTTTCCATTAGGTAGTGCGCACAAAATCCAATGGAATTCCCCCCGTGTTCCTCATAGGTGGAAAACACGATTGCTCCATGCTCTAAAGTCTCCGCAACCTTTAATGCTGACCAAATACCCAAACGATTGTCCAAATAAGGAGATTGAACATATTCATCCGTTTCTCGAAAATTAGGTTTAAAGGTCAAGTTTGTACCTCGATCGATTTCACGGTCAAAAATGCATTTTAAAGAAATGCTCTCGTCCTCATTTTCAATCAACATCAATTCAGCCTCAATTTCTCCTCTCGAATCCGAGCCTACTAAATGAATCTCTTCCTCCTCTACTTTTGGTCCACCGATGCGGATCAACTCATTGTCATACCCCACTGTAAACCCAATGCTGTCCATGTGCGCGTAGATGGCAGTGCGCGGTTGACCAAAGATCAAAATGATACAATCTTGAAAGCCTTGACCTTGAATAATTTTCGGAGCGACTTTCCAGGATGAAGAATGCGTTGCAACATAATTTAAAATATACTCCTTCATTGGAGCTTCATCTCCTGATGCGGCGCGTATTGAAGTCAATTTTTTAAGGATTTCCATATAAATATGTAATTAAATGTGAACGATTTCGACCGATGGAAGTGTCGATAGTTCGGACAGTAAATTTTCAGCGGAGGCGATTGGCAGGGCGAGTTGAATTTCGCAAACGTCTGAAAAATCTCTTGAGATGATTTCCATATTGAGTTGTTTCAGTGCATGCATCACGAAAGGCATCTGTGCCATGGGAAAAGACAATCGGATTTGCTTTTGCACTTCCTTTTCGATAATCGTCGCATTTTCTATGGCATCTCGCGCTGCCGTTTTATACGCCTGAACCAATCCACCTACCCCAAGTTTTGTTCCGCCAAAATAGCGGACCACACCAACAAGGACATCGGTAATTTCGAAGGATTGCAACTGACCTAAAATCGGAATCCCTGCTGAATTGCTAGGTTCTCCATCATCGTTTGCACGAAATATTATTCCGTCAGGACCAAATCGATACGCATAACATACATGCCTCGCCTGATGATGTGCCTTACGCCATGACTCCAGCAGTTCTTTTGCTTGTGCTTCCGAAGAGAACCCTTCTCCCGATATAAACCTTCAGAAAGCTCTTTAATCGTTTTATAGGTTGTCTTCGCCGTCATCACCCAATTTGGACTTTCCTTTTCGTATCTTCGTGACCATGAAGAAGCACATTATTTTTCTCTTATTTCCAGCAATATTACTCATTTTTTCAGCGCGTTTAACCCACAAAAAAAAAGTCCGCCATAAGCGGACTTTCGTGTCTTCTAAAATTCAATTATTGAATCGTCAATTTCTTTTCTAGGTCTTCCAAGTAAGCACGGAATTGTTTGTCTGTCTCTGAAAGATTCGTCACCGTGCGGCATGCGTGAAGCACTGTTGCATGGTCTTTACCTCCGCAATGTGCACCGATGTTTGCCAACGATGATTTTGTCATTTTCTTTGAGAAGAACATAGAGATTTGGCGTGCCTGAACGACTTCGCGCTTCCTTGTCTTGCTTTTCAGCATTTCAATAGGCAAATCAAAATAGTCACACACCACTTTCTGTATGTACTCGATAGATACCTCACGCGCTGTATTTTTCACAAATTTATCTACCATTTGCTTCGCCAATTCGAGCGTGATGGCTTTCTTGTTGAGTGATGCTTGTGCTAGAAGGGTATTCAACGCACCTTCCATCTCACGCACATTCGTGTTGATTGAGTATGCAAGGTATTCAACCACATCGCGTGGAAGATCGATACCATTTCCATACATCTTCTTTTCAAGAATAGCGATACGCGTTTCAAGATCTGGGGTTCCTAAATCCGCTGAAAGTCCCCATTTAAAACGAGAAAGAAGTCGCTGCTCCATTCCTTGCATTTCTACAGGTGGTTTATCCGATGTAAGGATAATTTGTTTTCCATTTTGGTGCAAGTGATTGAAAATGTGGAAGAAAACGTCCTGAGTTTTCTCTTTACCAGAGAAGAACTGAACGTCATCAATGATCAACACATCAATCATTTGATAGAAATGGATGAAGTCATTCGTTGTGTGATTCTTTAACGCATCAATGAACTGGTGCGCAAATTTCTCAGAACCAACATATAAAACCGTTTTGTTCGGTGTTTGATTTTTAATGGCAATACCAATGGCATGAGCGAGGTGCGTTTTACCAAGACCTACACCACCATAAATCAATAATGGGTTGAAGGCCGTTCCACCTGGCTTATTCGCTACAGCATAACCAGAAGCACGCGCCAAACGGTTACAGTCTCCTTCAATGAAGTTTTCAAACGAATACGAAGGATTCAGGTTCGAATCAACATTCACTTTCTTTAATCCTGGAATAATGAATGGATTGCGGATTTGGTTCTCATTTAAGTTGATTGGCATCGTCACCGGTGCATTTTTCACAGATTTTCTGTTCAATGCTGGCAACTTCACTGTATACGGTGTTGAATTCGTAGCGGTGTTTTCCATTACGATACTATACTCAAGGGTTCCTTCCGCTCCAAGCTCCTTTTTAATCACTTTCTTTAAAAGCGTAATATAATGTTCTTCAAGCCACTCATAAAAGAAATGGGATGGTACTTGAATTGTCAGAATATTGTCTTCTAGCTTTACCGGCACAATCGGTTCAAACCATGTTTTATATGCTTGCAAAGAAATATTATCCTTGATCACTTTTAAACATGAATTCCAAACGATTTCGTGATTATTCCCCATTGAAAGTCCTTTTAATTTGATAAGTAAGCAGTATAGTTTTCCGTGTCGAGTTACCTCTGATAAAGAGTGTTTTATTCTCGAGGACAAATGTTCTAATAAAAAAGTTAAAAAAAAAGTGAAAAGGGGGTTGACTTTTTGAAAAGTTTTACTTGTTAATTAGAAAATTCGTTCAAAACTTCAACAGCGGAATTAGGACGTTGTTTTCATTGCCAAATATTCTGGTCATTGCCCAAAAACGAGCTATTTACTCACGATAAAACCTAATGTCAAATTTAGGAAAACCCAAGGGAAATAAATCAGCTTCATTTCATTATTTTAGCGGATAATTACAGATCAATGAAACTTTCATTTTCAAACACCATAGAACTTCGAGTTCGCTACAGCGAAACAGACCAAATGGGATATTGTTATTACGGCAACTATGCACAATATTTTGAAGTCGGACGTGTAGAAGCATTGCGGAGTGTTGGCATGAGTTACAAAGAATTGGAGAACAGCGGGGTTATGCTGCCTGTTTCGGAATTTCAAGTAAAGTACTTTGCCCCTGCGTACTATGACGATTTACTGCGAATTGAAACTCAAATCACAGAATTGCGCGGATCTCGTTTGCTTTTCGATTACCGCATTACAAATGAAAGTGACAAAGAGATATGCGTAGCATCGACGACATTGGTATTCGTGAAAAAAGAAAACATGAGACCGGTAGCTCCCCCAGTAGAATTCATCGATCGAATCCAACCCTACCTTTGTCATGACTAAGCCCTTTCTATTTATTCCGTCCACAAAAGATTTCATCCAGACAAACACAACGGTTCGCGAAGGAGAAACACGTCTTGGTCAACAAGTGAAAGACTATTCAAACCAAGGAGGTTGCAAATACGTGATTCTTGGCATTGAAGAAAGTGTTGGGCCGCGTTTAAACCTAGGTCTTCATGGAGCTGAAAAAGGATTTAGTGCCTTCTTGCCGCGATTTCTCAATATGCAGTCCAATCGATTTCTTGTTGGAAAGGACATACTTATTGCTGGAACGGTCCAAGTGAGTACTTCCTTACCCAACGAACATCCAACAGTCGAAGAATTGGACGAGATTGTATCAGAAACGCTTCAGCCTTTTCTTAGCCAAGGAATGATTCCAGTAGTAATCGGAGGTGGGCACAACAACGCGTTACCTATTATCCGGGCTATTCACAAGTCATCTGAATCAAGTTTAGGCATTATCAACATGGATCCACACGGCGATTGTCGTGCGACAGAATTGCGGCACAGTGGCAACTCCTTTTCATTCGGTTTAGAAGAGAAAATCATCCATTATTACTCCGTAATTGGACTTCATCCACAATACAATAACAGTTTCATTCTCAATTTTCTGAACAGAAAGGACTGTGGATATTCACTATTTGATGATTATTTATTAGGAAAAAGAGATTTACTCACCGATGTGTATTCGGAAAAGTCACACTTGGAATCACTGGGAAATTATGGGATTGAATTGGATATGGATGCCATTACAGGAATGCCTTCATCAGCCTTTACACCGAGTGGATTTTCGTTGAATGATGCGCGTATGTTTGTGAAGACCTTAGCCAATAGCGCGAATTGCACCTATTTACACCTCCCTGAAGGTGCCCCATCAAGCGAACACGAAAATAAAATTGTTGGAAAAGCTCTCGCCTACTTGGTTTGGGACTTCATCTATGAACATCAAAGAAGCAATCCTTGACCCTCGGAAGCTTATTTCGCCCAACGTGTAGTCAAGAGCGTAATGGTCATATCCACATCACATCCAGCAGGCTGTGGGGCGCGACTTGGGGCATATGTAAATATGATCTTTTTTCCATCTACATTATCTACTTTCAGTGAATCATCCATGTTAACAGGATAATATCCTTTGGTCTCACCATTTTCTTTTGTGGAAATCACCACTGGACATTCTGAATTTCCTAGTCGAATGACCCCTATCAATTCACCGTCTTGAAGGTTTTTTTGAATTCTGCATGTCGCACATGACGAGATCAATGAAGCAATTGTGATAGAAAGGAAAATAGTTTTCATGATGGAATATTTTAATTCGGACGAAGTTAGCAAGAATGATGCAAAAAAAAGAGGCCCTAAAGCCTCTCTTCCCTTAACCTGTAGATGTTAATAATTGATCCGTACATGCTTTAACGCTTTTCTCCTTGTAGGGTTACAAAAAATGTGAGAATTAACATTTCATCATTGAAAAACAAAAATCAAGGTCAGAAAATCATCTAATATCTCTTCTACCTTTGAACTCGATGAGGGATGAAAATTCGATAAAAGCATTGATCCAATTGATTGACGATCCGGATGAGCATATTTTTGTGCATGTTCGCGATACCTTGCTCAGCTATGGCAGTGATGCTATTCCCTACCTCGAAAATTCATGGGAGCATGACCATTATGATCTAGTATTCCAATCACGCGTTGACCAAATCATTCGTGAAATTCAATTCGAAGACCTTAAGTCACAATTGGAAAATTGGTGTAATTCTGAAGATAAAGATTTATTGCGTGGGGCATTAATTATTGCACATTATCAATTTCCAGGATTAGATGACGCCATTGTCCACGAAACAATTCAAGCAATTCGTAAAGACATTTGGCTTGAAATAAACACGACACAAACCGCATTTGAAAAGGTCAAAATCTTCAATCACATCTTTTTCGAAAAATATAAGTTCCAAGGAGATACCAAGCATTTTTATGCTGTTCACAATTCATGCATCAACAGTGTTTTAGAAACTAGAAAAGGCAATCCACTCAGTTTGTGTTTGATTTATAGCATAGTAGCACAATCCTTAGACATACCGCTTTACGGTGTCAACTTGCCGAATCATTTTATTTTGGCCTATTTAGATGAACTTGGCACATCCGTATATACGTCAAGTCCCAATAAATGGGGTGTACTTTTCTACGTAAATCCATTTACCAAAGGGAGCTTACTGGACGAAAATGAAATTTGCGAATATTTAGACCGATCCAAACTCGTTAAAGACCGTGAATATTTCGAACCTTGCTCCAATAGTGCTATTTTGCGACGAATGATTACCAATTTAATCAGTTCCTTTCAGCAAGCTGGTAAGTCAGAAAAAGTTGAGGATCTTACGATCTTGCGTGATTTGATTCCTTAACGGATTTCAAATTCGATATCAAAGCTTTTTAACTTCTTGAACAACTCATTCGACGGGTCCACCTTGATACTTTTTGACGGCATCTGAACCTCCACATTATCCAATGGATCAAAAACGGTAAAGCGCAAATCACAACGACCTGGATTCTCGAGAAACAACTTATTCAAATCTGTTATTAAACGTTGGTCTAGGGATTTGGTTGACAATTTAATCTGAATGGTATTGGCCTTCGTTTCCCTAAGATTTTGGAGCATATCAATGGAATGAATCACAAACTCCAACTCATTTCTTCGCGGAGGAGTTTCGATACGCCCTTTAATAGCCAAAAAAGCGCCAGGCTGAAAGAAGTGCTTATATTTTAGGTAATTCTCTCTCCAAAGGAAAAGCTTGTAACTATCCGTGTAATCTTCAATCTGTAGGGTACCAAACGGATCACCATTGCGGGTTTGACGATGTTCTGCTTCAGTAACGGTGGCTGCTATCAATAGATCTCGACCTCTATTTTGCTCTAACTCATTCAACATCCCGATACGCCCATTACAGAATGACTCAATCTCAATTCTGAAATCATCCATAGGGTGACCAGAAATGAAGATCCCAACCACTTCCTTTTCTCTATTGAGCTTATAGATGCTTCCCCACTCCTCACATTTCGGGATTTCAGGTTCAGGCAACTTGGTTACTGTACTCTCGCCGAACATGTCTATCTGAGGAGAAAGTTTCGCCTCTTGAACAGCATTACCATACTTCGTCAAATTCTCTAGGAATGACTTTCCACTTGTGTCTTCATGAAAATATTGTGCGCGGTGTACACTGGTAAAAGAATCAAATCCACCAGCATAGGCCAAACTCTCCATGACCTTCTTCGTCACGACACGCAGTGCAATTCGCTCAGCAAAATTGAAAATCGAGGAATAGATTCCATCTTTTTCGCGCTCTTCGATGATCGATTCAACAGGTCCGCCACCCACTCCTTTGATGGCGCCTAATCCAAAACGAACTGCTCCTTCTTTATTTACCGTAAACTGAAAACTCGATTCATTCACATCAGGACCTAAAACAGGAACCCCCATACGGCGGCATTCCTCCATGAAGAAAGAGACCTGTTTGATATCCCCCATATTGTTTGAAAGCACCGATGCCATGTATTCAGCAGGATAGTTTGCCTTCAAATATGCGGTTTGGTAAGCGATCCAAGCATAACATGTCGAGTGCGATTTGTTGAACGCATAGGATGCAAACGCCTCCCAGTCCTTCCAGATTTTCTCCAGTTTCGTTGCGTCGTGTCCTTTCTCCCCACCTTGCTGAATAAACAGAGGTTTCATTTTATCCAAGACATCCTTCTGCTTTTTCCCCATCGCTTTACGCAATGTATCTGCTTCACCTTTGGTAAATCCAGCCAATTTCTGTGAGAGCAACATTACCTGCTCCTGATATACCGTAATCCCGTATGTTTCCTTCAAATATTCCTCACAATCATCTACATCATAGACAATTGGTTCGTCTCCATGTTTACGTTTAATGAACGATGGAATGTATTCCAAAGGTCCTGGACGGTACAGGGCATTCATGGCAATCAAATCCGCAAATACGGTTGGCTTCAATTCGCGCATGTATTTTTGCATTCCAGCAGATTCGTATTGGAAAATCCCGACAGTCTCTCCGCGTTGGAACAACAAATAAGTTGCTTCGTCATCGATTGGAAACTGGTCAGGGTCAAGATCAATTCCTCGAGTCAACTTGACATTCTTCACCGCATCCTTGATGAGCGTCAATGTTTTCAATCCCAAGAAGTCCATCTTGAGCAATCCAGCAGATTCAGCCACAGAATTGTCGTACTGTGTACAATACATATCTGAATCCTTCGCGGTTGCGACAGGAACAAAGTTGGTGATGTCATCTGGCGTGATGATTACCCCACACGCATGAATACCCGTGTTGCGCACAGAGCCCTCCAATTGCAAGGCACGGTTGACCACGCGCGCTGCTAAGTCATTCCCTTGTGCAATTGCTTTAAGTTCCCGTGCCTTCGCAATTTCATCCGCATTGTTTTTCAACTTTTCGGCCAATTCTGGCTCTGGAAGCTTGAATAACTTTGACAAGGAAATATCGGGAACCAGCTTCGCCAATCGATCAGCTTCAGGCAATGGAAGGTCCATCACACGAGCGGCATCACGAATCGATGATTTCGCCGCCATGGTGCCATAGGTAATGATTTGTGCTACTTGATTCGCACCATATTTATTGATTACCCAATCGATCACGCGACCTCTACCCTCATCATCAAAGTCAATATCAATATCCGGCATGGACACACGGTCGGGATTCAAGAACCGCTCAAAGAGCAAATCGTATTCTATCGGATCGACATTGGTGATTCCAGTGCAATAGGCAACCACTGAACCTGCCGCAGACCCACGACCTGGCCCAACGGAAACGCCCATATCTCGCGCAGCATGACAAAAGTCTTGTACAATTAAGAAATACCCTGGATACCCTGTTTTTTCAATCGTTGCCAATTCGAAATCAATACGCTCTCGCACCTCATCTGAAATTTCTGCATAACGTTTCTTCGCTCCTTCGTAGGTCAAATGGCGCAAATAATTGTTCTCACCGCGTTTACCCCCATCTGCATCCAAAGGGTCCTGGAATTCTTCAGGAATGTCAAACGCTGGCAGCAATACTTCGCGCGCAAGTCCATATTGCTCACATTTTCCAATAATCTCGGAGATGTTCGCGATAGCTTCGGGATGGTCTTGAAAAAGTTCCTTCATCTCCTCTTGAGATTTAAAGTAATATTCATCATTGTCTAACCCGTATCTAAATCCACGACCACGGCCCTTTGGTGTCGCTACCAACTCATTGTCCTTCACGCAGAGAAGTACGTCATGTGCCTCAGCATCGGATTTACTCAGATAGAAGGTATTGTTTGTCGCAACCGTCTTGATTCCATTCTTTTGTGCCAACTTCAATAAGGTTGAATTCACCCTATTTTCATTCTCTTGACCGTGGCGCATCAATTCAACGTATAGATCTTCCCCAAAGCGGTTTTTCCACCAAACCAAGGCTTCTTCTGCTTGTGCTTCACCCACATTTAAAATCATGTTTGGCACCTCCCCATAGAGATTCCCCGTGAGCACAATTAAATCCTCCTTGTGTGCTTCAATGACATTTTTATCAATACGCGGAACATAGTACATCCCTTTTGTGTAAGCGATGGATGCCATTTTGATCAAGTTATGGTAGCCATTTTTATTTTTTGCTAGAAACACGACCTGATAACCATTGTCTTTCTGCGTTTTGTCTAAATGATCACGACACACATAGAATTCACAACCAATGATGGGCAGCAATTCCTTTTTCGTGTATTCTTCGCCATCCTCTTCAGCCAATGCACGTTCAGCCTTGATTTTTTTGTTGTGCGTAGCCACCTCCTTTTCAAAATGAAAGGCAGCCATCATATTTCCTGTATCCGTTAATGCAACAGCAGGCATATTCAATTCGACTGCTTTGGCAACAAGACCTTTCACATTCGTCGTTGATTGCAGAATGGAAAACTGCGTGTGGTTGTGCAAATGGACAAATGGAAAATCCTCCATACTCCCTTCGATCTTCACACTTGCAGCAACTGGGGCGCTCGGTTCTTCCACAGGCTTCAACTTCGCACTTTCCGCTTTCAGATTCAAGTGACGTAGGCCAATTAATGCAATTGGGTAAGGATTGGCCTCGTTAAAGTTGCTGATATACTGCTCATCTTGACCAAGTACATCCAGAGGGAAATGACCACGACGAACTAATTCCAAGAAGCAACGCGTCGTTGCCTCCACATCGGCTGTTGCATTGTGGGCCTCTGCAAAAGGTTGATTGAAAAGGAAATCATGAAG
>JAJTDQ010000065.1 GCA_021300505.1 Cryomorphaceae bacterium
TGAATACTTTAATTTCCTTGCCCAATCGCGTTGGTGATGCAGGTTGACCATGTGTTCGTGCCAACATTGGAATGTCTTTCCATTCTTCCTGCAGATGTGTTAATCGACCAGTGAGCTGCTCCATCAAAGGAAGGTATTGCTCAAGGATTGCGTCGCGCAAAGAAAGCGGAACACTTGTATTGTTGATGTCCTGTGAGGTTAATCCAAAGTGAATGAATTCAAGGTATTTCTCCAACTCAAGCTCTCGCATTTTTTCTTTGAGGAAGTACTCAACAGCCTTCACATCGTGATTGGTCACTTTTTCAGTGTTTTTTATCCAAAGTGCATCTTCCTCAGTAAAACGATGGTAGATTTCACGAAGCGCTCCAAATTTTTCAACTGGAAAGTCAGCCAACGGTTCAATCCCGAAGGACGCCAAAGCGATGAAATATTCCACTTCAACCATCACACGGTAACGGATCAATCCGAATTCAGAAAAGTAAGGTTGAAGCTCATTTGTTTTACGCTGATAGCGCCCGTCTACAGGGGAAATTGCCGTTAGGCTACTAAAAGAGAGTACTTCCATTTTTTTGATCTAGGAATTAAGCGCCAAAGATACGAAATACAAATCGAGCAAAGGTCTACTATTTAGATTCAATGATTAAATTTGATTAATGGCATTTTTTAATGAATTACTTCTTGGTTTTACGTCTTTTTGGAAGGCCGTGAAGCTCATTCGTGCGCACAAATTGTATTGGTTTATGTTAATCCCTGCCGCACTCATGCCAGGGATCTATTCAATTGGTGCTTATGTGATGAAAATGCCAGTAAAAGCAGAAGTTCAAACGGTAAATGATATTGTTTGGTTCATGATTGGTCAGTTTTTCCAAATTTCTTTGGCCTTGTTGTTCATGAAATTCACCAAATATCTTGTTGTGATCTTGCTTTCTCCTTTGCTGACTTACCTGAGTGAACGCACAGAAAAAATATTGACAGGAAATACCTATTCGTTCGATTTTCAGCAATTTGTCAATGACGTAAAGCGCGCATTGCGCATAACATTCAGAAATTTGCTTTGGCACTATGCCTTGGTAATGTGTGTGGTGTTGATTGCTTTACTTATTTGGCAAGACTATACTGATGTGCCAATATCAGTTATTACCCTGGCAATAGGATTTTACTATTATGGATTTAGCTTTGTTGACTACATTAATGAACGACGAAAGTTGAATGTAGATGACAGTATAGTGTTCATGCGCAAACATCGAGGACTTGCTTTTTCTATCGGCGCGGGTTATTCTTTGCTCATCTTGTTGCCACTTGACACAGATGTGGTGTTCGGACTGAATATCACTCAGGATGGATTTTTCGCTGGACTTGGGCAGTTTTTGTTTCATATTTTTCTTTGGATTTGTGCTGCTGCGGCTCCTGTTATAACGATTGTCGCGGCTACTATTGCGATGAATGATCTGGTGAAATTGAAACGCAAATAACGATTTGTCGTTAATTTCAAGTGTGTAAATTTTCAGTTACGCAAAAATTTCGTTTCTTTTGTACTGACTTAATCGAACCAACTATTCATTTGATGAAATCTATCTGTATTATTTTTTTTGCATTTATCGCATCGCTACATTCATTTGCTAAGGCGAATAATTTCGCAACACCCCCAGATTCAACAAAAACCGTTAAAGAAATTGCAGATGTGCTTTTAAGCATCGAAAAAGGGAAGACTTTTTTGTCTGAAGGGAAGTACCGTGAAGCACTGAATGCATTTCGGGATGCAGGTACTGTTGATCCAAAAAACTGGCGAGTACTTTATTACTCGGCGCAATGTTATTATGTGTTCAATTCCTACGGAATCTCTTTGGAATATGCGAATGACGCGATTGTTTACGGAAAAGAAAATGTAGACAATGAGGCCTATGAGTTGCTTGCACGTTCACACCATCGTATGGGGAATATTGATTCGGCGATTCATTACTACAAAATTTCGCTTGAGAAAATTAATCCAATGCGCGCAAAGGAATTGATGATTGACTTGCACTTGGAGCAGTGTATGTTCGCAAAAGCGGAAATGGCAGGTGCTAAAACGTCTATGCGATCAAGTTTAAGTGGAGATGTCAATTCTGCTCAAAATGATTATTCACCGGTTTTAACCAATAACGGGAATGTCCTTTATTTCGCATCACGCAGAAGTGATTCTAAGGGAGGAGTTATGAATGCTTCTGACGAGGACTTTTTTGAGGATGTCTACAGGGCAGTTTGGAATCCGTCAACGGCAACTTGGGATAGTGTGTCCAATGACCTTGGCAGAATAAATACGACAGGATTTGATTGCATTAACTTTATTTCTGCAAATGGAATGAATGGTTTAATGACGGTGAACACATCGGCAACGGAAGAGAAAGTAATCACAAAGGGTTCAGATATTTTTGAAATCACCATGTCGGATAAAGGCAAATGGTCGACACCTAAGCGCATTTCAAACAAATCAATCAATACGAGTTATTTTGAAGGATCTGCGACAATGACTGCCGATGGTAACACAATGTATTTTGTCACTGATCGCAAGGGAGATAAAAGCGCTACAGATATCTACATGGTGCAAAAAGTTGGAAAAAATTGGGGTGAAGCAAAAGCGCTTCCTGCTACAATCAATACGATTGGTCGCGAAACAACACCATTTATTTCTCCAGATGGAAGATGGTTGTTCTTCAGCTCAGATGGATTGCCAGGAATGGGTGGATGGGATGTTTATGTTGTTGAAAATCTTGGTTCTACATGGGGAGATCCGGTGAACTTGGGTATAACGGTCAACACGGTAAATAATGATACCCATTTCCAGTATTATGAAGCATTAAAAAAAGCTGTTGTGGCTGGTCTTGAAGTATTTGGAAAGAAAGCAAGTATCAATGTGTATGAAATAGATATGAGCACATTTTCATTCCCTGGAAAAAAATAAGCAGTGAACTTTGTGAAATAAGAGATGTATTTGCATCATGAAAGCACCCAATGTGGTGCTTTTTTCGTCTAAATAACCGTTATGAAGAAATTAATCTATTCCCTAATGCTGGCCTTGCCAGTGGCGTTGAATGCTCAAAAAGAGATTCCGCTATCCTCCACCATCCAAAAGGTAACCGTGTTTTTTCAAGGTGCACAAATGGACCATTACCGCTCCGTTGAATTGCAACCTGGTCGTCAAGAGGTGGTCTTTCAAAAACTAACAGATTTTGTTGATCCCAATACGGTGCAAGTGAAAGCCAAAGGTTCCTTGACCATCATTTCGGTGAAAACCAGAAAGAACTTCGAGGACATGAAGATTACCAATGAGGAGGTCAATGCCTTGAATGATCAAAAAAAGAAACTAGAAAAGCGCGACCTCAATCTGCGCGATGAATATGAAATCTTGCTCTTTGATAAGGATCTCATTTTGAAGAATCGTGAATTGAAGGGGACAGATCTCGGATTAAAAGTTTCCGAATTGAAAGAGGCCTATGCCTTCATGCACGAAAAGTTGAATGCGATTACAATCCGTCAATCGGCGATCAAAGAAGAATTGGAAGGATTGAACAAAGACATGAACCGCATCGAGCAGGAGATTGTTAGTCGCCGCAACAAGCCGGTGACCAATTACACCGAAATCATCGTGGAAATCGATGTGGACAAACAAACCAAAGGAGAGTTTTTCTTTTCATACATCACACCTAGAGCGTCGTGGAAACCATACTATGACATGCGTTCGAATGGCATTGGTGATCCAGTTCGTTTGGAAGCTAAAGCCTTGGTGACACAATCCACAGGAATTTCTTGGGACAATGTAGATTTAGTACTATCGACGAATGACCCCTATGAAAATTCAGCGGAGCCTATTTTAAATCCATGGTACCTCAATTACAACAACTATCCTCAACAACGTACGGTGGCATCTCGTCAATGCGAGGAGAATATTACGCAACAGCGAGCTATGTAGGTTATCAGCCAATGCAGTTGCAAATCACTGCACCCTATTTGAAATTCTTCTTGAAAGCTGATCAGTTGGAGTTGAATGAGGTGGTAGTTTCTGATAAAAATCAAGTGGCTTCTTCTGCCTATAGATTTTCTGGAGTAGAATCTATGGATGGGGTAATCTTAGAAAAACGTTCGAGAAATCGCAAGGATAAATATAGAAATGATATGTCGGCAAACGGAAATTCCGTTGAACTATCAGTAGGTCAGTCAAGCTCTTATACATGGTCGCAGCAGGCGCAGTCAACGGTGGTTCAAAAGGACTTGCGCATGGAATATGCCATTCAATCAAAAATGAGTATCCCTTCAGACGGAAACGACCACCGCGTGCACATCGACGACTTCGAATTGCCAGCAACTTATGAATACCATACCGCGCCTAAGCTCGATCCATCGGTATTTTTAACAGCACAAGTAGCAGGTTGGGAAAAGTTAAACTTGCTCAGTGGTGAATCGAATTTATATTTCGACGGCACCTATATCGGAAAAACCTACATCGATGTGAATTCAACAAAAGATACCTTGTCATTCTCTTTGGGCAAAGACAAGAAAATGCAAGTTGAGCGTCTTCGTATCGATGAGAAAAGTACAAAGAAGACCATCGGTGGTCGTCAGAAGTTTGAAGTAGCCTATGAGATTAAAGTGAAAAACAACGGTGGCGCTGCGATTCCGATCGTCATCAAAGACCAAATGCCACTTTCCGTGAATACGGATATCAAAGTGAAAAACGGAGAATACGAAGGAGCGGTGTTGGATGAAAAAACTGGAATCTTGACTTGGCGAATAACCTTAGCACCATCTCAAAACAAATCCATGAAATTCAATTATTCGGTGGATTCCAATCCGGGGTATGTTTTGTATGTTGAATAGAAAATTCAATAAATAGCATCAAGGCCGGTCTCAACAGATCGGCCTTTTTCGTTTACCTTTGTACCCCATGAAAAGGTACTTCATAGAAATTGCTTACGACGGCTCCTCTTATTTTGGGTGGCAGCGTCAGCCTAAGCAGATTTCTGTGCAGCAAGAAATAGAAGAGAACTTAAGTAAGCTATTTTCTAACGAACCGATCCAAGTGGTGGGTTGTGGTCGAACAGATACAGGTGTTCATGCCAAACAGTACTTCCTGCATGTCGACCTACCCGAAATTGCCGATTCGAGTCATTTTTGCTTCAAACTAAATCGCATGCTTCCAGCGTCTATTGCGGTATTTTCGATGAAAGAGGTAAATACTGAAATGCACGCCCGGTTTCATGCTAAGGCTAGGACTTACAGGTATTATATTCACCAGAAAAAAGATCCTTTTCGCGAAGGGTTGAGTTGGTATGTACCCCAAGAGATTGATTTTGAAGCGATGAATGAAGCTGCAAAACACCTGCTTGGCACACAGGATTTCACTTCATTGTCGAAGTTACATACCGATGTGAAAACCAATATCTGCACAGTAAGCAACGCAGAATGGAAAAAGGATAAGAACGAATGGTACTTTGAAATTACGGCAGATCGTTTTTTGAGGAATATGGTGCGGGCAACGGTGGGAACTTTACTGGATGTTGGATTGGGAAAACGCCATCCCAATGAACTTTTAGAAATTCTTGCCGCCATGGACCGCGGTGCTGCCTCGACTTCTGTTCCAGCACATGGACTTTATTTATGGGAAATTACCTACTGAGAAACTGAACAAATGATTAAACTGACGGAATATACCAAAGGTGGTGGATGTGGCTGTAAAATAGCACCTGAACCTTTGAAGGAAATATTGAGCAATCACCTTACGAATGACCAATTTCGATTGATCGTTGGGAATAGCACAGGTGATGACGCCGCTGTTTTGGATTTGTTGAATGGCTCATGTCTCTTGAGTACCACTGATTTTTTTACACCAATCGTCGATTCTCCGTTTGATTTTGGTCGGATCGCTGCGGCGAATTCCATCAGTGATGTGTATTCGATGGGCGGACGTCCTGTCATGGCGCTGAGTATCTTGGGTTGGCCAACGGAAAAGTTAGGAACGGACATCGCATCAGAGGTTATTCGAGGTGCAGTAGAGGTTTGCAAACAAGCAGGAATAGCCATCGGTGGAGGTCATTCCATCGAGACACCAGAACCTATTTTCGGATTGTCGGTCAATGGCGTATTGAATTACCATCAACTTAAGCGAAACAACACCTCGAAAGTAGGGGATGTCATCTTCCTCACAAAGCCCATTGGTACAGGTATTCTCACTTCGGCCATGAAACGAAATTTACTCAGTGAAGCGCATCTCAATTCGTGTGTAGAATCAATGGCAACATTGAATTTTATGGGTGAATTCCTGGGCGATGTGGCAGGTGTGCATGCAATGACCGATGTCACTGGTTTCGGCTTGATTGGACATTTAACAGAGATGGTTGACAAAAGTCGGTTGACAGCAGAGCTACACTACGCGGATATTCCGTTGCTGGAAGGTGCACAGCAACATGCCGCGAACATGATTTATCCAGACAATACCATGCGGAATTGGAAGGCAAACGGGGAGAAGGTCAAGGGTATCTCAGGCGAATCATTACTCACACTCTGTGACCCACAAACCAATGGAGGATTGCTGTTTTCTGTTGATCCCAATGCTATCGATGAGGTGCAAGCTCTATTTCAACGCGAACATGTAGCCTTGTATCAAATAGGATCTTTCAAGGAACATACTGGCTTCTGCGTTGATGTAATCTAAGATTTACCAGATTTCAACAAGAAAATGACTTGTTTAGAAGGGGTATTTATTCGCTGCGATTAATGTTTCAGCGATCAGTTGACGTGCAGCCTTTGGATTGAAATACTCGGTCTTAGTAAAGCGCTTCAAGCCCATCAACATCATGCGTGCTTCATCACCTTCAGCAAATGAATTGATGGCATCCTTCGCTGCTTTTTCAATGCGGTCAGCCGAATCATACACATAGGTTTTTGCCATCGCAATGTGAACAGCGGCGGCTTCTTCACCTTGTGTTGCAATGATTTTTTCTACGCGCAGCAAAACAGATTCTGCTTGGTAGGTCCAAATGGCAATGTCCGCGATATTCATCAATACTTCTTGCTCCTTCGCGAGCGTCATCATCAATTTTTGAACGGCACTTCCAGCGACCATCAAGATGGTTTTCTTAAATCCTTCAAGCACTTTGTACTCATTTCCAAAAATCCCTTCGGGTAAACTGGACATGTCTGGAATACTCATCAGTGCACTGGCAATTTTCATGGCAGGTCCCATCAAGTCCAATTCGCCTTTCATTGCGCGACGTAGGATCATGTCGACGGTGAGCATGCGATTGATTTCATTGGTTCCTTCGAAAATTCGGTTGATGCGGGAGTCACGGTAAGCACGTTCCACTGGTGATTCCGCGGAGTAACCCATTCCACCATAAATTTGTACGGCTTCATCCACGACATAATCTAAACATTCAGATCCAGCTACTTTCAATGCGGCGCATTCTGCTGCAAATTGTTCAATTCCTTTTAAGGTAGCCTTCCCTTTGTCCATGCCTGAGGCAATCAATGCGT
This sequence comes from Cryomorphaceae bacterium, assembly GCA_021300505.1. GTDB lineage: Bacteria > Bacteroidota > Bacteroidia > Flavobacteriales_D > Crocinitomicaceae > M0103. Next base: position 7,510 of record JAJTDQ010000065.1, read on the forward strand.
CGATGGCATCGTCAATGTTTTGTGCGGCGCGGTAGGTAGCAGATTCCAATACAAAGGTACGGATGGCTTGCTCAGCCAATTTATAGCGAATCGCGCCGTATTTTGAGATGGAACGACCAAATTGTTCGCGTTGCGTAGCGTAATGAATACTTTCGTTGATGGTTTCTTTAGCACCACCAAGCACGCCACCAGCTAACTTGATTCGGCCAATGTTCAAGATGTTCATTGCTATTTTAAATCCATTTCCACGCTCAGAAAGCAAGTTGTCAACGGGAACTTTTACATTGTTATAAAACACCTGACGCGTCGATGACCCCTTGATGCCCATCTTCTTTTCCTCAGGGTTCAAGCTAATGCCCTCACTGTCTGCTTCAACCAAAAATGCAGACAGATTTTCATCCTCGTCAATTTTTGCAAAAACGGTCATGAAGTTGGCAAACCCACCATTCGTGATCCACATTTTTTGTCCATTCAAGATGTAATGTGTTCCATCAGTGGACAGTGTCGCTTTTGTTTTTCCTGAGTTGGCATCTGAACCAGAACCAGGCTCCGTAAGACAGTAAGAAGCTTTCCATTCGCCACTTGCCAATTTTGGGATATACTTTTGCTTTTGGGCCTCGTTACCGTAGTAGAGTAAAGGTAAGGTTCCAATTCCGGTATGTGCACCATAGGCTACAGAGAATGAATATCCTTTGCCGAGTCGTTCTGCAGCAAGTAAGGAGGTTTTAAAGTCGAGTCCCATTCCTCCAAGGTCTTCAGGAACAGACAACCCAAGCAATCCAAGTTCGCCTGCTTTCTCCAATAATGTCTCCATCAAAACTGGTTCCATGGCATCGATACGCTCAATGTTCGGTGCAATTTCTTGATGAATAAAATCGTCACACATCTGGGCAATCATTCGCTGTTCCTCCGACCACTCTTCTGGAGTGAATATTTCATGTGGGCTTGTATTTCTGATGATAAATTCACCTCCCTTGATTGGATTTTTCGCTGTGTTTTCCATGATGCTTTGAGCGTTTAATTTGAACTAAACGAATGTACAAAATCCTTCTTTATATTATGCGTGCATATTGAAATTTATTTCGATTTCAAGCAAGTTCAAGTCGTTTACACCAATTTGCGCCGCAATAAAATTCGCACCGCGACCAAATGTCAAATTGATAATTTATTCCTTATCCCTTATCGTGCTATCGCAATGCGGAGTTTCTGTCCTTTTACTTTTTGATCCCGAACTGTTTCTAGAAGTGTTTTCACTTTCTTTCTTGGCACTGCGACAAAGGAAGATCGATCTTGCACCGTAATCAGACCGATTTCATGTTTCTGCAAGGAGCCTTTTTGACCAAGAAATCCAACCAAGTCAATTTTATTGATTTTATCTTTCTTACCTGCGCTGAAATAAAGGGTCACCCATGGACTTTTTACCGGCGTTGCTTTTCCAAATGGTGGCTTGAATTCAGTTTCTGGCAGGTCTAAATATTCAGGAGTTTCTTCACTTTTGTTGATCATCAAATAGGCACTTCCATTGGCTTTCATGCGCGCTGTCCGACCATTTCGATGAATGTAGGCTTCTTGGTTTTGTGGGTATTGAAAATGCACGACATGTTGGATTTCTGGGATATCCAAGCCGCGTGAGCCAAGATCAGTACATACCAAGGTATGAAAACTCCCATTTCTGAATTTGATCAATGCCCGTTCGCGGTCTTCTTGCTCCATTCCTCCATGGTAAGCTACAGCCTCGTAGTTCATGGTGTTGAGGTAGTCCACGATGGTTTCTGTCGCTTCACGAAAGTTGCAAAAGACGATGGTCAATTCCCCATTGAAGGTGCAGAGTAAATCGAATAGGCGTTCAAATTTGGAGTCTGCTGTGTAGGAAACCTTGAAGTACGTGATATCCGGTGCTTGAAAATTGTCCAGATGATTGATGATGCCGGGGTCATTGAATGCCAAATAACTAGGAAACTCCTTCAATTCTGTAGCTGATACTAAGTAGGTGTTCTTTATGCCAGTGAGCTCGGTTTGAATGAATTTCATTTGATCTTCGAAGCCAAATTCTAGGCATTTGTCATATTCATCAATGACCAATTGCTTCACTTCGTTCAAATCCAATTGTCCACGTGTTATGTGGTCACAAATTCGTCCAGGTGTGCCAATCAACACAGCAGGGGCTTCGGTGAGACTATTTAATTCTGTGCGCATGGAGTGTCCTCCGTAGCACGTAAGCACCTTGAAATTTGATTTTAATGACTTAAAAACATGTTCAATTTGTATCGCCAATTCCCGCGATGGAGCAAGGATAAGGGCTTGTATAGAATAGGATTCGGGATTTAATTGACAAAGTGTAGGCAACAAGAAAGCCAGTGTTTTCCCTGAACCTGTTTGTGAAAGAATCAAAAGGTTGTTGTGCTTGGTATGTGCATCTATGGTTTCACGTTGGAGCTCATTCAAGGATTCAAATCCCGCACTTTTCAAGGCACGGTCAATGATGTGTTGTGGTTTATTCATGTGGTAAAGGTAGTCCTATTTGGAGATTTAGATTTTAAGATGCCAAGATTTTAAGATGTAAGGACTTGTTAGTTACTCTGGTGGCTGAGGTTCCGAAGGAAGTCTCGAAGCCACATGAGGGCAAAGGACCGATTTGCTGATGGAACATGGAACAAGGACTTGATCGTACTTCGAAATTTGCGCAGCAATCAAATTTCAAATTGCCGTAGGCACCAAATTCCGTCAGGAACAAATTGTTTCCGGCATCAAATCCTTACAACATCTCAATCACCCCAGCAGCGCCTTGACCAGTTCCGACACACATCGTAACAACACCGTATTTCTGTTGGCGTTTTTTTAGTTCGTTCATCATTTGAACACTCAACTTAGCACCTGTGCAACCTAGAGGATGACCGAGTGCGATGGCGCCACCGTTGACATTCACCAAAGATGGATCTAATCCTGCTTCTCTTATTACGGCAATGGACTGTGATGCGAAGGCCTCATTCAATTCGAAGAGGTTGATGTCATTTAATTTTAGTCCAGCAGCGGCGATAGCTTTAGGAATGGCATCTACTGGACCGATTCCCATGATGCGTGGTTCAACCCCCACAACAGAATAGGATGCCAAGCGAGCAACGGGTTCCAGATTGAGTTCTTTTACCATGCGCTCTGACATGACCAAAACAAATGCTGCTCCATCCGATGTCTGTGAGGAATTTCCTGCAGTGACAGATCCACCCATCGCGAAGACAGGTTTTAACTTGGCCAATGCATCGATGGAACTTGCGCGCGGACCTTCATCAGTGTCCACAATGTAGTTCTGCACTTGTCGCTTTTCGTTTTCGTCAAGGAAAATGCGCTCGACAGTCACCGGCACAATATCATCCCGAAAACGTCCTGATTGAATCGCTGCCAACGCTTTTTCATGAGAATGAAGTGCGAAGGCATCTTGTTCTTCTCGACTAACATTGTATTGCTTTGCCACCGCCTCCGCGGTAAGTCCCATTCCCCAATACCAGGTTGGATTCTCTTTGCCTACTTTTGGATTTGGCACGATGCGCCATCCTCCCATCGCCATGACTGACATCGATTCCACCCCACCGGCGATGATACAATCGGCCATTCCTGCTTCAATTTTCGCGGTAGCAATGGCGATCGTTTCCAATCCTGATGAACAGTAACGATTGACTGTCATTCCAGGCACTTTGTCTGTGTTCAATCCCATCAATGAAATCATTCTCCCGACATTCAACCCTTGTTCAGCTTCTGGCGTCGCGTTCCCAACTATCACGTCATCCACACGTAATTTATCTAGTTGAGGAACAGAAGCCATTAAGTGTTTAATTACATCTGCTGCCAAATCATCGGGTCTGTAAAACCGAAAACCGCCCTTTCCTGCTTTTCCTACTGCAGATCGAAATCCTATGACTATGTATGCTTGTTGTTTCATTTTATTGAGATTTTAAGAAAGTGGACATATGACAATAGACAATGGACAATGGACCAAATTTTTTCTTTAGTTTTTAATTAGTGCATTTTTCAATTTGAAAATCTTCCTTTGAATGGCCTGACAATCTGTAATGATTTTGTCGCATTCGATGGAGAAAATATCTTGAACTAAAATTAACTGTGTTTCCAATTCATAACTTGAACCGAGAGAGATACCAAGGAAATGAGAAAAGTCTTTGTTCGTCGACCTACCTGAACCTTCAGCGATATTGGATGCAATTGAAATAGAACTTCTTGAGATTTGAGATTTAAGACCAAATTTTTCATCATTCGGAATTTGTGGAAGAATTGAATAAACCGACTTGGTTAACTCAATTGAGTTTTGCCAAATTTCCAATCGTCTAAAATTGTGTGTCGCCATTGTTTTTCTATTCAATTTACAATTTAAAAGTCATCTTTCAAAGTCTATTGTCCTTTGTCCTTTGTCTATTGTCTATTGTCTATTGTCCTTTGTCTATTGTCCCTTGTCTTTTGTCCAAAATCAGTTTCTAAGTATCTTTCCCTTGCTCACCAAACTCTCCAGTCTCTCCAACGTCTTTCGCTCAGCGCACAATTCCACAAATGCTTTCCGTTCTAAATCAAGTAAATACTGCTCGGAAACAACCGTGTTTTCGCTTAAGTCACCTCCACATAGCACGAATCCTAGTTTTTCGGAGATCACACGATCGTGCTCAGACATGTAATTTCCAGAAAGCATCGTGTTCGCGCCAACATAAACGATTCCGAGGCCTTCCTGACCCATCACAGTGATGTTCTTTTCGCGTTTTGGCGCCACATATCCTTTGTTGGCAAGTTCTAGTGCTGCAGCTTTGGCCCGCGTTAGTTGATGGTCACGGCTCACAACGATTTCATCTGTTCCATCACGCAAATAACCCAAGTCGAATGCTTCGTAGGCTGAAGTAGCAACTTTTGCTTGACCAATGGTCAGGAAACGCTCACGCATGCGATTGATTTTAATGTCGCCTT
>JAJTDQ010000066.1 GCA_021300505.1 Cryomorphaceae bacterium
AATTCATCCGAGAGGCGTTTCGCAAATTCCTTTGACCCACCTCCGCCAGGGATAACACCAACACCGAATTCCACCAATCCCATGTAGAGCTCGGCATGTGCCACCACCTTGTCTGAATGCATGGAAAGTTCACATCCTCCACCAAGGGTGAGGTTATGAGGTGCAACAATCACTGGAACATCGCAGTATCGAACACGCATCATGGTGTCCTGAAAGGCTTTAACTGCAAAATTTAACTCGTCGTATTCTTGTTCAACAGCCATCATGAAAATCATCCCGACATTCGCACCAGCAGAGAAATTCTGACCGTTGTTGGAGATGACAAGTCCTTTGTATTCTTTTTCAGCGAGGTCAATGGCTCTGTTGATACCTTCAATTACACCTCCTCCAATGGTATTCATCTTCGTATGAAATTCGAGATTCAGAATGCCATCACCCAAATGCACAAGTGTCGAATCCGAATTTCCCCAGACTTTGTTTTCACCACGTAGCGCATCCAAAATCACCAGCTTCTCTGTTCCAGGGATCGTTTTGTACGTTTTACTTGAGACATCGTAGTATTGTTTGCTTCCTTTTTCGAGTTTGTAAAACGAATTTTCTCCAGACGATAACATATCAAAGACCCAATCCGCTGGTTTGCGATTCGCAGCACTAATCATTTTCAATCCTTCTTTAAAGCCGATGAGGTCCCATGTTTCAAATGGACCAAGTTCCCAACCAAATCCTGCCTTGAGGGCATCATCGATTTTGTACACATCATCCGTAATTTCTGGAAGTCTATTCGTGATGTAGGCCAGTAATCCACCGAACAATTTGCGGTAAAATTCACCCGCCTTATCCATGCCCATGAAGAGCATTTTGGTTCGTTGCCTCAGGTCTTCAATGGGCTTAGCCATTTCTAAAGTAGGGAATTTCACTTTGTTGGCTGAACGGTATTCAAGTGTATTTAAGTCGAGGACAAGGATTTCACTTTTCCCGTCTGCTTGCTTCACTTTCTTGTAAAACCCTTGACTAGTTTTTGATCCCAGCCAATTGTTTTCAACCATTTTGGTGATGTAATCAGGCAAGGTGAACAAGCCGTGCTCTTCATCTTCGAGACAATTGTCCTTCAAGCCATTTGCGACGTGAACGAGCGTATCCAAACCAACAACATCGCATGTTCTAAACGTTGCTGACTTCGGACGTCCCATGACAGGCCCCGTTAATTTATCAACCTCCTCAATGGTTAAGCCCATTTCTCGAACCGTATGAAACAACGCCATGATGGCATAAACCCCAACACGGTTGGCTATGAATGCAGGTGTATCTTTACAAAGTACGGTTTTCTTCCCGAGTATTTTTGATCCATAACCCATAAGGAAATCAATGACTTCCTGCTTTGTTTCTGGGGTTGGAATGATCTCCAAAAGTTGCAGATACCGTGGCGGATTGAAAAAGTGACTTCCACAGAAATTGGATTTAAAGTCATCGCTCCGCCCTTCCAACATCAAATGAATTGGAATTCCTGAGGTGTTCGAAGTGATGAGTGTTCCTGGTTTTCTAAATTTCTCTACTTGCTCAAAAACCAATTTTTTAATGTCCAGACGTTCAACGACTACCTCAATGATCCAGTCGCAACCGGAAATCAACGACATGTCATCATCGAAATTCCCTGTTTTGATACGGTTTGCAAAGGATTTAAGATAGATTGGCGAAGGGTTAGACGTCAAAGTTGACTTTAACGATTCGTTGACAATGCTATTGCGGATGGCTTTATCATTTAATGTCAAGCCTTTCCTCTCCTGTTCATCACTCAATACTTTCGGTACAATGTCGAGCAAGAGTACTTCACAACCAACATTAGCGAAATGACATGCGATGCGCGATCCCATCACTCCCGATCCGAGAACCGCTACTTTTTTAATGTGTCTATTCATGACTTAATCTTTCTTTACTTCTTTTTCGATCACTACATCGATGGCGTTAAACACTTCAAAGAAGATTTCTAGCTTCTTTTCTGAAACACGTTGTGTAAGCTCGTCGTTGAAACCAACCACAAAGTTCCGCACTTCACGTCGTTTTTCAACCCCAACTGGAGTAAGGAAAATCAACACTTTGCGTTTGTCCTCGCTGCTTTCTTTTCGAACAATAAACCCACGGTCTTCCATGGTTTTCAAGGTTCGAGATAGGGAAGTGGGTTCCATGCCCATGCGGGGTCCTAGCGCTGTACTTGGCGTCCCTTCTTTGTCGATGCTCATTAGAATGAACCCAATCGACATCGTAATGTCATGTTCCGCTGCTTTTTGATTGTACATACGCGAAAGTCGATGCCATGCATGACGGACAACGAAATCAACCAATTGTTCAGGATGTTTTGACATGTAAACTCAAAATTTGAGCTATAAATGTAGGAAAATATTCTATGTACGCATAGAATTGTCGAGGTCAAAAAAAGAAATTTTTGTCTTTACCAAATGTCCTTTGAAATGTGGACAGTACCTTTAAAAAGTGCGATACTTTTGCCGTCTTGATTCGTGACGGTTACCTCGTAAATGCCAACAGTTTTTCCTCGATGACGTTCTATCGCAGTGGCCATTAATGTATCACCCACCCTTGCTGGACGAAGATGAGAAATCGAAGTGTCGATGCTTACACATTTAAACCCATAGGAGTTTGAGGCGAAAGCAAGGGCTGAATCTGCCAAGGAATAACTAATCCCGCCGTGTAGGATGTTGAATCCATTTAGCATTTGTCCATGAATCGTTGCGCGAAGGGTGCACGAACCGAGACCAATGGACACAACTTTCACATCTAGCCATTGGCTAAACGCATCGTTTTCCAACATGGTCGAAACGATTTCTTCTGGTGTTTTCATTGGGCTCATTGTGAAGAGTTTAATTCTTAAATGGCACCGATTTCAGGCGAGAGCTGATGAATTACGCAGCTACAATTGCGCGATTCATCAAGGTAATCATCGCCAAGATCACGATAAACAACTGTGTTGCTGTTTCGTCGCTCAATGCTGTACCATCTTCATCCTCCGTAGAGATTTCCATTGCCATGAATTGAGCAAGCTCAGGTTGATCGCAAAATGTTTCAAGTACCTCTTCGTCATCATTCTCGAAGTAGCTGTCCAACATTTCAAAATAAGGCTCTTCAAAAGCGTCGATATCCGCTTCAGTGATCGTGTTCAAATTCAATCCTTGAACGTCAAAGCACTCTGAAATCAAGCAGTAGTAATATACGAGCAATCCCTCGAGTTCTTCGTTTTCATACTCTTCAGGTGCGCTCATCACATAGCCAAGCAAGGTTTGCTGTGCCAAGGCATATTTCTCAGAAAGTTTCTCTAATCCATCATCATCAAGATTATCCACTGTCTTGATTGCTTTTTCTATACTGGCAAATGTTACGTGACTCATATCGCTAATTTTGCTGTAAAGGTAGTGTTTATATTGAAATTAACGCCTTCGAAAAGCCGTGATGCCAATGTTGGAAAGGTCGATAAGAACAAAAATCTCTTACCTTTGGGGCAAAGACAACAAATGGCCTTTTTTACTGCAGATTTTTTAAAGTTCTTCATTGAACTTGCGCCGAACAATAACAAAGACTGGTTTGACCTCAATCGCAAGCGTTACGAAACGAGTGTGCGTGAACCTTTTCGGCATTTTGTACAGCATTTGATTGATGTCTTAGCGGTAAAACAAACTGAATTCAAAGGTCTTGAGGCGAAAGATTGCATTTTTCGCATCAACCGCGATATTCGTTTCTCTAAGGATAAAACGCCTTATAAGATGAATGTGTCGGCGATTATTTCACCCAATGGAAAGAAAAGTCAAGCGGTGAATGGGGTATATTTTGAACTAGGTCCTGAACATGTGCGTGTTTATGGTGGCATCTATGAAATTGACAAAGACGATTTACTTGCTGTGCGTGAAGGGATTGCCGCCAATCTCGATGGATTCAAAAAAGCATATTCCAACCCCAAATTTGTGAAAGTCTTTAACCATATGATTGGTGAAAAGAATAAAATTATTCCAAAGGAATTGCGTCAAGCTGCCGAAGTCGAACCCTTGATTTTTAACAAACAGTGGTATTTTTATGCGCAATTTGATGCGGAAGATATCTTGCGTGAAGATTTGGATGCTGTCATTCTCAACTGCTATGAAGCAGGAAAGCCTGTAGAGGAATTCTTTAGTAAACTCATTAAAAGAAATTAATACAATAAACTCATGAAAATTAGTATTCACTTTTCACTTTTCGTTGTTGCGTTGTTCCTTCAAACGGTTGTTGTTGCGCAAGAAAAAGGTGCATCAAAGACTGAGCTCACCCTGAAAGATGCTGTTTTGGGACAGATGCGCATCTATAGTCCTGACCGCATGTTTGGTTTCCAATGGCTCGAAGGTTCTGAAATGTACACTTACTTCGATCGAGGATATCAGAAAATGACTTTGGGCTTTGCCGAGGAGAAGCAAGGGAAAAAGGACACGGAGATCATGACGGTTGAGCAACTGAACAAAATGCTTGGCAGTCAATTGACTAGTTTCTTTGGCTTAGAGTGGATCTCGGTTTCAGAATTTCTTATCAATGATGGAATCAATTTTTACATGGTGGATGCCATCATCGATCAAGGGAATAAGATCAATACTTTGGAAGAAAATGCTGAAAATGCGATGATCCACAAAAAGGCATTACATATCGCTTATACGGTTGGAAACAATGTGTTTGTTCAAACGAAGGAAGGGAAAAAGCAAGTAGTTACGTCAAATTCAGATAAAAATGTTGTTTCAGGTCAAGCCATTGCGCGCAGTGAATTTGGCATTAGCGGTGGATTGTTTTGGTCGAACAGTGGAAATCACCTTGCTTTTTATCAAAAAGATGAAACGGAAGTGCACGATTATCCATTGTTGGATGTTTCTCAAACACCAGGTGAACTAATGTCGATCAAGTACCCTATGGCAGGACAAAAATCGGAAAAGCCACGAGTGGGAATTTACAATCTGAAAACGCAAAAGACGGCATTTATCTCTCCAGAAGGAGCGTCAGACGATTACCTGACCAACTTTATCTTCACACCGGATGACCAATATGTGATTATCGCTGAGGTAAATCGCGATCAAAATCGCATGATGGTGAATCTATATGAAACGGAAAGTGGAAAATTCGTGCGCACCCTGTTTGAAGAATCGAATGAGAAGTGGGTAGAGCCAGAACATGCGGCATTTTTCCCTTCATTTAAGTCAAACAATTTCATTTGGATATCGGAGCGTTCCGGGTTTAGCAATTTGTACTATTATGACCTCAATGGCAAGTTGCTTTCACAATTGACGAATCATTCTTTCGTGGTAAAGGACATTCTTGGAGCAAGCCCTGATGGATCGGTGGTGTGTTACACTGCAACAGGTGAGAATCCGATGAATACCCTAGTGTATATTGCCACTGTCAATGGTAAAAGTCCAAAGACCCAAAGAATTACAGCAGCCGACGGCACACATGAAGTCGTCATTTCTTCATCTGGTAAATACCTGTTTGATGCCTATTCAAGCCACGATGTGGATTATAAGGCACGCTTGATTGATCCAATGGGGAAGACCCTGAAGTTGTTGATGGAGAGCAATGATAAGCTTTCGAACGTTCGCATTGGAACTTCTGAATTAAACACACTTACCTCTGCGGATGGCACAAAGTTGTATACGCGTTTGATTAAGCCAAGCAACTTTGATCCTTCAAAAAAATACCCAGTGATGGTCTATGTATATGGAGGTCCTCATGCCCAAATGATTACAAATTCATGGTTGGATGGTGCCAATCTTTGGATGTACTGGATGGCGGAACAAGGTTATTTGGTGTACACCCTGGATGGTCGAGGTTCTGCTTACCGCGGATTTGCCGACGAGTCACAGATTCACCGTCAGTTGGGAACAGTTGAGATGAATGATCAATTGGAAGGTGTGAAATACTTGAAAAGCTTGAGTTATGTCGATTCAAATCGTTTGGCCGTGCATGGTTGGTCCTTTGGTGGATTTATGACAACCTCTTTTATGTTGCGTTACCCGGAAGTGTTCCAGGTTGGTGTTGCAGGTGGACCAGTGACCGATTGGAAATATTACGAAATCATGTACGGTGAACGCTACATGGATCGCCCTGAACAAAACGTGGCAGGATACGAAAAAGCAAGTTTGTTGACACACGCGAAGAATTTAAAAGGTGATTTATTACTCATACACGGAACAGTGGATGATGTGGTAGTAATGCAGCACAACTATGCGCTGGTGAAGAAGTTTGTTGAACTTGGAATTCAAATGGATTTCTTCCCTTATCCCATGCACAAACACAATGTCACAGGTAAGGATCGCGTGCATTTGATGGATAAAGTGTTGAACTACATCATTGATAACAATCAGTAAATCTTGAATCTTGAGATTTTCATAATTTTGCCCACACATTTAACTTGAACATGGGAGATACACATTCCACAAACCATACGCCGACGAAAGAACGATTGCTTGAAGCTTTTCGATTGATGTGCACTGCAAAGACACTTGCGGAAAAATATGAGGCGAATAAGGAAGTCACTGCAAAGTATGTTCATGCTACATCTCGTGGGCATGAGGCCATTCAGCTTGCTGTTGGTTTGCAACTTTTGCCACAAGATTGGGTGGCACCGTATTACCGTGATGACAGTATCCTTCTTGGGATTGGAATGACTCCCTATGAGTTAATGCTTCAAGTGTTTGCTAAGAAAGATGATCCCTTTTCCGGAGGTCGTACTTACTATTCGCATCCTTCTTTGAAGCGTGATAATATGCCTAAAATTCCACATCAATCTTCAGCCACAGGAATGCAAGCTATTCCGACGACGGGGGTAGCGATGGGGGTTCAATACAAAGAAAAACAAGGGCTTTCAGAAGATTACAATGGATTGAACCCTGTTGTGGTTTGTTCACTTGGTGATGCATCATGTACCGAAGGTGAAGTTTCTGAAGCACTCCAAATGGCGGCATTGAAGCAGTTCCCAATCGTTTATCTTGTGCAAGACAATGGGTGGGATATCTCTGCGAATGCCGCTGAAACACGTGCGCAAGACATGTCAGAGTATGCACGTGGATTCAATGGAATTGAAGTGCGCACCATCGATGGTAGTGATTTCAAATTGGCCTATGAAACGGTAGCAGAAGTGTTTGAGATTGTTCGTAAAGAACGCCGTCCATTCATTATTCATGCTAAAGTTCCTCTTCTCGGACACCACACTTCTGGGGTGAGAAAAGAATGGTACCGCGACGACTTGGAAGAAGCAGCAACTCGGGATCCTTATCCTAAATTGAAGGACTTGATGCGTGCCGATGGATTTGGTGAAGCTGATTTCATCAATACCGAGGCTGAAGTGCGAAAATTGTTAGATGATCACTATGAGCAAGCATTGAATGCTGAAGATCCATCTCCTGAATCAGTTACGGACTTCATCTTCGCACCAACGCCCGTAACAGAGGAAAAGGGAGAACGCGAACCGAATGGGAAGAAGAAGACGGTTATGGTCGATTCGGCACTTTTTGCGGTGCGTGAACTGATGGAAAAACACCCTGAAGCACTCCTTTATGGTCAAGATGTTGGTGGTCGACTAGGTGGAGTTTTCCGTGAAGCAGCGACTTTAGCTCAACAGTTTGGCGATAACCGTGTATTCAATACACCGATTCAAGAAGCATTTATCATTGGTTCCACGGTAGGAATGTCTGCTGTTGGCCTGAAACCCTTTGTTGAGGTTCAATTCGCCGATTACATTTGGCCAGGATTGAATCAGTTGTTTACCGAAGTTTCTCGCTCCTATTATTTGTCGAATGGAAAATGGCCAGTGAGCTGCGTAATCCGCGTGCCAATCGGTGCTTATGGTTCGGGAGGACCTTACCATTCATCCAGTGTTGAATCCGTTTTAACAAATATCCGCGGGATCAAAGTGGCTTATCCATCTACTGGTGCAGACCTCAAAGGATTACTTAAATCAGCGTTCTATGACCCAAATCCAGTGGTGATTTTGGAGCATAAAGGTTTGTATTGGTCCAAAATTCCGGGAACGGAAGGAGCGATGTCAATTGAACCAGATGAGGAGTACATCATTCCTTTCGGCAAGGCGCGCGTTGTTCAGGAGGCTGATACTGCTTTGATCAAATCTGGTCAGTCATGTGTGATTATTACCTACGGACGCGGAGTATATTGGTCGCTGGAAGCAACAAAGGAATTTGCAGGAAAGGTGGAAATCATTGATCTCCGCACCTTGAATCCATTGGATCACGATGCCATGAATGAAGCAGTTCGTCGTCACGGAAAAGCAATGTTGGTGACGGAAGAATCTACTGAAGCATCGTTTACACTTGGCTTGGCTGGAAGAATACAACGCGATAATTTCAAAGCATTGGATGCGCCAATTTCGATTGTTGGATCAGTCGATACACCAGCCATTCCATTGAATTCTGCATTGGAAGCAGCCCTGTTGACGAACGCGAATAAAGTAAAAGAAGCACTTGCAACCTTATTGAACTACTGATTAATCTACTGTCCAATGAAATGATCTTTGTAGGGCAGAAAGATTTCTCCAAGGAATAGCCTTGGTGGAAATTATGATTGTTCCATTGGCGTTTTGAAGTTCTAGTACGTTTGTCTTTCGATTGTAGCTATACCGAAGTATTTGTTGTGCTTCGGAGTGGTTGATCAATGTCTAGCGAAAAATCTGCCATTTCATCGTTTTCGAATTGAAAAATCATGTAGCCATCACGGTGGATGAAGACACGTTTTATTTTAAAATCAAAAAGTGAATTTCCTTCAGTGAAGTTTTGATGAGTGACGGTATAAGCTCCATGAAGCAATGGCCTCGATGCATGATCATCATTGAAATTGCCACGCAACATGTACGGTCCAATAGATTCGATGAAAATCAATCCAAGCAGAATGGCCTTAATCCACATGGATTTGATGGGGAAATAGCTTGTCTCTACATCGTTTTCTTTTTTATTGAAAAGGAAAGGATACACGAGGTAACTGCTCATCATTAGTAAAATGAATGAAAGCAGTTTTACGGAAATATCAAAGGAAAGATTGATGGCAAAAACGTTCAGAAAAACACCTGTTGCGATGATTAATCCTAGTTTCCGGGTACGAGAAAATAAGATCATCAGTCCTGGGATTATTTCCATGATTCCCATGAACAGGTTGTATTCATAAGAAGTTCCCATCGTCGACCAGAATAAAATGTCCCTATCCAATTTCCCCATAGGGGTATACAAGAGATTTGGTTCCGGGAGATAAAACTGAGCTTTGAAAAGTTTGTCCGCACCATATTTTAGTAACAAGGCTGAAAGATAAAACAAGGCGGCGGTGCGTAAAATGGACATGGTCCGGGTGAACTTTTGAGCGTTCATTCGAAGGAAGAAACCATGAACTATGAGAGCAACCCCCAAAAGTAATCCTACCAACACGTAAAGCCCTTTTGCATCTGAGGTCAAATCAGTTTCTGGAAAGAATAGCTGTCCAATAGGCAAGAAAATAAATTCAGCAAAAGAACTTTGGAACGCCAATACATTCCAAGTCATCGGGAAAAACAGAAGGATTAATCCGAAGAATGTAAGTGGAAAAAGGGAAAAACGACGCGCCATCTTTCGGGATTAGTATGGCAGTCGCAGAATGGAAGACAACAAGGTCATGACAATCATAAAGAAAAGTGAAGGTCCCTTTTTCGCAGGTTGTTGAGGCTCTTCAGATTTTGTTTTTTTCTTTACGACTTTAATCGGTGATTCGTCAAGTTTTGGTGTTTCAGCCACTTTTTCTGATGGTTCGTCAAATCCAATGAGAACTACTGAAGAAGGCGAATTTGTGAAGTAGTATTCCTCCTTGAGTGTTTTGCGGATTTCCATGGGGGTATGTTCGGCATTAAAGAGCGGATGACCATTCAAGGTGTCTTTACCAGCACTCCACAATTCAGGATTTGATTCAGGTCTTCCACCGTAATCTTCCCAGTAACAACTTTCACTCGTAATC
>JAJTDQ010000067.1 GCA_021300505.1 Cryomorphaceae bacterium
AAAAGACCAAGGGTCAATCATAGAAACATTGGCATCTCCACACGCTGAAAATCGAGCACCGACGATTGGTGCGGGCTGTGCGAAAATAGAGTGCACGAAAAAAGGGATAATTACGCGCGCAATTGTCGAAAAGTGGTTCATACACTAAAGATACGGCGAAACATACCGATCTTCCAAACAATGAGGCGGGTTATTTTAGAAGCGAATTATTATCAGCGATTCGACCTAAAGTAGCCGGTCAAACTCATTCACATCTGACTGAACAAAAGGATCTTCACAGTCCAACATGGACATAATCCGCAGTATTTCAGGGTATTGTTTGGCTTCATGGTGGTAGCTCAACACTTTAGAACCAAGAATTTGCACCTCATCAAAATCGCGGTTACTATTGATCCGATAAAACGCCTTATCGTTGGGTAGTTTTCGGTATTGCGGAAAGTCCGTATTTTTATCACTCACAGATCAAAAGTACAACACAGGATTTATACTCCATGACGAAAAAAGAAAAAGCGCTGTATATCATTGAAGAACTGGAACGGTTGTACCCTGAGACACCGGTGCCTTTGGATCACACTGATGCCTATACCCTACTTATCGCCGTGCTTTTATCTGCGCAATGTACGGATGAACGTGTGAATAAAATTACTCCAGCGCTATTTGCCCGAGCAAACAATCCCACGGACATGATTACCTTGAGTGTTGAAGAAATCCGCGCAATCATTCGTCCATGTGGTCTTTCACCCCGAAAGTCGGAAGCCATATTTCAACTTTCTCATATCCTTTTGGACAAGCATCAAGGAGAAGTACCTCAATCTTTTGAAGATCTCGAGGAACTGCCAGGTGTAGGACACAAAACAGCATCTGTTGTTATGGCGCAAGCCTTTGGAGTTCCCGCATTTCCTGTCGATACGCATATTCATCGACTTCTTACACGATGGGGAATTACATCAGGCAAAAACGTAGAAGAAACAGAACGCGACGCAAAAAAACTCTTTCCAAAAGAAAAATGGAATAAATTGCACCTGCAAATCATCTTTTATGGTCGAGAATTCTCTCCAGCGCGAAGTCCAAAGCGCGAAAAAGATTTCATGACTACGCATCTTGGAACACCAAAAGCGCTCAAAGAACTTGTGTGATGAACGTAAAGCAAAGACATATAATGAATTCCAAACTTCTCTTAAGGGGATGGCTCACACTCATTT
This sequence comes from Cryomorphaceae bacterium, assembly GCA_021300505.1. Classification (GTDB taxonomy): domain Bacteria; phylum Bacteroidota; class Bacteroidia; order Flavobacteriales_D; family Crocinitomicaceae; genus M0103. The sequence continues at coordinate 1,203 of JAJTDQ010000067.1, forward strand.
GCCCGTTTATATTTTGCACAGTTAGTTATAGTCAGACAGATCAAAAAAATCCTTGGGATTTCAGAGCTGATGTTCATTTCGGCTTTGTTATACCCGAATACCAGCATTTCAATTATTTGGTAGACAAACCTGTTCAAGGTATTGAGTTGTGTCTTCACAAGGCATCACGTGGAAGAAATTTCTGGGAACAGCTGTACCGATATCCAGAATTTGGTTTTTCCTTATTTGCAAGTTCCTTAGGTAACAATAAAGTTTTTGGGCATGAAATCGCGCTCTATCCCTACATCCAAATACCACTCATCCGAAAAGAAAAGTTTCAATTCTCAACAACCTTTGGCTTTGGTGCGGGATATGCCACAAGGAAATTTGATTTAGTGAACAACTATCAAAACGTTTCCGTTGGTTCGCATTTCAACATTCATTTCAACCTAAAGCTTTCAACACATTACGATATTAGTTCTCGTCTCCGTGTCAACGCTGGATTGTCTTTTATCCATTTCTCGAACGCCAACATGGCTGAACCCAATCTCGGAGTTAACCTTTTTACGGCACATGCTGGAATTAACTATCGAATAAGAGAACGACTTCCATTTATTGAACATGAATTGAAAGCGCACGAACCAAAGCATGAATTTGCATTTATCTATGCTTTAGGAGGGAAACACACCCGGGCCTTACAAACCGATGTCTATTTTACTTCTTCGATTTCCACAGAATATAAGTACCACTTCAAACGGAAATTTCACTTTGGGGCAGGCATTGACCTCTTTTATGACTCATCTACTGAAGTAGAAATGAGCGCCAATGATCTCTACAACCACAAGGCCTCAGATGATTTCAGAACGGGAATACACCTTTCCCAAGAAGTGGTGTTCGAGCGGTTTAGTTTTATTCTACAAGAAGGCTTTTACATTGGTCTCGTGGATGAAGTGAATGGAAAACGCATGTACAACCGTGGAATCTTACGATGGAAAATAAATCCAAATTGGATGATGAGCATTTCCATGAAAAGTCATATTCACATCTTGGATTATCCTGAACTTGGTTTTGGTTATTATTTTATTCGAAAAAAGTCATGAGACAGTTGATTCTTTTTCTTCCATTCTTAGCATTGCTCTTCGTTCGTTGCGCGAAAGAAAAACCAACAGAAACGGTTCGGATTTCTCTTTCAGAATTCGATACTTTGACCTTGAACGACGTGTTTGATGTATACCTCATTCAAGGAGATAGCAACTTCGTGACCATAGAAGGCAATCCGAAGATCATCGAAAAAGTGCGGGCTGAGGTGTTGAATAACACGTTAAATTTCTACAATGATTTCGGTGGAAAATGGCTGTATCCTTCCAATAACCGCATCAAATTGACGATCACGACAAATGGTCTTACACGCATCAATGCAGGTGAGACATCCAATATTCAGACATTAAACACGCTCACAGGTAATGAAATAGGTATCGTAATGACCTCGAAATTGAATCAAGCCACATTGGATGTTAATTGCAATTCCTTCTACTTTTGGAATAACTTTCCATGTGGAGGAAAGCTTACTCTTCGAGGAAGTGTGCATGAACTGAAAATTTGGTCTGTTGCACTTATGAGTGTTGATGCAAAGGACTTGACTGCTGACATCGCTAACTTAGAAAACAAATCAAAAGGAGATATTTCTGCAACAGTGACCCAATTTTTGCATTACCGCATTGGCGGAAGTGGAAATATCCACTTATGGGGAAATCCTACGCAGGTTATGGATACGGGATCGGATGGAGAGGGAAAAATCATTCAACATTAACGAAAGATGAAAGACGTAAGTAAAGATGTTCAAGCGTATTTGGAGAATGTGGTTGAAGACCGCCGTGAGGGATTCAGAAAATTATTTGAGACAATCAGAACACATTTACCAGAAGGTTTCGAAGAGACCATGAGCTACAACATGATTGGCTGGGTAATTCCCAAGAGCACCTATCCAGCCGGCTACCATTGCGATCCAAAGTTGCCCTTGCCTTTTCTCATGCTTGCTGCGCAAAAGAATTTTGTTTCTGTTTACCACATGGGAATCTACTCAGATTCAGAAGTGATGAACTGGTTTACAAGCGAATACGCATCGCGTGTGTCCACTAAATTAGACATTGGAAAAAGCTGTATTCGATTCAAGAAAATGGATTCTATTCCACTCGAGTTGATGGGAGAACTCATGACGAAGATGAGCCCACACGATTGGATTGAACGCTACGAGAAAATGTTGAAGCGATAAGAGACACTTCTTCGCTCTTTGAGCTTCGAAGGACAAAAGACAAAAGACCGCTGCGCCTAAAGACTTGATCTTACTTCGAAGAGCCAAACTCGTAACTGGTGGCTTCGAGAACCTCAGCCACCAAACTCGTAATTCGTAACTATAATTCAATCGGCTTCTTAAGTCCGCGGTAAAGTAAAATCACGCCAGCGATAACTAGCGGAATACTCAATAATTGTCCCGTATTTAGGAACAAATACTCATCGCGTGCCGTTTGACCAAGCTTAACGAATTCGACCATGAATCGAGCTCCCCAGATGAGGATCAAGAAACTTCCAAAGACCACACCTGGGCGCTTCCACAGGTCTTTTTTCCAATACAAGAACATCAAAATGATGAAGGCAGCGAAATAACAGATGGCTTCATACAATTGAGCTGGATGGCGAACTGGAATCGCATTCCATGAACATTCGAACGGTGGAATACAGTCGTGGTGCATAAACCGGAATCCCCAAGGAACCGTCGTTACATCCCCAACCATTTCGTGATTTACAAGGTTACCGAGGCGGATAAATGTACCTCCGATGGCAATTGGTGCTGAAATGCGATCGAGCATCCACAAGTACGGTTTTTGAATCACGCGACGCGAATAGATGTACAGGGAGATGAGAATTACAATCGCCGCTCCGTGACTGGCAAGACCTCCTTCCCATACTTTTAAAATATCACCTGGATGAGAGAAATATCCACGTTCAAGCACTACTCCATCGGCACTTACTTCATCCCAATATGGTCCATAGAAAAACACATGTCCTAAGCGGGCTCCAACGATGGTTGCAACCACCATAAAAAGCACTAACTTGTCAAGCATTTCATCAGAAATACCGTCTTTTCGAAACATTTTTCGAACAACAAAATAACCGATAATCAACCCTGTAACGAACAACAAGCCGTACAAATTTGGCGTATTGTATCCATCGATGAGTTGGGAGTCGACATCCCAGTTGATTGCTGCTACCATTTTACTTCTCCAGTTTAATTGACTGGATTAAAGGTAAGGGTTTTTCTTTGTGTACTAAAAACGGAAGTCTTTCTGAACGCCCTTTTTTGAATATTTTATTGCTGACCGACTTTCCTTTGCGTAACTCCTTTTGCTCTTCTTCAGAAAGATGGATGGTATGTTGGCATTCATCAGAGCAACAATTTTCCATTTGATCACGGCAGCTTTCGCACTGGATGAAGAGCAAGTGACATGCATCGTTCACGCAATTTGTATGTGTATCCGCTGGCTCCCCGCATTGGTGACAAACTGAAATGATATCCTCAGAGATTCTCTCACCACGTCGCTCATCGAAGACAAAATTCTTACCAATGAACTTATTCTCAATACCCGCATTTCGGCATTCATTCGCGTATTTGATGATTCCACCTTCAAGCTGATGGACATTCTTGAATCCTCGGTGTTTGAACCAAGCAGATGCCTTTTCGCAACGAATTCCGCCTGTGCAATACATCACCACGTTCTTGTCCTCGTTTCCTTTGAGATAGGTTTCCTCAATAAAAGGTAAAGACTCTCTAAACGTATCAACATCGGGTAAGATTGCTCCTTTAAAGTGACCTACCTCCGATTCGTAGTGATTGCGAAAATCGATGAGTATCGTGTTTGGATCGTCTGTCAATTCATTAAACTCAGCCGCATCGAGGTGCTTTCCTTTGTTCGTTACATCAAAAGACTGATCTTCAAGTCCATCAGCAAGGATTTTATCCCGCACCTTGATCTTCAACTTCAGGAATGAAAATTCCGCTTCTGAATCATCAACAGCTATATTAAGGCGAACGCCATTCAAAAAATCAATCTGGTACAATTCCTCACGGAAACGATCGAGGTGTTGAATCGGAACCGCAATTTGAGAATTAATTCCTTCAGAGGCGACATACGTTCGACCCACCACATCAATAGCTGACCACAATTGAAATAAATGATCTCTGAACAATCGAGGATTCTCGAGTTTGGCATATTGATAGAAAGAAATCGTTACGAATTTGTAACCGCTTTCACGCCATTTTGCCTCAAGTTCCTCCTTACTTAGTGTATTCCACAGTTGCATGCTATGTATTTTTTAGTAAAAAGTGACGCAAAGGTAGAAATATAGGTCGATACATGCAATCAAAAATAAGTATAACCGAAAATGGGAACTGATTTTCACCTTTATTTTATTCAATCTGCACAAGTAAAATACTCCATTCACATTATCTTTGGAATTCTATTTTGCAGGACATTAGAGAAACATGGAGCACAAGACAATAAGCGAACGAATTCGGCTGCAACTTCTGAATGCATTACCCGGTGAACAGTCCCATCAAAAGATGTCACCTTTGAATCGACCTCTGACCAGTGATGCATTGAAAAACACCTCCGATTACCGTGAATCGGCTGTTGCCATTGTCCTATTTGAATCCAACAACCAAATCGAATGCATCTTAACACAACGGCCTGAATATGATGGCTCACACAGTGGTCAAATAAGTTTTCCGGGAGGAAAGAAAGATATAAACGATACCAATTTAGAGGCAACTGCGCGCAGGGAGTGTAAGGAAGAAATTGGAGTAGAACTTAGCCTTGAGCATTACCTCGGTGAGTTGAGCCCTGTTTATATACCCGTGAGTCGCTTTTTAGTACTTCCTTATGTTTACTTCCTAGCAGGTATACCAACATTCGTGCGTGATGCCCATGAAGTTGCCGAAATATTCACTTTCCCCTTGTTTGATTTAAAGAAGGAAGAACTATCTCGACGATGGAATTGAAACTACCTAACGGAACGATGTATAGAAATGTTCCTTACTTCAATTTGAACAATAAAAAAGTCTGGGGAGCAACAGCTTTGATGCTAAGTGAGTTGAAAGATATTTTGTTGAATCTCGATTAGAATCTGAAGCGCGCAACACCCATTGCAGCCGAAAAACTGTTCGAGCTATTCATAAAGAAACTCAAGGCATCGTAAGATGAAACCCCAAATTCATAAGCACCATTCTTCAACACGAACTTGATCCCAACTGGAATATTGCTTTTGTAGATTCCGCCACCAAAATATCCCGCACTCAAGCAAAGCCACTTCGTTGGACGTAATTCACCACCAACGCTAAAAACGGGATTTGTGATGCTTCCAGGACGAGTGCGGTCGAAAGGAGCGACTATGTCTACCCCAACTGTAAGGAATTTTCCAAAGTCCATACTCGCGCCAATTCTAAAATCTGCAGCATTCTTCAGAACATATTTTTCCTGACCTTGCAACGAAAGCAATCCGCCATCTCGCAATAGTTGATTGATCGATTGTGTGACATTGTAATCCGACAATCCATTCACTGAAACATTCGTCAAAAGTGTGTCATTGACCTTGTACACATTTCTATTGTACACCACTTGTCCGATGTTGTTTATTGAGGCCGCAATCTTTAGTTTATTGAACAAGATGGCACTCAAGGAGAGGTCAATTCCATATCCATTACCTACGGATTTCGGAAAATTACCGGACTGCATGATTGTTGAAGGATTGGACAAAGCTACATTTCCATAGTCGATATTGAATCGTGGCGTAACAGACGAATACATATACAAACCACTTTCATTTGATTCCATGTTAAACATCGCCATCGATTGAATGAAACGACCGCCAATACCTCCGTAAACGACGAAAGCTGAATCCTTACCAAATAATTTTCGTCCATAACCAAAATTGTAATAGCGATTCCACACAGAGCGAATTTCAGATCCGTTTGTTATAGCACTTAACTTTAAAGGAACAGAGATGGAACCTAAAATCACTGAATTAAGTGTATCAACTGAAAGATTGGCTGAATTGGCAATCATGGAGGTATCGCCATTGACCACGATCTGCAATGAATCGAAATAAGAAGAGAATTTTCCACGAAAAAGGATGTCAGTTGTTTGCTGGTTGAATTTTGAATACCACTGGTAATTTTCTTGTACGTTGAATGCAATACCACCCAATTTCTCGTTTTGATAAGCAAAACCAAACCAATTCACGTTTAAGAACATAGAAACACCTGCTTGCGCATAGTCCCCTGCAGCTTCACGTTGAGCATTCCAATCGTAGGGAGTGGGATTTGTTCCGAAAGCCTGGTCCTTTACTGCCCCGAAAAACTTTTTCAGTTTCGCACTGTTCATGGCGTCTGAGTATACACCAAATCCGAATTCAGTCATTCCCAGTGTTGTATGTTTCCCAGAATAACCTGTACCCCAGCCTAAAGCAGACGTATTGATTCCTAAACAATGGTAATCGGTAACAAATGTCGTAGCAACTCCTTTACCCACCGCAGAGTATGCGATACCTTGAGTTTGATTGTATGCGGAGAACGACAAGAATAAAGCGGAGAAAAGTAGAATTGACTTCATATTGATTTTAAGTTTGTCCTAAGTTACGGAACTTTTAGAAAACCAAAAAGGGGAACGCATTCAAATGAAACGTGTTCCCCTTTTCGCTAAACCTAACCTTGCTAAAACTATAAAACCCACAGAATCAAACTATGGAAATGATTCTGTTCTGCAAAAGTACTTCTTTTTTCGAATCAACGAACTTTTTCGTAAAAAAAAAATATTTTTTTATCCTAGAGACACGTCAAGCACCATCATGACAAGGAATCCACCAATGAATCCAAGTACTGCAAGATCGGTATATTTATCTCTTTGCGTCTCAGGGATGACCTCCTCTACCACAACAAAGATCATTGCACCTGCAGCAAACGCCAAAGCAAATGGTAAAATTGGTTCCATGTAGATAACGGCAACCGCGCCAATAACCCCCGCTATTGGTTCTACGATCGCAGACAACTGACCGTACCAAAACGATTTAAATCGACTTGCCCCTGCCCTTCTCAAAGGCATCGCAACAGCAAAACCTTCGGGGAAATTCTGAATACCAATTCCTATGGCTAGAGCAATTGCACCGGCTATACTTGCGTCAGGCATTCCTTGCGCAGCTGCTCCAAATAGCACTCCAACAGCAAGTCCTTCCGGAATATTATGAAGCGTAATGGCTAAAACAAGAAGAACTGTCTTGTGAAGTTGTGTTTTCACCCCCTCTGTTTCATGGTCAGCAAAGTTAAGATGCAAGTGGGGTAATTTTTTATCTAGAAAAAAGAGGAACAACGCACTAAAGAAAAACACCAATGAAGCACCTGCCGCAGTCATAAGCCATGTAAAGATGGTCGCCAAAAGCGCAGCTACCACAGGATCTATTCCCTTCACAAATTGCTCTAATGCGTGCATTTTCTATTCATTTTTACAAATATACGTCAACAGCTTGTGAGATTAAAAAAGATTAACAGTTTGACGGAGTTATTTAGACAGTTTAGTCCAAATTATTAGGAAACTCTCACTATCTTTGCACCCAAATTTTACAAAAGGTACACAATGGCAACCAACAGAACATTCACCATGTTAAAGCCAGATGCGATCGAGAACGGTCACATGGGCAAAATTATCGACATGATCGTCAACGCAGGATTTGAGATCAAAGCAATGAAATTAACGCAACTTACTGAAGAGCAAGCTAAAAAGTTCTATGAAGTGCATTCTGAACGCCCATTTTATGGTGAGTTGGTAGAGTATATGACGTCAGGCCCTATCGTAGCTGCAATTCTTGAAAAGGAAAATGCAGTAGCAGATTTCCGCACATTGATTGGAGCAACTGATCCAGCTGAAGCTGCTGAGGGAACAATCCGTAAATATTATGCAGAATCGAAAGGACGCAATGCAGTTCATGGTTCAGATTCAGATGAAAATGCAGAAATCGAATCGCATTTCCATTTCACTGCAGCAGAGATTATCTAAGTCTCAACACTGAAAAAGACAAGAGCCGTTCCATTAGGACGGCTTTTTTTATGCTTCATAAAAAGTGAATGCATGATAAAAATCATTTGTTCTCCGAGAAAAAAGAGTGACATTTGAATAAATAATCAAACCACTCTATCATGAACCACACAAGATTTAGATTCCTTCTTGCGAGCACATTCTTTGCCGCTGGAATCGCAGCCGTTTCCGTTTATTCCTGTGAAAAGGAATCGATTACACCCGGACTATCCAATACATCAGCAGATGTTGAGATAAAAAAAGTAGTAATGCCCGCTGATTTTTGCGGCGAGTTACTCAACAAACCTGTACTTGATGCACACGGCTCAGTCGTCGCTGAATCGATGATTTATAACACAGACAAGTATTTGGTTGTAACTGTTTACGCTCAAAATGGTCGATACATTGAGGACATGTATATGAACATTTGCAAAACATTCGATGAAATCCCTTTGAATGATTGGGGCGATCCATTATTTGACTCCTTCAATTTTAAAATTTTAGGTAAGAAATTGTGCAATATTCGCTCATTTAAAATTCCCTTAAAACAAGTGCCTCGTACAGCAATGATTAGTGTAATGGCGGAAATCAGACCATTGATTCCTACGAGTATGAGCGAAAAGGAAGCTTCTCGAATCTCACGGGCATGGATTGAAGGCAAGACCTATGGCGGCGACCAGAAAGGTCGTGTGTTCATGCACAGTTATACGTACTGTCCTGGATCAGTGCCAGTTGATCCTGATTTGGTATCTTCCAATTAAACAATCATCAAGGCAGGACATGCTTCTAGTTTGTCCTGCTTTTTTTTTGTTTTAGGTTGAAGCCAAAGAAAATTAACGGTGTGTCTAGAGCATGAAAATGGCCGAAGTTTTTTATTGACAATTCTACTTTTATCGGCTTGAATTCGCTATTTTTGAATGCTAACAAACAGACAAAAATGCACTATTCCCACTCCGTAGAAGAGCGATTTATTCGTTACGTACAAATTGACACCACAGCTGACCCAAATTCTCCATCATTTCCTTCTTCAGAGAAACAAAAAGACTTGGCAAGAATACTCGCGCAAGAGCTTAAAGATTTGGGATTGTCCAATGTGGAAATGGATGAATGGGGCTATGTATTTGGAACAATACCCTCTAACAGCTCAAACACTACGATACCGACAATCTGTTTTTGTTCACACATGGATACTGCACCAGATTGCAGTGGAACCAATGTTAAACCAATTGTTCATCGCAACTATACTGGTTCACCGATTACACTGCCTGACGATCCCAGTCAAGTGATTACAGTCGAGCGTCATTCCTATTTAAAGGAAAAAATTGGGGATGATCTCATCACGGCAAGTGGATTAACGCTTTTAGGTGCAGATGACAAAGCGGGGGTCGCAATCATCATGGATCTAGCACAATTCCTGATGTCACATCCTGAAATTCCTCATGGAGAAATTCGTGTTTTATTCACCCCTGATGAAGAGGTTGGCCGTGGTGTTGAACACCTAGATATGTCAAAAGTCAACGCGCCATATGGTTATACGCTCGACGGTGGTACTTTAGGTGATATTGAAGACGAAACATTCTCTGCAGATGCCGTGAAAATTGTGATTCATGGAATTAGTGCCCATCCTGGCTATGCAAAAAACAAGATGGTCAATGCCCTTAAGGTTGGTGCACAATTTATAGATGCTCTGCCAACGAAAGAATGGTCACCTGAGACCACATCCGGTCGCGAAGGATTTGTTCATCCCGTTTCATTTGATGGTGGTCTTGAACAAGCGGAAATTAACTTCATCATCAGAGATCACGATACGTCCAAACTCAGTGATTATGAAAATCGTTTGGAAAACATACTTAAATCTATCGTTGACAAATACCCCGGTGTTCATTACGAGTTCACAGTTACGGAGCAATACCGTAACATGAAGGAGATACTTAAAGAAGTGCCGTTTGTAACAGACTATGCCATCGAAGCAATGAAAAGAGCAGGCATAACACCTAAACCAGCAATTATTCGTGGTGGAACAGATGGGTCACGCCTGTCTTTCATGGGGATGCCTTGTCCAAATATATTTACGGGAGAAATGGCGATTCACTCAAGACATGAATTCGTGAGTGTTCAAGATATGCAAAAGGCTGTCAATACCTTAATTGAACTTGTTCAAATTTGGGAAAAACATCAGTAAGTAATGGACTATTTACAACTCATCAAAGAAATTCGGAGCGGCCAATTTAGGAAGATCTATTTTCTGCATGGCGAAGAACCGTTTTTCATCGATGAGATCTCGAATGCGATAATTCATGGAGCCCTTCAGGAACATGAGCGGGATTTCAATCAAACAATTATTTATGGAAAGGATGCTGAACCGGCCAGTTTGATTGCAGAATTGAATGGCTATCCCATGATGGCTGAGCGACGACTGGTTGTATTGAGAGAGGCACAAGATTTCGACAAGAAAATCGAGGAACTTGAACCTTATTTCAACTCTCCTTTAGAATCCACAATATTTGTTGTTGGATACAAGTACAAAAACTTCGACTCTAGAAAAAAACTTATAAAACTTGCTGAAAAACAAGGTGTTGTTTTTAAGTCAGAGAAAGTAAAAGAATATTCTCTTGGCGATTGGATCGTTAAATATGTGAAATCTAAAGGCTATGGCTTAAGCTCAAAAGCGTGCAGTTTATTGGCAGAATTTTTAGGTAATGATCTTGGAAGAATCGTTAATGAGATTGAGAAACTTGCCATTATATTAGAACCAGGCACAACAATTAACGAAGTTCATATTGAGGAGAACATCGGAATATCCAAAGACTATAACGTTTTTGAATTGACCAATGCGCTATCGGCCAGGGATGTTTTCAAAGCGAATCGCATTGTTAATTATTTCGAGCAGAATCCAAAAGCAACAAACATTGTCGTTGTTATTCCACAAATCTTTAAATTATTCACTCAATTACTGAGAATTCACTTCCTACCAAATAAGTCTCCAGAGGGTGTAGCTAGCGCATTAAAGGTTCCTCCATTTGTGGCTAAAGAACTTATTAATGCATCGAAACAGTTCGATCCTCGAAAAATTGCAGCAAACATTGCTGTTTTGCAGGAATATGATTTAAAATCAAAAGGAGTTGGAAATAGCTCATCTTCTCATGGAGATTTAATGCGAGAATTAATATTCAGAATGCTGCACTGATGCCTATATTCTACGATCCTGCCATTACCGGTAAAGAACTAACCTTTACGCTAAATGCTGATGAATCGGCACATGCTTGTCGTGTTCTACGGATGCAGGAAGGAGATGAGCTGACAATTCTCAACCCTTTTAGCGTGCAGAAATAGCGAGCGAAAAAAAATCCGAGAAGATCGATTGGAAAAAATACTCGTTTCTGCTATGAAACAATCGCAACGGAGCTTTCTTCCGATACTCCATCCGATGACGACTGTGAAAGATTTTATAAAAGCAAACCCGAATGGTTTAATTGCACATTGTGAAAACAGTGAAAAAGGATCCATCGAGCGAAATTGGAGAGCAAGAAATTGCCCTATTTTAATTGGACCAGAAGGTGATTTTTCACATGAAGAAATTGAATGGGCGTTTTCAAATGGATACCAAGCTATATCATTAGGAGAAAATAGATTGCGTACTGAAACTGCCGGCTTGGTTGCCTGCATGCATGCCGTTTTATCAAGTCAAAAAATAAAACCTTCGCTATGAAAAAGTTCTTTCAAGTTTCTGGATTGTTCATTGGCTTTTTGCTTCTAACACTAAGCGCTTTGAGTCAAGGCACATATCAGTTGGCCGTATTAAAATATTCTGGTGGTGGAGATTACTATGCCAATCCAACAGCACTAAAAAACCTTATTACCTTTAGCAATCAAACCTTAGGAAGTAATATATCTTCGGATGTGCCTTATGTGGATGTGGGGAGTAAAGATCTTTTCATTTATCCTATGGTTCACATGACGGGACATGGTAATGTGGTGTTCTCTTCGGCCGAGGCTGAAAATCTGCGTACCTATTTACTCGCTGGTGGCTTCTTACATATCGATGATAATTACGGGATGGATGAATTTATTCGCGTTGAATTGAAAAAAGTTTTTCCTAACAATCCTCTTGTTGAGATTCCATTTGACCACCCAATCTTCCATCAAAAGTTCAATTTTAATGGTCTACCAAAAATACATGAACACGATGGAAAGCGTCCTCAGGCATTTGGCATTTTTGAAGAAGGACGACTGCTTTGTTTGTACACCTACGAAACAGACTTGAGCGACGGTTGGGAAGATCCTCAGGTACACAATGACTCACCTGAGAAAAGGAAAGAGGCACTGCAAATGGGCGCCAATATTTTGATGTATGCATTTATGAGGTAAATGTTGCCTTCGAGAGCGATTGTTACCTTCGAGAGCCTCAGGCAACAGATAGAACCTCGAGCAACCGATAGAAAATCTAAAGCAAATGTGACAATCACGCGGGCTGAGGTACTCGATGCCCAAACCCTATGTTACCTTCGAGAACCTCAAATAACAGATAGAACCTCAGGCTTTAGAATTGTTCTCTTCTTGGCTAAGTAAAAATGATGATATGTCTCTGTGTGCTAATGCCAATTTTGGCAATAAATAATGATTTCCATTGATTAGAGCAAACTTCTTTTTCCGGTTCCATCCCTGAATTTGCTTTTCGCGTTGATATGCTTGAGCAACATGCTTGTATTCTTCAACATACAAAAGTTTTACAGGAAGTCTTTTTTTTGAGTGATTCGCTCCCTCCCCATTTTGATGTTCTCTGAATCTTCTTCCAACATCTATTGTACTGCCAGTGTAATAACTACCATCAG
>JAJTDQ010000068.1 GCA_021300505.1 Cryomorphaceae bacterium
GTGTCATTGTCACCATCTTCATAATAATCAGTAAAGGTCAATCCTTCGTCTGTGAAGAGGTTACAGTTATTGTCCAGTCCGTCACACAATTCAGGAGCCCCTGGGTAAACAGTAGCTTCTGTGTCATCACAATCTGAATTATTGCTTACATAGCCTACAGGTGCCGTGCATGCGATGATTGAACTGACTTCGTCTCCAAAAGTGTCATTGTCTGTGTCGGCATAGAATGTTTGAAGTGCATTCGCATTCGGGTTGGTATCGTCGCAATCAGTATTGTTTGTCACATAGCCAGAAGGCATTCCACAACTTACAATCGAATCCGTTGAACTTCCGTAGGTGTCATTGTCAGTGTCTGCATAGTACACTTGAAGTACATTTAATGCAGCATCAGCATCGTTACAGTCCGTATTGTTGGTCACGTAACCAACAGGAATTCCGCAACTTACAATGGAATCTGTTTGACTGCCATACGTGTCATTATCCGCATCAGCATAGAATACTTGCAATGTATTTAATGACGCATCAGCATCGTTACAATCACTGCTGTTTGAGACATAGCCTGCAGGAGCACCACAGCTTAAAATGGTTGCAGAAGGATCTCCGTATGTGTCATTATCTGCATCAGCATAAAACGTTTGAAGCGCGTTCAGGGCTACATCAGCATCATTGCAATCCGTATTGTTTGATACATAACCAGCAGGGACTCCGCAGCTAATTATTGTCACTGCAGGGTCTCCATACGTATCGTTGTCCGCATCCGCATAAAATGTTTGAAGCGCATTCAGCGATGCATTGGCATCATTACAATCGGTGTTGTTCGAAACATATCCAGCAGGTGCAACACATGTTACGATTGAATCAGTTGGATTTCCAAAGGTATCATTGTCTGCATCTGCAAAATAGGTTTGAGCCACGGTAATCTGAGCATTGGCATCGTTGCAATCTAAATTATTGGTAACATATCCATTTGGTAATGCACATGCTGTCTGAGTCACAGCAGCATCCCCATAGGTGTCACCATCCGCATCGGCGTAGTATATGCTAGTCGGTTGAATAGTAAGGTTTAGGGTAATGACGCTATCGCAAGCCGAAACATTCGGAATAGTGTCGGTATAAATTCCAGAAGTTGTATAGGTTTCATCTCCACTTGGAACGGTGTACGAACCACAAGAGGTAAGTGTTTGTGTGCTGGATGTATTGCAGTTGTATGTCCAGTTCACAGAAACATCATCAATTGCCAATCCATGGTCATTTCCTGCGTGATTGATATCTTCCCATTTAAACATAACGAATTGTCCTGGAGCAAGGGTAAGACTTGGAATTTGAAATGCACTCAATACCACGCGATTTGCCGCTTGATTTCCGTCTAAGGTACCTGCTGTTGTATTAATCGGACTAGTGCATGTTAATGCCGTAACAGCGGTCCAACCTGCATTGTTGTTTGGTGTTAGCGCAGTAATGGCCGTTGAACTTACTTTATACCAAAAGTTAATGGATTGAGGGGTTGTATTGTTGGATCGCCATTGTTCCAAGGTATATCCAATAGTGAAGTTTTCGATCGTACCTATTGTTGTATTGTTAAACTGCATTCCGTGAGAGAAATTCCCCGCGCCATTTGAACCTACTGTGCCCAATGCACGCTCAGTGTTTAGGGCCAAACCATAGCTGTAGAGTGTTCCTGTTGTCCCTGTCCCAGTGCTTGCATCATAGGCAGTTGCGCCTGATGTTCGCTGCGCATAGAATCCGGGAATTGTTGTGTTGTCTGTCCAAGGATTTAATGTTCCGCTAGTTGCAAGTGTATTGAAGTCAAAGGATTGTGACCCTGGAGTAGGAGCAGAAATAGAGATTTGACCAAGAACGGTTAGAGGCGATGCTAGAAGTAGTGTAAGTAGGGTTTTCATTTAGAATGATTTAATCGACTTTAGAGTAAAGATTTTACGGGACGAAATTAAATAAAAAAAGTAACCCGAAGGTTACTTTAGTTTTAGTGCATTGCTTCCTCTTCCTCTGGATCTGGAGGGAAGAGTTTAGGTAGACTTTCTTTTCCTTGAAGTCGATCCAAAAGGTCTTCAAGTTGCGAGATAGAGATATTCTTCGCGATAATTTTTTTGTCTTTGTCCAACACAAACACCCTAGGTGTTGATTCCAAATCGTATGTCGTTTGGTAGTTCAACGATTCAAGTGTCGTGTATTTTAAAAGAGGTGCAGCATTTTCCATTGCTGTGCGGTAGAGTTGATCCGTAACCGAAACATTGATAAACGTCATGTTATTCTCACGGATGAATTTCTTCCACTTTTCAAAGTCTTCTCCTACAGCTTTACCGACTGCGAATACTTCAACATTTCTGCTTTTCAGCTTTTTCGTGTACAATTCCGCAAGTCTTGGCGTTATTTTCTTACAGTGACCACATTCTGGATCCCAGAAATACAAAATGGTATATTCCGATTTTAGGCTGTAAAAATCACGCCATTTCAGATCTGTTGTATCGAGCAAAGTAAGGTTTGGAGGAACAACACCCATGACTAGTTTCTTGCGAACTGGAATTTTCTCACAGAGGTCTTCGAGTTTGCTTTCTTCCATCCAAAATGCGGGTGATTTACCCTGTGCATTTTTACTGCAGTAATAGCGATCAGCCATCATGATGTAGACTTTGTCCATTCCCATGATGTTACTTTTTCCATAGGTAGAGGTAATCCAAGAAACACAAAATTCAAAGGCTGTAGAACTTGGATTCAAACGATCACACAATTGATATCCATAGTACAAAACAGTATCCCAATGTTGAATCATCATGTTTTTGCCGAAGAAATACTCCAACTTGTTACCAAATACTGGTGTATTCACCAAACGGTCATCGGTCAAGTCCACATTATCCCAATAGTGACTGCGGTAGTATTTGAATTTAAAAGATGAATCAATGATTTGACCTTTTTCGTTGACTGGCGCGTCAGGAATTGCAATGTCCATTGACATGCGAATGATCTTCGATACCAAAAGTTTTGGATTATTTTTGATCAATTCTTCTTGATACGCGATCACTTCTTTGTTGATTTCGTCAATTTTATCTCCCAACACTTTGTATTCTGAATCGGTCGCTTTCAATTGAGAACGACGTTCTGACAAGCGATTGATTTCCGTTTTCTTTGGTTGAATGAACTGAATGAAATCATTGAAGACCATGTTCTCTTTTGATTTCTTCACAACCATGTTCTGAATGAAATCAGGGTCCTTCGTTTCGATGTACACCTCTTCATTATTGTATATGAATTCGAACATCTTTTGACCAGGTAGAAACACACCTAAAATCCCAGGTTTTTGTTTACTTCCGTCAAATTCTACGAATCCACCCTTTATTTGCGCTGTATCTGCATAAAATAACTTTTGTCCATAATAGCGAACAAGGTGAACAGTGGTATCCTTCTGACCAACGACTTTAAATCTTAGTTTTTGCCCGAAGGACAAACCAGCCAAAAGAATGAATGAGATAAATAATGACGCTTTCATAGGAAATTTCGGTTGTTGATGAAAATTATTCGTAAGACACAACAAAGTTAAAAAAGTAGGTCGATTTAACAGTTCTTTAACCTTTTAAAAGTGACGGTGAATGCCTTTCGATGCTGTTCTGTAACTCGCAATGGCAAAGAATGTATAGACCGTTGTAAGCACAAGGAAAGTAGCCAATGAGACCGAAGTGTTTAGGTAAATACCTCCAGTCGTGAACATTTCATCTAAAAAGTACTTCAGGATAAAGAATGATCCAAGTCCGAGACCAGCGATGATTCCAAAGATTTTTACGAAATACAAGAAGAAGGTCCGAATGAGAATTTTTGGAGCATAACCAATACGCATCATAGTTCGAACTTCGTATTCATTTTTTGACATTAACAATTGCATATATTGTAGAAGCACCAAACCGGATAAGAACACGGCAATGACTGAAATTCCCATGACCACTAGTAGCAAAGTTCCAATTACACTCTTTAATCGTCCTGCCACCATTTGTGCATTTTTCGACTCAAGGCCTTTTTCTTTTAACAGTGCTTCCACCTTTCCGAATTCATTTTCCTTACCCGAGATCATGAGTTGCGTAATCTTCTTCTCTTCACCTAAACTAAACTGTTCATTTCCATAAGCCATGAACGATTCAGGAACTAAAATTGAAGAAACTTCATTCGTGAAACCTATGATACGCGCATCCACCCACACCTTTTTTGTTTGATTGGAAACGGTAAACTTGAAGCGGATGTCCATCGCTAAATCGTCAGAGATTTGAGGGATGTTACTTGCGCTCATAAACGTGTTGAGCATCACCAGAAAATCTCTAGGCATAATAATAGGCACAAAAGCATCGCCTTCTTTCCAATGCCATTTGTTGCTGTGAACGTCCAAAAATGACGGATCAACGGTTTGAACAAAAACATCTGAGCGAAAACGAGGAACCAAAGGGTCTGCTGTCTCAAAGGAGACATCAAAGTTGTTGCTGAGGACAGGCTTAACTTTTTCGATGAAAGGAAGCTTCTCCATTTTTTCGATTTCCCTCTCGCTGAAATCTGTTTTTGTGAGAGCAAGTGAACTCGAGTTGGTTACCTTCTTCTGAACGATGATCGTATTCGGACCTAGGATTTCGCTGCCCTGCCCAAATTCGTTCAAGCGAATAAGATAATGCACAGAAGCGATGAGGAAAGTAATACCCATGAAAGCACCAAGCATCGCAATTATGAGTTGCTTGCGATCCTGATTTCTGAATAAGAGTTTCTGGATCATGACTTAGAGCATTAAGGTTTGATCATACTGAATACCATGATAATCACCTAAAGAGGTAAGCACGAAACCACTTTTTTGTTCTTCTGTGCGATCAATGATCAATTTCAAACAACGTTGCGTGTTGTCTTCATCGAGGTGAGAAAAAGGTTCGTCCATCAGTAACCATTCGTAAGGCTGACAAAGAGCGCGAATAATCGCAACGCGCTGTTGCTGCCCCATGGATAGTAGTCCACATTGTTGCTCCCATTTGTCTGAAATACCCAAGAAATCAAGAAAATTGAGAATTTGATCAGTGGTGAAAGTCTGAGTCAAGTTGTTTTTCAGTAAAAGGTTTTCCTTCACTGTGATGCTTGGGAAAAGTTGTAAATCTTGGAAAATTGCCGATATCTTTCGCTGTCTTATATTCGTCCAGTCTCGTGTGCTCAGATTTTTACTATCTGTAGCTTCGAAATTTACGGAACCGACAAAGTCGGTACGAATACCAAATACTGTATTTATGAATGTTGATTTCCCTTTGCCACTTGATGCGTTCAACATGACTTTGTTACCAGGCAACAGTTCTATTTGTTTGCCCCAAATGCTATGCTCACCGTGATGCATCGAGGCGAGGGGAAAGGGCATGACCTGATTGAGTGTGATTTTCATTTTTACAAATTTGGTGGGCAATTTTCAAGAATCATTCCAAACTAAATTTAACGGTCATTCACATGTGAAATTTCTCGAATAATTTCATCGACCATGGTGTTGATTTCTCCTGAATAATGAATGCGAATGGCGTCTGTATACCTGCGACACCAAGTGATTTGTCGTTTTGCGTAATTACGTGTATTCTGCTTTATTTTATCGATTGCTTCCACTAGTGACATTTCGCCGTTGAAGTGCTGAAATAACTCCGAATATCCTACCGTATTTAGTGCATTACATTCTCGAAATGGCAACAAATCTTTTACTTCTTCAATAAGTCCGTTTTGAATCATAAGGTCTACGCGCTTGTCTATGCGTTCGTACAAACTCTCACGGTTGTGCTCAATAATGAAATATTTTGTTTCAAATGGTCGGTTGTTCTTTTCTGCTTTGCGCAACGAAGAGAAGGGTTGACCAGTAATCTCAATCGCTTCCAAAGCGCGAATGATACGCACTGGATTATGCAAATCGACTTGGCCAAAATAAATTGGATCTGCAACCTTTAATTTATCTTGGAGAAACTCGATCCCATGTTCCTTCCATTGCTGTGTGATTTTATCCCTTATTTCAGGTGAATGTGGGATGTCATCAAGTCCTTTACATAATGCGTCGATGAACATGCCTGATCCACCTGTTAAGATAATCGTATCATGCTTAAGGAATTCGTTCTCTAGCACCTGCATAGCCTCTTCGGCAAAACTGGATGCGCTCAGTGCGTTATGAATGGAATGCGAATCAATAAAGTAATGTTGAACCCCATCTTGCTCAACGGTGTTAGGTTTCGCTGTTCCGATGCTCATTTCTTTGTAAAATTGTCGTGAATCCGCGGAGAGAATTACGGTGTTGAGGTGTTTGGCGAGCTCGATACTCAATGTCGTTTTACCGCCTGCAGTAGGGCCACCAATTACCAATAATTGTTTCATTTTGGTCAATTGAATATGGTCTTCCATTCAAGGTATTGTGCATAAATCTTGCGCACATAACGATAGGTTCGGGCACCCCTCAACGCGCCATTTTTTACCACTGGGTCACGATAATATTCAGCTTTCGACAAGTTTAGCATCATCACTTCGACATTGTCGTCCCATTTCAACGGATCCATACCATGTTTTTCTGCTAATCTTTGAGCGTCTTCTATATGAGAACGTCCTGCGTTGTAGGTAGCTAAAGTGAATTTTTCACGTTGTTCCTTGTCAGGAATCATTTCCCACGACAAATAGTCTTTTCCCAGTTTTTTTGCCCCTCCATTTATTTGCACTTCAACGGGTGAATTCGGATACACCCCATATTTGGGACCTGTGCCAGGCATAAATTGCATGATAGAGTAAGCGCCACCAAACCCTCTTGCATTCGGATTGAATCTAGATTCATGGTAAGATACCGAAGCAAGCAATAGCCATTCAAAATTGTATTTCTTCGCTGCTTTTTTAAAGTACTTGTCAAAGTTTGACAACTGGCCCTTTAAGCTAGACAATCCGTATTGTGCTTGAACAGTTAGATCTTCCTTGACGAAGTATTTTGCATAAATATGTTTAAAAGCCTTTTTTTGTTTGAATTTTGCGAGCCATTGGTCAAATGATGCCTTTAGTAAAAGACTACTTTTACGTATTCCAAATCCAATTTTTTGATCAACAGAAATAAGCGTTCGAATATCAATGTTTTCTATAAATCGTTGATTGATGAGTGCAACATTTTTTTCTGCAATGGTATATTCTATTTCACCTTCAGATACCAATTCAATCATTTCCTCCGTACTTTTCTTCCCATCTTGTGCTTGGATGTAAATCGTATCGCAAATTTCGTCTTGTAAATTAATCAGTCGTAAGTAATACGACGAATTTCTCCAAACATGAATTTTTTTGTGTGCGAGAAGTAACAAGTCACGTATCATCATTTTATTCGTCTTGTCAGGGTGCATTTTTTCCCATCCTTCGGGATTTTTTTGAACCAAGACAAGAGGTGTTTGCATGTAAGGTTTTGAAAAGTTGATGTACTTCATTCTGTTGGGATTCATGGCATAATTACATGCAATCATATCGCCCTCTCCAGCATTCAATAAACCAATTAAATTATCAAGGTTTCTGACAATTTTCACTTCAATATCAACACCAAGGTAATGCGCATATTCTCTCAGCAGCTCGTATTCAAAACCCATTTTCTTTCCCCTGTAAATGAAAAATGAAATAGAACTGTTTTCTGCGAGTATTGTTAACTTCCCTTTTTCTATAATTTCAGGTAAGTCGATGTTTTTAACATTCGTTTGTTCTCCCAATAATTGTTTTGATTTTGGGCGGTCACAAGATGTTACGATTTGTAAAATGAACAACGCAAAAAGTAACCCTGATAGGTGAAAAATGTGTTTGCATTTCGAGAGTAATCCGCTGTTCATGGAGCGAAAAGTACGATTATTTCAAAAAACCCACAAATAAGTTAACGATGTATGTGAACTCGACCGTTCAAATTTTGAAGTAAAATCGGGCATCGTGCATGTATTTTTTAAAGCATTGAGTGATCTCATCTTCGTTTTTTTTAAATACATCGGCACCTGTATCCAGCAGGTTAGGAAAGCTCAACTTACGAGACACCCCTTGGCAGGATTTTAATAAACCGTAGCTGCTTGGATAATGGCTAAGCCAGTCGTGGGTGCGCATAGCTTCAATGAATTTCAAAAAGTCTTCAGTATATTCCACTTGTGAAATGATTTGATGCGCATAGAAGCGTTCAAGAAATTGTATGTAAGGCATATCATGGTAAATGGACCAATTTCTTGCTAGCAAGTGATCAAAAAACAAATCGACAGCGATGCCGCTTACTTTAGGTAGTTCCTCGTAAAGATTCCGGTTTAGTGCGAGTACATCCGGATGGGTATCGATGAAGTTGTCAATTGCGCGATGCAGACGTATTCCGCGTTGAACCAAAACCGAAAATCTGTCCAATTTGGACCCCTTTACGTAATCACCGTATAGGTTGGCAACCATCAATTCAGGGTTGTTGTTAGAGAAATAGAGGTGGCCGAGGTAGTTCAATGGGGAGTTGTGAGTTACGAATTACGAATTACGAGTTACGAATTACGAGTTGAAGATTACTACTTCAGTGTGAAAATATAGTCCTTAGCGAAG
>JAJTDQ010000069.1 GCA_021300505.1 Cryomorphaceae bacterium
ACGGTTCCGAGTAAAATGAACTCGATGAATGACGATTTCCAGAATTTCAATAGGGAATCTGATGAAACACCCTTCTAATTCTTAGCCATGCGACAGATTATCCGTTTGTTTTTTGCTTTCATGATTGTGTTTCAAGCCCGATCAACGCAAATAATTATCCCGATGGATGATGGTCAAACCGACCACTTGAAAGCCTATGGCCTGGCCTTTTACTGCTTAGAAAATAACATTACGATTGAATGGTTGCTCAACTACCGCGGAGGATCCTTCCTACTGCCCCATCTTCGAACATTGGAGGAAGAATTGCTCGTTCGAAACATTCGCTATGAAATATTGGCAGATGGACAAGTAAATCAGATTCGTTCATTGATAGCCAATCCAGAAGAAAATATGGAAGTCGTCCAATTGGAAAAAGCACCAAAAATTGCTGTGTATACGCCAAAAGGAAAGCAACCTTGGGATGATGCGGTTACACTTGTTTTGAAATATGCAGAGATTCCCTACGATGAAATCTATGATTCGGCCATAGTAATGGGTGTTTTACCAAAGTACGATTGGCTTCACCTACATCACGAAGATTTCACTGGACAATACGGTAAATTCTATTCTGCTTACCGCTCTTATCCTTGGTACAAAGAGCAGGTCGAGCAAGCCGAGGCAGATGCTGCCATGTTGGGATTTAACAAGGTATCTGAGCTGAAACGTGCTGTGGCTTCCAATATCAAGAACTTCGTGATCGGCGGAGGATTTCTCTTCACGATGTGCAGTGGAACGGATAGCTTTGATATAGCACTCGCAGCGATGGAAACCGATATCTGTGAATCCATGTTCGATGGAGATCCAGCCGACCCTAGGGCGCAAGACAAACTAAAGTATGAAAATGCCTTTGCCTTTGAAAATTTCAAGCTGGAGCGCGACCCAATGGTCTATGAGTATTCCAATATTGACGGAACGGATATACATCGAACTTCAAGACTGACTGAAGGTACCGATAAGTTTACCCTTTTTGAATTCTCTGCCAAATGGGATGTCGTTCCTACCATGTTGACTCAGTGTCATACCGATGTGATTGATGGATTTATGGGCCAAACAACAGACTTTAGAAAAGACCTCGTCAAGCCGAACGTATTGGTGATGGGCGAAAACAAATCCATCGGCACTGCGCGCTACATCCATGGAGAACTTGGTCAAGGCACTTGGACCTTCTATGGTGGACATGATCCTGAAGATTACGAGCACAAAGTGGGCGATCCTCCGACTGACCTCAGTTTACACCCTAATTCCCCTGGGTATCGTTTAATTTTGAACAATATACTCTTCCCAGCTGCGAAGAAAAAAAAGCGGAAGACATAGTTTAAATGAGAAAATAGTGAACGGTTGTGGTATTTGTGTATTGATATCCAAAGAAAAACTCAACATCCAACCTTTGCTGAACGTATCACTTAGCAAAACCTAAGTAAGGTCGTCTTACTTTAGTCTTTTATGATTTTGCTAAAGTGTTGTTTTCCATCCACTCCTTCCAAGATTAAAAAGTAGATACCGTTCTTCAACGCACTCAAGTCAACATGGTATTCATTTCCTATTTGTAGCGTTGCTATAGTAAATTTCTGACCAACATTATTGTATAGACCAATCGCCGTGCTATTGGTTAACATTTCGTTTGTTGTTATTCTCAAATTATCTTTAGTCGGATTAGGATAAATCCAGATTGTAGAATCCTCCGAAATAGTGTCAATTGACAAGGAAGAACAATTGACTGGTGTCCCGGGTTGTTCAGAAAAAACACCATTAGAAACGAACCAATTCTTCCATGTTCCACCCGTACCCGACTGCCAAGTTGTTAGGTCAAAAGTTTTACTTCCTGTGGCGTCGCCTTTGATCTGATATGTTTTAACGGCCAACCCTCCTAAATCCCATGTTAACGGATTTCCCGAAGTGCAATTTTCTGGTGTTTGATTGGCAAGTTCACAGTTCGATTGTATAAAATATACGTTGTCATCATAGGACGGATATCCTCCAAAAACACGAGCAATGCCATTTGTATCTATACAAACTGCCGTATATTCATCGCAAGCTATTGCTTTTCCAAAAACACCATAATCTGATGATATCCTTGCTAGAAAAGTGATGAGCCTCCCCTTTCTATCCGGGTTGTCAAAATGAGTATCCGTCATTGTATTGTCTAAAAAGTTATTCTGTATAAAAGCTGAGGAATCAATAGTTACTAACCCATTGTAAGGATTTGAAAGCGCTGTGGCAGAAGTTACCGTACCGTTTTGTGCAGAAAAATAATACTCTCCTTGAATTACCATTCCCGCACTCGTTCCTCCGACAACTGTATTTCTTTGCTGAATGGCTTGGTTAATTGCATTATCTATGGGTGAATTTCTCCAATAACTAATGTAAGTCCATTGGTCACCTCCTGCAAACCAAATAGCTTCCGCCTCTTGAATTTTTTGAATTATATAGGGTTCGTTACTTGCCAATACATTGTTACATACTATTGTTTCAACCGAATTTACCGGAATTCCTAATTCTGAATAGAGATAAGAGTTATACCCATTAGAACCAGATGTTCTCAGTACCAATACATCTCCTCCATTTGCCCTTTGGAGAAACCATTTCATGGCATTATCATCTTCTGATGCACCCCCCATTAGGCATACACCTCCAGATGGATTAGTGACGATGTTCGCATTCCCAGTATAATAGGATGTATAGTTTTGTCCCCAACTAAACAAAGACATAATCGACAAAATGAAAATTAATTTTGTTTTCAAAACTTTACTCGTTTCATTACAGCTGGTCTTGGGCATGGTTTAAAAAGTTAATTTATCAAGAATAGTTGGCGATTTAAGCGCATAAAGCTACAAAAAACAAAGATGCTGCTTTTGTTCACCCATTTTGGACGACACAATAGAGCAATCATCTGAACTTAATGACTACGCAATTGTCAAGTCCTTTTCTTTTAAATTGGAGAATAAGACCATCAGCATCTGGATATTGTTTCCTAGCCCGTTTCATGAAATGCGTTTTGATTGATTCATACTGGGTATCGCTAATAAATCCTAGCTCCATAATACCTAACGTGTCATAAGCCATGAGGGGCCTGCTGTCTGTGAAGATGCATAACTCATTGACTTTCAACACCTCTGCTATAGAGAAATTAGTGACATAATCTTCTACCTTAAAACTTAAAAGTACAGTCAAAACAACTCCTGACAGAAAACTAATCAAATGGTATTTCATATGGTACATTTTTTCTACAACTCTAGTCTATTGGATTTTCAGAATCCTGCTAGCTTTTTATGTCTAGGCAAACACGATTAATCCACACTATTCTATACTATGACGCTTTACATAAAAAACAAGTGAAAAATCATAGAACTGACTTTCTTATTTTATTTGCGGTCTGCTCGCATCTTGGTTTTCTATAACAGAAAATGATTTGTCAAAGAAATGTGAATTAGGTATTGTAATTATTTGATTTTCTTTGGTTTTTAGGTGTACGAAGAAATAACTCAATTCAATTACCTCACCTTCAAATTGATAGTCTTTGTGTAATACTTTAATTGAATCACCTAATTTAACGGGGTGGTTAAAGAAGATTAAAATACTAGACGTGATGTTTGAAAGCAAGGACCATTGGGCAAAAAAGGCTATACCCAATGCGGTCAAGATTGAACTTGCAAAGATGGCAATTTCATTTTGTTTAAAGCCCCAAACACCAGTTAGAAGGATTATTGCTGTGATCGTCGAAAACAGCTGTACGGATCGTATGGCCATTTTTCTCCTGCCTCTTTCTAACCTAGTTTTTTTGAGGGAATTATTGATGACGGTTTTAAACGTAAAATACAACAAAATGTAAACACCTAAAATAATAAGGCTTTCAATGATTTGTAATTCGTATGCTTCCATTTACCTTATGTTGATGAATAATTTATTTGATTGAATTAATGACAAAAATAATGCTTTAACAAAGCAACTTTTCGTATTTGTCACTACTTTCTATTCAACTCACTTTCCAACTAATGGTTTTCATCTGACTGGAGTTTGGATTTTACCAAAATCATGCGATTATTCATTCATTCAAACTACTAAATTCATACAAAGGATTCATGTTTATTTCATTTTTTAAGATGAAATGTCAAACCACATTGTGCCGTTAAGATTTCTGTCCAATTTTTACAAACAAGTCCTTTTGTTTGATTGATTACAGCTTCATTATTTGGAGAAAACAAATAGGGCGTGTAGGCAAAAGATAGAAATGGCGACAGGAAACTATTATTTCTCAGTTTAAAAGAATACCCAAATTTTAATTGTACGTTGCCACCTATTCCAAATGCTTTCGATAGGGTTTCATCATATACAAAAAGTTCTTCGTTCACAGCTCTGTACAAAAGACATGACGTTACAGAAACAATCAAATCAGAATAAAGTCCTTTGCACTTTTCAGGGTTCTCGTAATGAAGAAGGTAGCCGAGATTTACAATATGTAGATTGAGTTGATTGGAGAAATTTTTGTTTTCTGCCCAACTCCTGAAATACGCATAGGAAAAGTTAATCCCGTGTTTAAAATGGTTTTCACTTCTAAAAATAGTTGAAATAGATGTGTTTAATCCATTCGTAAGAAGTGGCTGCTTCTCGGTCAGTATTGGTCGAGTAAAATTATAGGATTGAATCGCCTTATCCAATTGGCTTGAATACATGTAGGCATAGGCTGCATCTACTTTGAATTCTTGAGCGGATGAGTCCAAGCATTTGAAAAGCATGAAACTGAAGAGTAAAATTATTCTCATTTTAAAATGTCGTTTAGGATATTGATGACTTCCCTATAACCCGTTTCAACTGCACCATGAACTGTTTGATGGTGTCCGTTGTTGTTCATTGCTTCTCCCGCAAAGTATATTTTTTTGTCGACCGATTGAGCAGCTATTTTTCTAGCATCTCCCATGTCAATGGTGCTGTAGGAATATGCCCCGTTCACGTAAGGGTTGTTTGTCCAGTTATGCACATGTGAGGAGATGAATGATGCTGTTGCCTGACCTCCGTACATTAGGTCTAATTCTTGAAGCAATGCATTAGTTATAGACACATCACTACCTAAGGCCGTTAAGTATTCGGCTTGATCGCCCATGATGAACGCAAGGAGCACATTTTCATTCGTCAATTTCCCAATGCTTTCATCTGCATACGCCGCACAAACAGAACCGCCAATTATGTTTTCGTCAAAGAACTTATTCGAAAATTTCAAAAACACTTTCATTCCTGCCCCCATGCCTATTTTTGAAAATGCGTTTGTTTTCTCCGAAGGTAAAGTTGGAACAAATTGAATGTCATTTAATTTCAAAATAGAAATAGGAACGGTTACAATGACCTTGTCGGCGAGATACGTCGAGTTATTGGTATCGGTTATTACGATACCATCTTGTGAATGGTCGATTTTCTTGACAACCGCATTTAGTGTGATTTTGTCCTTTACTACTGAGGCGATTTGCTGGTCAAAAAGATCATAAAAGGTTTCTTGAAATTTAAAATCATCATCACCAGAAACCCAATTTTCTTCTTCTTTCATTTTCCAATACGCTGAAATAGCTGAAGCTGAAGCTCCTGAGTCTCCTGCAATATTTTCCACAATGTATTTGTATTCATTATTAAATCCTTGCTGAATGGCGTAATCCTTAAAAGAAAGATCTGGCACATCCTCTTCCTTTCCAAATAGCGCATTGACGTCTTTGGGCAATACGTCGATCAACTGATTGTTGAACCAGTATTTTTCAGCACTGTCGTCTAAGGTAATTTGGGTGTTCGATGTTGCAATTAAGTCACCCAACAGACTATTTTTTCCATGTAGCCATTGCGCCCCAAGATCAATGGGGAAATCCGCGAATCCTTCTAGCTTGGCTAGACGTCCTCCATAACTGGTATTAGCCTCCAAAATTTGAAAGTCAATTCCTTTGGATTTCAAAAGATAGGCGGCATACATTCCGGCAGCACCCGCGCCAATAATGATCACTTTACCATCATAGTTGATGTCCTCAAATAAGCTTTCTTTTCTACAGGAGGAGAAAAAAACAGAGGGAATGAACAGTCCACCAATGGAAAGAAATGTGGATTGTTTTATAAATTTTCGTCTGTCCATAGTTACCAGCTTATTGATGGGTAGCTTATATTATTTCATTCTTTAATCGGATCATTACTACCCAAATGGAGCAACTTTTTGAGTTGTACATTGAGAAGGAAGTATCTCGAGCGTACGGTCAAAACATTACTCATGTTTCCTCCAGTACAATCGGTATTCATTTCCTGTTTCATAGATCAATAAATCAAACATAAAAACACCTTCTTTCTTTTTCTTTGATTTGGTGCCACATTCCAATAAATTCAATGGTCTGTTTTTTCCATCAATACAGCCCAACGGCCGATGCAAAGGAACATCGCCTAGCATCACAATTTCATTCAAATTAGATAGAACAACGGCAGAATCCTTAGGGATATTTCCTAAGTAATTCTGGTGAAATGACACCGAATCAAGAGCGTAACCTGTTTTGTTGAATACGATTACCTTGATGTTTTGGCCAAGCGACCATGAAGGCAACACCAATGAAATGGCTATGTATAAAACAACTTTCAACATGACATTTTTGTTCTTTATGCTATTCATTTGATCAACTTTTCGCGCTACAAACCTTAGCATAGCACTATTAACTTTATAGGCTAAGCCCAAAACAAGTAAAGATAATTTATGTCAAATATAATAGAAATCGAACCTGTTCCAATTTATTCAAAATTCACTGGATTATATGAAGACTTTGACCTCATCATGAACATCACTATGAGGCATTGAAAGTATGTAATTGGATTCGTGGTTTATTCCTTTTCTATCCAATAAAATTACTGCGATTTGACCTTGGATCATATTGAATTTCGAAGTCTGTACCATTCCATATTGCTTCGCAGCTTTCTAGTCTGTATGTATCCCCTTGATTCCAACTCGCCCCTATATAATCTTCAATTAAGTCTTTAAGAATAACCCTTTCACCAATCTCGATATCGTGAGGTATTAGATAGGCCGCAAAAGGTGATTTAAATGAATAAGCATAATAATATGTCCAATCAATCACTTTTTCATACTCCGCATCTTCACCCGTGAAACGGCCCTGTCGATAATCTCCTAACACCTCTATTTCTCCCGTTTTCTTATTTTGAATAACTGCATATTTTGAACGGATATCTTCGGAAGGTTCAACTTTTTTTAGTAAAGGTTTTAGTCCTTTTTTTGCTGCACTATTTATGCTCGCCAAACTTCTTGCTGTTTTAATTACACGCAATCCTTCTGGATTAATTAATCTCTTCCAAAATACCATTTTATATAATTGTTATGTTGTGTTGGTTTAAGTCTATTTTCAAACAAGTTTTTGGGTTTTCCTTAAGACTTATGAGAAGATCATCATCAGTGGTATGGGCTGTATCAATGATGAGGTGGTCACATAAGGTGCATTTGCGGAATTTTTCGTTGACCGCTACTAAATTGTCCCAGTTCATCTTGTAAGGGCAGTTTAATTGCTTCATGAATACCCCATTATCCGAATACACTTTCTTTTTTATAGGATCAAATTTCATTTTTTAGCGATTTATTAAGTCTATACTTTCATCTCTATTCATTAAATACATGAAAGTCCTTAGGTCTTACATCCATTTCCAAAAAGGAATCCCTGGAAAGAAAATAACAACGAAAATAAGCCAATAGACAAAATATGTCTCTACAGCATTATCAATGAATGCGTTAGAAAATGGTTTAGGCATTTCTTTTTTACGAATGTATTTCTTCCATAGGAAAATGAAGGGCTCCAAAACTAGAAAGAAGAGTAATGGTCGAAGCAAATGATTAAATCCATCATGAATAATTCCATCAATATAATTTGCACCAGATAGATGCATTAAAAATAGTAATGGTAAACCAAAGCTTACAAAACCCATTATAAGGAGATATTGATTTGATTTTGTCATAAAAATAACCTGTTTTTTGAATGAATTAATCAGAATTTATTTAGAAATTATATCAAATTTAATAGAAAATTTGATGATAAATAGACAAATAGCAGGTTTTGATGATAGTGATTTTCAGAAAGTCTTTGATTAACGCTGATTGAACAACGTCGAAAACTAAATAGATAATTTAGTCGTAAACGTTGCTAAGTCATCAAACTCCCCTCCCATTAGCGGGATAAACGGAATCTGAAAAGATGTATTGATGATACCCCTGCCCAGGCTCTTTTCATTGTGAATTATTTCAATTTACTCACTAAAAAAAAGAGTGGATATCAACCACTCTCTTTTAACTAAAATAAAGATAAATCTTATTGCTTGATCATTGGAATCGATGTTGATTTGCCAGTATACTCATTGGCCAAGAGAATTCTGTAGTACCCAGACATCCATGCTGTTGATGGAATTTCGATTTTACCTGCAGAGAATTCTGTAGTACCCAGACATCCATGCTGTTGATGGAATTTCGATTTTACCTGCAGACATTTTTGTTGTGTACAATTGGCGTCCGCTGAGATCAACAACAGTCAAGGTCAATTGCTCTTCTTGTGAAGTAACATAAACCACATCCAAGGTTGGCACTGGATAAACAGATACGGCCAATGGTTGATCCAATTCATTAAGGGATACTGTACAGTTGTTTGATGCTGCAAAGGTTGGTGGTGCAAAGGTAAATACGCCAGCATCTGGACAGCGTGCATAAGACACATCTGTAGACTGAATCCCAAAGGTAACATCATCGAAGAATGCTGTTCCATTGCTAAAGACAACTGTTTCTCCATTTGAACTCAGCTTGAAGTTTGAATGCAAGCCAAATTGAGAGGTATCATCATCAGCCCAAACAATAAGATAGTCATTTGCATCGATAAATGTCCCAGCAGGAATCTGCCATTTATTCAAGTAAAGTGGATCGTCTGAAAGGTACAAACCAGAAACACTTAATGGGGTTGATGTCGTATTGTACAATTCAATCCAGTCGTCGCTCTCTCCGTAATTGTCATTTGCAGTTGTACTATTACTCGCCATGACTTCATTAATTACAACTTGACCTACAGTAGCTACTGGCAATGTGATCATCAACGTATAGAATTCATGCTCTGCGCGCTGCGGACTAAACAATCCGGCATTCGCATTTTCAGCATAGACATAATATTCCATCATCATACCATTCATCACTAGGTCTACGCCATACACATGGTCACCTGCTGCACCATCATTGTGCGCGCCGTCATCATACATTTGTACACGTGTAAACTTCAAGGGATGCTCGAAACGGTAACCAAAATAAACCGTGGTTTCGTTCGTGCATGTTGCCGTTATAGTGACAGTTTGACCATACGTTGGTGTTGCAGAACTGAAGTTGATGGAAGGAATCGTTGGTGCAACTAAAATATAGTTTGCGTTTGTTCCAAAGTAAGTCGCTCGCGCCGTCATGAGTGTTTGAATTCCAGGGATTGAAGATCCTCCTCCAGGTCCACCTCCTCCAGTAACCGCCGTTGTTAAACTCGCTTGGTACTGCGCATAGGTGTAAAACTTGTAAGGATCCGCTTGAACTGCCGCATTGATTGTTGTGCGCAAACTGTTCGCTGTCGTTAAATAAGAACCTGAAATAAAAATCTCTTGAACGATCGTGCGAACATGCGCCATATACATACGCTTGTACAAAGGATTACCCAACATTTTCACGATTAAAGGATGAATTGTTGAAGTGCTATTTGACATAGGATCCAATGTTGTCGGGGTATACGCTCCTCCACCTGTTCCACCTGGGAATCCAGCAAAGCTCATGTTTAAATCCCAAACTGTTGGTACAAAACGACCATTTAAATCGCGGTACATGTAATAGTTCTGTCTGAAAGCACCTGAATAAGAATCAAGATTCACCAAGACATTATTGAAGGCAAGCATCCACAATGCTCTGTCAACATCCAATACAGACTCAATGGCAGTAAAGTTGTTATTTAGGGTATCCATCATTCCGATGAACTCTTCCCAACCGTAATCAGATTTTAATTCATAACTAGAGGCATACGATGCCGAATCAGTCCCCAAGTATTTCAGGTCTGGACTTCCAGAACCCCCTGGTCCTGCTCCACCAATAGGATTACATTTAAAGAAAGCACCATCATTGGAATAATAGTGATCACCATTAAAGGAATCATCAATATTCTCGGAACTTGAATAAACCCCTCGAAGTGTACCATTGATATATACATTCGCGAAGTTAGCTTTCGGACAATCCATATATTGTTCAAGAATTGCATACGATAGTACCTCACGAATCATTGATGGGTCATTGTATCCGTTAGACAATTTTATGTCAGTATACCCTTGATAATCCGCATTTCCATTGATGTAATTCAATTCGATATGAAGTGGATTCTTATTGTTATTCGCATTGTACGAGCTATTTCCTTTGTACTTTACTCCTACACTATCGTACATTACGCCATTGATACGTACTGAATCCGCCAACAGATAATCTTCCGTTGTTGTCGCCAAGGCGTCCATTTGCGCATCCCAATTTGCAAAGCCAAAAAAGATTTCAATGGTTTGAATAGTCGCACGATCATAAAAAGATTGTGCTGATGCAGTCATGCCGATGAAGGCTGCAAAGAAGAGAGAGAGAAAGAATTTATTCATTTTCTGGTGTTAATTTGTGCGCAAGTTAGATTCTTTTCAGCTCTTAACCTTGTGTTAACATTCGTTTTTTTTAAATAAAAAAACGCTCCCGAAAGAGCGTTTTCAAATAAATAATTGATTATCAAATGTCTATGTTCGCGTATTTCGCGTTTTTCTCGATAAACTCACGACGAGGTGGAACGTCATCTCCCATCAACATAGAGAAGATTTGATCGCACTCAGCTGCATTTTCGATGGTTACTTGGCGTAATGTACGAGACTCCTTACACATTGTCGTTTCCCACAATTGTTCGGCGTTCATCTCTCCAAGACCCTTGTATCGTTGAACATTCACAGAAGACTCACTTCCTCCACCTTTCAAGTCCTGTATAAGGCGGTCTCGTTGATCCTCATTCCAAGCATAATCGGATTTTGTTCCTTTTTTCACTTGATAAAGAGGTGGCGTTGCAATGTAAACGTATCCGTTTTCGATCAATTCCTTCATGTAGCGGAACAAGAACGTAAGAATCAGCGTTTCGATATGCGAACCATCTACATCGGCATCACACATGATGATGATCTTGTGGTAGCGCAATTTCTCAAGGTTCAATGCTTTAGAATCCTCTTCAGTCCCAATACGTACACCTAAAGCGGTATAGATATTTTTAATCTCTTCATTTTCGAAGATTTTATGTTGCATCGCCTTCTCTACGTTCAAAATCTTACCACGCAAAGGCATGATCGCTTGAAAGTGACGGTCGCGGCCTTGTTTCGCCGTTCCACCCGCCGAATCTCCCTCGACAAAGAAGATCTCGCATGCCGCAGGATCTTTTTCAGAGCAGTCAGCCAATTTACCTGGAAGACCAGAACCTGACAATACATTCTTGCGCTGCACCATCTCTCGCGCTTTACGGGCAGCGTGACGGGCACGAGCAGCAAGAATTACCTTATCAACAATAATCTTCGCTTCAGCTGGATGTTCTTCTAAGTACGCAGATAACATCTCAGAAACCGCCTGACTTACAGGAGCAGTCACCTCTCGGTTACCCAGTTTCGTTTTTGTTTGTCCTTCAAATTGCGGTTCTTGAACTTTTACAGAAACAACCGCAGTCAATCCTTCACGGAAGTCGTCACCATCAATTTCAATTTTTTCTTTTGCCAACATTCCAGATTCTGTGGCGTATTTCTTCAAGGTATTTGTCAATCCACGACGGAAACCTGAAAGGTGTGTTCCTCCCTCGTGTGTATTGATGTTGTTCACATACGCTTGAATGTTCTCTGTGTAAGACGTATTGTAAGTCAACGATACTTCAACAGGAATTCCTTCGCGCTCACCCTCAAAGTAAATGACATCAGAGATTAAAGGTTCACGATTACGATCAAGGTATTGCGCAAACTCCTTCAATCCACCTTCAGAATGGAATTTCGTTGTTAAATGTTTTCCTTCTTCATCTAACTCACGCAAATCCGTAAGTGTGATGGTAATGCCTTTGTTCAAGAATGCCAATTCGCGCATTCTCGCTGCAAGCGTATTGTAGTTGTATTCTGTTGAATCGAAGATTGTTCCGTCCGGCTTAAATGTAACCGTTGTTCCCGTTTCTTCACTTTCACCAATAACTTTAACATCGTACAAAGGTTTCCCGATGCTGTATTCTTGTTCGAAAACTTTCCCTTCACGACGCACTGTTGCGCGTAAGTGGATGGAAAGAGCGTTCACACAAGAAACCCCAACACCGTGAAGTCCACCAGACACTTTGTACGTATCCTTATCGAACTTACCTCCTGCGTGGAGCACTGTCATTACAACTTCAAGAGCAGATTTCTTTTCTTTGGTGTGCATTGCCGTTGGAATACCACGACCATTGTCACGCACTGTGATTGAGTTATCTTCGTTGATCCAGACATCGATAGTATCACAATGACCTGCTAACGCCTCATCAATGGAGTTATCGACAACTTCATATACGAGGTGATGCAAACCTTTAACACCGACATCACCAATATACATCGCCGGGCGCTTACGAACTGCTTCTAATCCTTCAAGGACCTGAATATTATCCGCTGAATACCCGTCTTTTTTTACTTCTTAACTCATCGTAATCCTAATTTTTGGATAGTT
Source organism: Cryomorphaceae bacterium (assembly GCA_021300505.1). Lineage (GTDB taxonomy): Bacteria > Bacteroidota > Bacteroidia > Flavobacteriales_D > Crocinitomicaceae > M0103. The sequence goes on from JAJTDQ010000069.1 coordinate 12,791, forward strand.
AGTTGTTCAACATACAAAAATAGGAAAACACAAGGGTTTGAAGGCATAGAATACACCTCACTAAAAGCGAACTTATCAACAAAATATTAACGAGAAATTAAGGGGAATCACATTTTGGTGATCCACTCGATAATTTGCGGGTCGTTAGGCAAAGTGCGTGGAGAAATTACATACTCAAGCTCTCCTTTTTCATTGATCAAATACTTTTGAAAGTTCCAAGCTACCTGATTGTCTTCCAAACCGTTCAACGACTTTGTTGTCAAGAATTTATACACTTCATGCATATCAGATCCTTTCACCGAGATCTTACCCATCATAGGGAAGGTGACGCCATAATTTTTCTTGCAGAATGATTCAATTTCTTCATTCGATCCTGGCTCCTGCCCCATGAAATTATTGGCTGGAAATCCGACAATCACAAAATTCTGATCCTTGTATTCTTTGTACAGCTCTTCCAATTGCTCATATTGTGGTGTTAATCCACATTTTGAGGCTGTATTCACCACCATAATTTTCTTTCCTTTCAATGATGAAAATTTAAAATCATCTCCATTGATGTCTTTAACGGTGAACTGATAGATTGAACCTTTCTCTTCACTTACGAAGGCCATTGCTGCAAATACGACTGCCATTGCTATTACTAATTTCATTTGTCTTGTTTTGATTTCAAACAAAATTAAGGAAACAATGTTCGCCAACTTATGACAAATGGAAACCTTTTCTAAAATTATACGAATAATCGAGGGATGAAAACGTTGTGGCTTAGTGTTTTGTTTTGCGTATTGACTCTGTCAGCGCTAACCCAATCCATGCTTTCAGGCAATTGGCAAGGAATACTTATTCGCGATGGAGGAACTATACAACAAGCTACAATCATTTATTTGACTATTCCCACAAGTGATAAGGAATTCATGGGAAAAACTCGAGAAGAAATCTACGATACTGAACTTTTCGCCGTTAAAAAACTGAAGGGAACCACGAATGGCAAGAACTTAAACTTTCAACAATCGTTCATCGAAAAGAAGAAAACTAGTTCAAAAACGACGTGGTGTATGCTTTCTGCCACCATGAGCTACAACGACAGCACGGGTTATATAGAAGGAAAATACACAAGTACCGATTGTCGAAACAACAGAGGGAAAATCATCCTTTATCGCTCAAATGTTGCTTTTCCTGAAGGTGATAAATCAACCCCATCGCAAGCCTGGTTCAAAACCTTTGTTTCAGATTACAGCAAAGGATATTTCGCGCCAGAAATTCGAAATAGGGAACGAGACAATTTTAAATTCGTACCTATTTATTTTGATTACGACCTGGATGAAATTAAACCAGAGTACCACGATTTTCTTATTCGTCTTGTTCGCGTTGTCAACGGGCACTCAGATTTGCGTATAAAGGTCACTGGACATACAGATGCCGACGGGTCCGATGAATATAACCTTGACTTATCAAAAAGACGTGCAGAAGCGATTATTGAATTCTTCACCTCCCACGGTCTTTCCAAAGATCGTCTCGAAATAGACTTCAAAGGCGAAAGCTTGCCTGTCGACAATAATTCAACACCTGAAGGTAAGCAAAACAATCGACGCGTTGACTTTTCCTTTATTTAACCGTTGAAATTGATGTTGTTTTTTTCTTCGAAGACAACTCAAGAATAATTCCCAAAGTAGGCTGAACAATGCCTGATGTGTTCTTAATGAATTTCGTCTTGTAGCGTGTTGGGTCATTCGGATCTGTAATTGGTTGACCATTCGCATCTTTTTCTAACAGTAGAATCGGTGCCACAGCGGTTTTATATCCATACAAATTCTGAATATCCAAATAGAAATTCATCGAGAACTTTGGTAAAAAGATTTTCTTGTCGACACGCATGTTGAGCTGGTGGAAATTTGATTCTCTCATCGTATTGAGCAGATTGTAGTTCAATACCCCCTGACCATTCACATCCCAAACTTGCTTTAAACTTGAGGTTGCCACGTCAATTGGCGTGTAAGGCGATCCACCTGAGAACAACCAACGGAAACCTACTTCCCACCCTTTTTTGAAACGTTTCCCACCTGTAACTGACACAATGTGACGGCTATCCCAGGAAGATGGAATGAAGCTTCCGTTTTTATCCTTGAATTCAGACCGAACAAAGGTGTAAGCTACAATTCCGTAAAATCCTTTGACCATCTTTTGCTGGTACAAGAATTCCGCACCATATGCCCTACCTGTCGAAATTGATTTCACGGCTTCATTACCCACAACTCCGAAATCTGAACCTTGATTCGCCAATGAAATTGAATCATTTAATGAGAACGGGTAGCGACTATACCCTTTGTAAAACCCTTCAATAGTGAAGCGAGATGAGAATTTAGTTACATACTCTGTACCTAGGACAAAGTGGTCAGCACGAATGTACTTCACATCATTTTGCTTGTTCACCAACATCCCAGATCCATCTCTAAAACCTAACACTGTGTATGAAGGCAACTGATGAAAACGTGCCACATTTGCATTAATAGAAAAGCGCTCATTCAAACGGTAACTAGCAGAAATCATTGGTGACAACTGATCCAAAGGATTCATCATCGACTTTGAATAATTGCTGACGTCACTGCGAAGACCTAGGGAAAGATTCAATCGTTCGTTAAACAATCCTCTGTTCACCTGTGCAAAAAGTGATCCTTTACTAAGAAACAAATCAGAAGTATAATCTACCGTTACTGGGAAACCTTGTACAATGATTTTATTGTACGTTTGATTGTTGTAGCGCGCGTATTCGTATCCAAATCCTGCAGTTAATTTCCAACCATTCTTAGAATACACATGTTCAAATCTCAACTTATTCTCTGCTTCGAATGAGGAATAATCCAAGATTTTATTCGCCTCTGTTTCCACATTTCCCGCATAACGCTGTGAGGTGTTTTTCAGCATGTTTCGGCTAAGCACCACCATTTGATAGGAATGTTTCGAATAATGAAGCCAGTTGACACCAAATGTATAACTCCATTGACCTTGGGATGGAATATTACCTAGGATAAATTCATTGTATTCTTTCTTTTCAGGATCGGTTACTTTCTCATTCACCTTGGTATTTAATCGGAATTGATCAAATGCCCCAAGTCCAAGAAAGGTAATTTTGTTTTTGTCATTGATCTTCACATTGACCTTGTACTGTGAATCGTTATATGTTGGCAAAAATGGTAACTGAAGAGCTGAAAATAGAAACTGAAGATAAGAACGACGTGCTGAAAAAATGAAATCTGCTTTTTTACCCAAAGGGCCATCTAAAGTCAAGGCTACATCACTAGACCCCAAAGCAAAATTGGTAATAATATTATCTGGGTTTCCGTCCTTTTGTTTAAAAGATATCACTGAACTCAGTCCGTTGGCTCTACTTGACGGAAAAGCACCGGAATAAAAGTCCACCTCACGAATAAAGTTAACGTT
>JAJTDQ010000070.1 GCA_021300505.1 Cryomorphaceae bacterium
CATAAGCGACGATGACGTGGTGCAGTTGTCGCTCCAAACAACTGAAGTGGTATAGTCTGGAATTGATCCCTGGCAACTGGTGTTGAGGTAAACTGTTGTTGGTGTAGGACACGTAATGGTCGGGTTTTGGTCATCAAAGCCTGTTACATAAAGATTATCTATTGCAGGAGGTATTCCTGACAATGTCGCATTGTCGTAGGTGAAACGAAAACCTAATTTGAAAATCGTTCCTAATAAAGTGTTGGGCAGATTAGTGAAGACGTAATTCCAACCATTCGATGTTGTCATTGTTCCACCAGTCGCCGTCCAAGTCGCTCCTCCATTTGTACTATACACCAATTCTAAGTAATCTTGCCCGAGGATACCATCAATTTTATAATCGAATTGCACATCAATGGTTGAAACGCAACTAGCATCAATAGTAGTAGATGCGATAGCCACATTGGTACCTGATGTTGAATTTCCATAAGCATATTGCTCCGTTCCTGTCGCTCCACATCCTGGAACTGCACCCCCTTTGGTGATATACAAGGCCTTTGTTCCTGATGTACTCGGCCCATTACCAGCACAGGTATTTATAATCCAAGTGTTCGGTGTAAGGTCACCTGAAAATGTCCATTCTGTATTCGATGATTCAAATGTTGTGGAATATAGGGTAACTTGACTGGAGACGGTCAAGCAAACCATAGTCAGTAAGGTCAGTAGGTAGTATTTACGCATGAGTAAACAGCATTTTAAATATAGAATGGTAAAGATAACTCAACGAAAGGGTTTCTTATCAGTGCGAAAGAGTAGCTTTTCAACAATTTATTTTTAGTCGTTCACAAAGGAATCAACATTCATTTGACCAATAACTTTTTAGAAACAATGTTTAAGATGTTATTGGTGCGCGTATTTTCGCAAAAAAGAAACAATGAAAACGATTGGAATTATCTGTGGTGGTTTTTCTTCGGAGTGGGAAATCTCTATGAAAAGTGCGCTTACGATTCAACACAATTTTCCAGCTGAATACCGAGTTTTTCGGATTTTACTCAACCACGATGGATGGTTTGCGCTGAACAATGAGGAGCGTATTCCACTGGATTTAAATACCATGTCATTTCAATTGGAGGGTGAAGTGAAATTGGATGCAGCCATCGTTTTCATTCATGGTAATCCCGGAGAAAATGGAAAGGTGCAAGCGTTTCTCGATATGATGAACATTCCTTGTATCAATTCAGGTCCTTTAGCATCAGCGCTCTCGTTTGACAAATGGTACTGCAATCAATTCTTGCACAATTTCGGATTTAAAATTGCAAAATCTGAGTTGTTGACGGATGTGAATCAAATGTCTGCAGAGGAACTGGTTCAGTCGTTAGGGCTTCCAATGTTCATCAAACCAGCAGATTCCGGGTCGAGTTATGGGATCTCAAAAGCGAAGACTGAGCAAGATATTGTTCCTTCTCTTGAAAAGGCCTTTACTGAAGGACGTACCGTCGTTGTAGAGTCTTTTTTAAACGGAACTGAGGTAACGTGCGGTGTTTACCGTCGTGCTGATGGAGTATATGCCTTGCCTCTAACTGAGATTGCCTCAGAAAATGAATTCTTCGATTATGAAGCGAAATATTTAGGCAAATCAAAAGAGATTACCCCTGCTCGAGTTTCTGATGCGGTGCGAATCGATGTTCAGAAGCAGGCCAAAAAAATCTATGATTTATTGCAGTTGAAATCTGTTGCGCGCATCGATTTTATGGTAGTAAATGATGTTCCTCACGTCATCGAGGTCAATACAACGCCAGGGTTTTCACCAGCGAGCATCGTTCCGCAAATGATTCAATGTGATGGCAATACAATCACAGAATTTTGGCGTGAGATCATGTCTATTGAACTGCCTCAATAAATGGCAAGCGCATTTAGAATCTGTTCAATCTTCGCTGTAGCCTGACTGCTACTTCCATTGAAATTGTTGATGGTAATCGCAAAAGCTATTTTTTTACCCGACTTGGAGTTGATATATCCAGCGTAAGATTTAATTCTACTCATTGTCCCACTTTTAGCTAGAATCCTTCCTTCACCCGCCTGACCATTGCACAACCCTGTTAGGGTGCCTGATTTACCCGCAACCGGCAAAGTTTCATTATAAATCGATTTATTCTTTGAGCTGTTCATTGCTTTCAAAAGTGTACAGAAATGCGTCGCGCTGATACCATTCGATCTCGACAAGCCGCTCCCATCTTTCAAGAAAAGTCCTGAAAAAGAAACTTTGGCACTCCAGTATTTTTCCAACTGCTTCAATCCCTCTTCAGTACTTCCTTTACCACTTAATTTGTACCCGACCAAGCAAAGCAATCCTTCAGCGAAAAGGTTGATGCTTTTCATGTTGGTGAGTGTCGCAATCTCCTTAACGCGCTGGCCTTTATGTGTATAAACGAGTGAAAATCCACTGCCATATTTTGCCGTTTGAAGAAGGTCATCACGGCGCACTCCTTTGTAACCTTTTGCGATTTTGACACCTGCTTTTTCGAGTTCTGTTGCCAATTCATAGGCAAGTTGAATTTCAGGGTCTGGAACACTACCTTTTACTTCAAAGGCTGTTCTCTCAGCTGGCAATGAGCCAGTAGCGAAACGATCCATCGAGTAGGGACCACCAAAAATGTAGGATTGGTCATCATCAATAGCGGCAGATTTCACGTAGTTGTGGAAGGTCATGCCAGGAACGTTTGGTGACATAGAAACAATCTCTGTTGGGCTGCCTGAGACACCTGTTTTGAACACAAAGCGAATGGCATTGTCGAAAACACAAATTCCGGAAGGTCCTGCACCGTAGTAGTTTCCCATATCGTTCCAACTCCAACCATCAGGAATACCAGCATACCCAAATTCAGATCCGTCGGCGATAATACTCCCTGAGATGCTTTTTATTCCCATGTATTTCAGTGTGTCCACCCATGTTTTTAGAAAGTCGCGTTCATGACCACTTTCATTAAAAAATCTGCTGCCAAGAGTCATATCGCCTCCACCACGAATCCAAATATTGCCCTCCAATCGGCCGTCTTTATTGATGGAGCCTTCAATGTAAATACGTGTTTCTGGTCGATAGTCTGCGCCAAGAATCTCCAAGGCTGTTGCAGTGGAGAAAAGCTTAGCTGTAGAAGCTGTAGGTATAGACATGCTCGCATTATTCGAGGCGATTTCACTTCCGTTTGAAAGGTCAATGGCTAGAAATGAAAAGGTTGCGCCAGCCATGTCTGGACTTTTAGCAACTTGGTTTGTAGCTACTTGTACGGCATTCTGCCCATTACCAATAAGAGCGTTAAAGGTCAGTAAAAACAGCAGGAATTTTTGTAATTTTGGCAACATTAGTTTTTGATGCTAAATTCAACAATTGAGCGCAATGTATCGTTGAATTGGAATTTAATTTTCAACACATGAAGAGGGATAAAACACCTCCCTCAAAAAATTAAAATGTCACGCTTCAATGGAAGTAAAAGAAAAGATTCGCGTATTGCGCATTATCAATCGCTTCAATATCGGGGGACCAACCTATAACGCCGTGTTTTTGTCGCGTTACTTATCAGATGATTTTGAAACACTTTTGGTAGGTGGATTGCCAGAGGAGGGTGAATCTGATTCTTTGCATATTGCTGCTGAATACGATGTGGAACCATTGCTCATTGAAGAAATGAAGCGTGAGCCATCGATAACAAGTGATCGTCAGGCATACAAACGAATTCAAAAAATCATTCAAGACTTCCAACCTCACATTGTGCATACGCACGCAGCGAAAGCAGGAGCATTAGGTCGTCGCGCAGCAAAAAAAATGAAAGTGCCTGTGATTGTGCATACTTTCCATGGACATGTTTTTCACTCCTATTTTGGAAAGTTAAAAACGACCATTTTTAAGCAAATCGAACGGTCATTGGCAAAAAACTCAACAGGGATTGTTGCCATATCAGACATTCAAAAACAGGAACTTTCGGCCATTCACCGCATTTGTCCTTCAGATAAAATTTCGGTCATCAATCTCGGCTTTGACTTAGAGAAGTTTCATACGAACTGCGAAGAAAAAAGGAAGCTAACACGTGAGGAGTTTTCAATTGCTGACGATGAAATTGCAGTGGCGATCATCGGTAGACTTGCTCCTGTAAAGAACCACAGCATGTTTTTGGATGTAGTTGAGCATATTTCGAAGCGGACATCAAAAAAAGTACGTTTTTTCATCGTTGGCGATGGTACGGAAAGGGCCGCTATTGAAACGCGGATTGCATCGATGCAATTAACGGATACTATTCGCGTTGAAATGACTTCTTGGATTAAAGATATCAGTTCGTTTAATCCCGGCATGGACATCATTTGTTTGACTTCCCTGAATGAGGGCACGCCAGTGAGTTTGATTGAAGCACAGGCATCTGGTGTGGCAGTTGTTTCTACGGATGTTGGTGGAGTTCGGGACATTCTTTTGGAAGGAGAAACAGGATTTGTTACTCCGTTGAATGACGTAGAAATGTTCACTGAAAAGGTGCTCGAATTGGTGGAAGATGAAAAAAAACGAGAAAAAATGTCACAAAATGGATGGAACTTCGTAGAAGCCAAATTCAGTTATAAAACATTGGTTGCCAATATGGAAAATTATTATCGAGAACTTCTTAAGTCAGCAAAGCCATGAAGCAACTTGGACTTTTCATAGGGAACAAAGTTGCTTGAATCCATGAGTGGCGTTACTGAATTTACCGATCGACAAAAAGAAGGTAGAGAATTTCTAGTGATGAAATCGGGTAATGTTGAGCTTCCGGTAATTGGTGAGGTGCATATCGAAGGACTTACAATAAAGCAATGTGAGGACACTTTAGAACACTTATTTTCCGCACAATACCGTGATCCATTTGTTCAAGTCAAAGTAACAAATCAACGTGTGATTGTATTCCCTGGTGGAGGAAGTGATGCCAAGGTAATTCCTTTGGTGAATTCGAACACCACGATTATGGAGGCACTTGCGCAAGCGGGAGGAATTGCAGATCGAGGTAGAGCAGCGAACATTAAATTGATTCGAAAAGAAAACGGCCAAAGAAAGGTGTATATCATAGACTTATCTACCATCGAAGGATTGAAATTTGTGGATATGGTGGTTCAGGCCAACGATTACATCTACGTGGAACCGAACCCGGATGTAGTGCGTGGTATTGTTGCGGAAATCGCTCCTGTCCTATCAACACTGTCTAGTGTGTTTATTATCATCACAGTTATAAGGAATTTAAAATAAGGTGAATAAAAAGAGTTTAATAATCAATAAGGATTATGATCCAATAATCCTTGGAACGGTTCTAAAACGGTATTGGTGGTGGCCAGTACTTTTTGTTGCTTTGTTTACAACCGTAGCGTATTTTTTCTTGCGCTATACGAAGCCAGTGTATGAGTCATCTATGTTGATTCAATTGGACAATGAGGACAATGCGGCAGAGATTCTTGAAGTGAAAAACATCAATAGTAAGCAAGAAGATATATCTTCTGATGTGGAGTTGATTCGTTCACAATTCATGTTTGAACGCGCTGTTCAACGCATTAACTTTAATGTGAGTCTATTCTCAAAAGGAAGCGTTCTTACCGAGGAAAAATACAATTCTCCTGAGTTGAATATCTTACCATACGCATTGAAGGACTCCTCGCTTATTGGGGCGCAAATTTTCTTGGATTTTGATGGAAAATTTGTGACACTATCCTACAACCATGGTGGAAGAGCGCATAAGGTAAAAGGTTTACTTAACGAACATATACAGAACAAACATTTTGATTTAGTTGTCAAATCAGCAAATCCTTCTGACCTTAAAAAGGATTCTGATGACAATGAACTTTATTTTGTGTTCAACAGCGTGGAGTCGTTTGCTGCACGATATTTATCCTCATTACAAGTTGTTCCGATTGATCCGATTGCCAAGACGATCCAGATTACCTTTAGGGGGAATAATGCACAACTTTGTCACAATATCGCATTGGCCGTTGCAGAAGCATACATTGAATACAATGATGAGGTCAAACAAAAGGGATCCGAGAACATACTTCTATTTATCGAGCAGCAATTGGACTCATTGGCGGGTGAATTGAAAAACTCGAAAGACAGTCTTATGGTTTTTCAGCGTAAAAGCAATTTACCAGATCCTGAAGAGGCGGGGATGACCATTTCCGAAAATATTTCCAAGCTTCAAGACCAGATGTTTATCATTGACGATGAGATTCGTTCATTAAATCAGGTGGGTAAAAAACTAAAAAATGATCCAAATCGATTGGATGTTTATCGGTTGTTGCCTGAAATGCTAGGAAAAAGTTATGAGCAATCGTTATCTGTTCAAATCGCGCAACTTCACGAATTACTGGAGAAAAAAGAGGACTTGTTGTTTCAAATTACGCCAGAAAGTGCTGAGGTCAGATCTCTAGAAGCGCGAATTGACTCTAAATTGAGTAACGTCAGAAAAAGTGTCGGCGTAATTTTAGACCGACTTTATGATCAAAGTAAAAGCTTGAAGGACCAAATCAATGGGTACAATACGGAATATTTTGATCTTCCTGAAAAGAAAATGGAATTCAGCCGCCTAAAAAATGTACAAGACCTGAACGAGAAGTATTACTCACTTTTGATGGAGAGTAAGGTGCTATATGCGATTTCCGACGCTGGATATTCATCAAACAACAGAATTCTATCTAGACCGATTGTAAATAATGTGCCTGTTTCACCAAATCGGAAGTTGATTTACACCACCTTCATCATGTTCGGATTTGTCTTAGGTGTAGCCATTTTATTCTTCCGCTATTTGACGTTCAACGAAATCAATATGTTGGATGACTTGAAGAAAATATTGCCAGAGCAAGCGACAATTCTAGGTGGGGTTCCATTGACAAAAATGAAAATGGAGCACTCACAAATCGTCGTAGGTGATTCTCCGAAATCTATGCTTGCTGAATCGATGCGTAAGATTCGAACCAACCTGAGTTACATTCATCCGAATTATCAAACGATTGCAATTTCGTCTTCCATCTCGGGTGAAGGTAAAACATTTGTTGCTCTCAATCTTGCTGGAATCATTGCGCTTTCAGGTAAAAAAACAATCGTCTTAGACCTTGATATGCGCAAGCCAAAGATTCACCTTGGCTTTGGTGTGAATAATGAGCGAGGGATGAGTGGTTTGATTGTGAATCAGTACCAACTTGATGAGTGTATACAGAAATCATCAATTGAGCATTTGGATTTTATCACGGCAGGACCAATTCCACCAAATCCTTCTGAGCTGCTACTCAGTAATCGCTTCAAAGAAATTGTAGCAGAGTTGAAACTGCAGTACGATGTGATCATTATCGACAACCCTCCAATTGGATTGGTGTCTGATGGTGTTCGGGTATTGAGTGAATCTGATATTCCAATTTATGTGTTTAAGTCACATTATTCAAAACGCGTTTTTGCACAACGTGTTAAAGAGTTGTTCGAAATGGAACAGCTTCAAAAATTAAACGTGGTATTGAATGGATTGAAATCATCAGGTACTTCATCATATGGTTACGGTTACGGTTACGGTTACGGCTATGGCTACGGATACTATGAAAGTGATGTTAAACCATTCCGTCAACGTTGGATTGAACGATTGAAAAATTTCTTTGCAAAATTTAAGAGAAAATGATTGTCGAAAAACTGGACATTGACGGCTTGATTGTTTTACAACCGAGACGCTTCAGCGACGGCAGGGGCTACTTTTTTGAAACATATAATGCAGCAAAATATGCGGAGCTTTTGGGTGACGAGGTGAAATTCGTTCAAGACAATGTTTCGGTATCTAAGAAAAATGTGCTGCGTGGATTGCATTTTCAATCGCCTCCAGCGGCTCAAGGAAAGTTGGTTTCTGTACTTCAGGGTAAGGTCATTGACGTAGCTGTCGATTTGCGAAAAAATTCGAAGACCTATGGCCAACATGCTGCTATTGAATTGTCTGCGGACAATGGTCTACAATTTTGGATTCCTGCTGGCTTTGCTCATGGATTTGCTGCACTAGAAGAAAATACAATTTTTTCATATAAATGTACAGCATTGTATTCACCTCAAAATGAAGCGACTATTATGTGGAATGATCCAAAACTCAATATCAATTGGGGTTTAGAGAATCCGATTGTGTCAGAAAAAGATGGTTTAGGTATAGATTTTACTACTTTTGCTTCACCATTTTAACCAAACGTCGTGACTGCTACCGACCTGACATATGCCCTCGGATTTCTTCTTGGGGGAATACTAATTGCGTTGATTTGCAATCTTCTTTTGCTGTCCTTTTCTCAAACATTGGGAATCAGAAATAAGAACGATGTTGTCGTGCGTTGGAGCAATCAGTCCAAACCATCTCTCGGTGGCGTTAGCTTCTTTGTTGTGTTCGTATTTTCTGCCATTGCATATGAAGCTGTCATGAATCAAGGTAGTATTTTTCATGATAAACATTTTCTTGGTTTATTTGGTGCCGGTTGTCTTGCTTTTGTGATGGGGCTTGCAGATGATGCCTACAATACAAAGCCTCTATTTAAATTGGCCGCTCAAATTCTTTGTGGAGTGATTATGGTATATACGGATACGGTGATTGACCTTTTCCATATTCCGGTAGTTGATGCCATTTTTACTTTGTTTTGGGTGGTGCTGATTATGAATTCCTTAAATATGCTCGACAATATGGACGGCATCACAGGGACTACTGTTTTGTTTATTTTACTCTCGGCGTTTATTGGTGGGATTATCATGCATGGATGGAAGACGGATCTTTGGTCACTCACGTTAATTGCGATGATTGGTGGGGTAATCGGGTTCTTGCGCTACAACATTCACCCATCAAGACTTTTTATGGGAGATGCAGGCAGCCAGTTTATTGGATTGTTCGTGGCATTCTTTGCCGTACATTATCTTTGGAATGCACCATCTGAAGTTGAATCTCCTTCATGGTCGGCGGTTATTTTAGTGCTGATTTCCTTTACGCCAGCTGCTGTAGATACCCTAACTGTAGTAATCAACCGACTAAAGAAAGGTCAGTCGCCTATGGTGGGTGGAAAGGATCATACCACGCATCACCTTGTATATTCTGGTAAAAGTGATTTTCAAGTGTGGCTTGTTTTTCTATTGGTAGGTGCGATCTCCTTGGGACTTTCATTACTCATCATTTGGCATATCCGCGGAGGGGTGGTTTGGCCTTTGCCTATCTTCCTTATTTTCTTTATCGTTGTATTCTATTTTCTATATCGAAATACCATCCGATTCCCAGAAAAGAAATAGGCTTTCTTTCGATTTCATTCACGCTTCGAATCCCCATTTTCTAGATTCTTTCTAACTTAAACTCCGTTTTGAATTATTCGAAATGTATTGCAGCACAATTCAGTGTTCGTGTTGTTATACTGTTGAATGAACCAAAATAAATTAGGGAAATAAAATAGATATGAAAGAGCAAATAGAAGAAGATTCAATACGCATCTACGGTGCGAGAGAACATAATTTGCGCGATGTCGATTTGATGATTCCAAGAAATAAATTGGTTGTATTTACGGGCTTGAGCGGAAGTGGTAAATCTTCACTGGCTTTTGACACTATTTTTGCTGAAGGGCAACGACGATATATCGAAACGTTTTCTGCCTACGCACGACAGTTTTTAGGTGGTTTAGAGCGTCCAGATGTAGATAAGATTGAAGGGCTTAGCCCAGTGATCTCCATTGAACAAAAGACCGTTTCTCGATCCCCGAGATCTACTGTAGGAACCATCACTGAGGTTTATGACTTCATGCGTTTGCTTTTTGCCCGTGTTGGAACGGCTTATTCGTATGAGTCCGGAGAACGCATGGTGAAATACTCGGATGATCAGATTGTAGATTTAATCATTCAACATTACGCAGGCAAGAAAGTCATTCTCTTAGCTCCACGGATCAAAGGTCGTAAAGGACATTACCGCGAATTGTTCGAGCAGATTGCGAAGATGGGCTTCACAAAAGTGCGTATTGATGGTGAAGTGAAGGACATCGAACGAGGCATGCGCCTAGACCGTTATAAAGTGCATGATATTGAAATAGTCATAGATCGTCTCCTCATCAATGAGAATGACCGAAAGCGAATTTATGATTCGGTATTGATCGCAATGCGACATGGTTCCAAAGCAATGATGGTCATGGACCATGAAACAAATGCCGCTCGCCACTTCAGTCGTTCGCTCATGTGTCCAACAACAGGGATTTCTTACCCTGAACCAGAACCGAGTTTATTCTCCTTCAATTCACCGTATGGCGCCTGTCAAAGCTGCAGTGGACTCGGTGAAGTTTCTGAGGCTGATATTGATAAGATAATTCCTGACCCATCACTTTCAGTCAAGAAAGGCGGTTTTGCACCCTTGGGAGAATTTAAACGAACTTGGATCTTTGACAAGATTGGAGATTATTTGGTCCAGGAAGGGTATGATTTAACTACTCCATTGGCTGAGATTTCTGAGGATGTGATGAATGTCCTTCTCTACGGAAATGAAGACATGGAGCGAACAAAGCGAAGCAATGCAATAATTTTCGAGGGAATTATTCACTTTGTTTCGCGCCATTCTGAGGACAGTACTGCAGCCATTCAACGTTGGGCGTCGAGCTTTATGAATAAGAAAACATGCCCAGTTTGTGAAGGGACACGTTTGAAGAGAGAAGCCCATTTCTTTCGCATCCATGAAAAAAACATCGGTGAACTTGCCCTAATGGATTTGTCGGAATTGGCACCTTGGTTTTTTTCTTTGGAAAGTCATTTGTCGAAAGATGAAAAATTAATCGCCGTAGAGATTTTAAAGGAAATCAATGACCGTCTGCGGTTTATTCTTGAGGTAGGTTTAGAGTATCTGACTCTTCATCGTTCAGCCAAAACACTTTCTGGGGGTGAAGCACAGCGCATCCGTTTGGCCACGCAAATTGGTTCAGAGTTAATGAATGTGCTCTACGTCCTGGATGAACCTTCGATTGGCCTGCACCAGCGTGACAATACCCGATTGATCAACTCACTCAAACGTCTCCGCGACGCAGGGAATAGTGTCATCGTGGTTGAGCATGACAAGGAAATGATTGAAGCGGCAGATTTTGTGGTGGATATTGGTCCGGGTGCTGGAGTCAATGGTGGACGGATCATGAATGCGTGTCCTGTGGACCAATTGCAGTCTGTCGATTCATTAACAACGAAATACCTTCGCGGTGAATTGAAAATTGAGATCCCAAAGGAACGCCGAAAAGGAAATGGAAAACAGCTTGTACTCAAAGGAGCATCAGGACACAACCTACGCAATGTCGATTTGTCTATTCCATTAGGCACGTTTAGTTGCATAACAGGAGTTTCAGGTAGTGGGAAGTCAACGCTGATTAACCATACACTTTATCCGATTTTACTTCAACATATCTACAATGGTGTAAAAAAACCATTGCCTTACAAGTCGATAGAAGGCCTAGAACATCTGGATAAGGTTATTGAAATAGATCAAAGCCCAATTGGTCGAACGCCAAGATCCAATCCTGCAACCTATACGAAGGTGTTTGATGAAATACGTTCCTTGTTTGCGTCCCTTCCCGAAGCGCAAATTCGAGGATACAAGGCAGGAAGGTTTTCATTCAATGTTTCGGGTGGTCGCTGTGAAACATGCAACGGCGGTGGATTAAAGTTGATCGAAATGAACTTCTTGCCCGATGTCTATGTGGAATGTGAGACCTGCAATGGGAAACGGTACAATTCTGAAACACTTGAAGTACGATTTAAAGGGAAGTCAATTTCTGATGTCTTGGACATGACCATTGAAGATGCGACACATTTCTTTGAGGCGATTCCTAAAATATACCGTCCAATGGCCACCATGCAATCTGTAGGATTGGGTTATATTAAAATTGGACAGCCATCAACCACGCTTTCGGGTGGTGAGGCACAACGCATAAAACTCGCTTCAGAGTTAGCGAAAAAGAGCACAGGAAGCACGTTCTATATTTTAGATGAGCCCTCTACAGGATTGCATTTCGAAGACATTCGATTGCTGTTGGAAGTACTACAACGCCTTGTTGATGAAGGAAATTCAGTTTTGGTCATTGAGCATAACTTGGATATCGTAAAAGTTGCTGATCATGTCATTGATGTTGGTCCAGAAGGTGGTAAAAATGGAGGAATGATCATTGCGCAGGGTACACCAGAGGAAGTTGTGAAAAAATATGCGAAGAAGTCATTTACGGCAAAGTATCTGGCTGAAGAACTTCGCTGATCTCCAAGTTTTTTAATGAAATAAGAATCGCATTTAATGATGACGTTGGTGAGGTTTTAGAAGAAAAAATCTCATGACCTTTGAGTAAACCACTCAAGATATGTGCTTTTCAGCCAGTGCCAGTTTTATAGCAGGAGGTGTTCTAGCTTCTGTTGGAGGATTCTCCGTTGCGATCAACCGCGATCGAAAGTTGTTTCCATTCGCCGCTATCCCCTTTTACTTTGCTGTTCAACAGTTTATTGAAGGGTTCATTTGGTTGTCATTTTCGGCACCATCCGTTCATCATTTTCAACACGAGTTCATCTATCTCTTTTTATTCTTTGCTCAGGTCTTTTGGCCGATCTATGTTCCTTGGAGCATTTTAGTTGCCGAAAAAGATGAAAAGTCACGAGGTTATCTGCGGTTTATACTGGCCATCGGTGTACTCGTGGGTGGGTATCTGGCGTTTTGCTTGGCGGCATTTCCTGTAAGTGCTCAGATTTATAAGCACCATATTCTTTATGTGCTTGACTATCCGGAATTCAACTTGAATTACAAGGGAATAGCTTATTTCGTAGCCACCGTTATCCCGTCATTTTTTAGCACCGGTAAAGGCATGCGATGGTTTGGAATACTGATCTTTGTTTCCTTAATGATTACCGAAATAATGTTCCCAGGGTTCGAAATATCCGTCTGGTGTTTTTATGCAGCCATCGTTAGTGCTGCAATTCCA